>NZ_JAQUWN010000103.1 GCF_028692895.1 Pseudodesulfovibrio sp.
CCGCACATGAGCGCGGTGATGACCACGTAGAGCCGGTGCGCGCCCTTGCGCCGCAGCGGGCGGTAGGCGACGCGCTCCAGGAAGACGCCGACGCAGGCGGTCAGGGCCATGGTCAGGGGCACGGCGAAGACGAAGGTGATCGTCGGGGAGAGGCCGATGGCGGGGCCGAGCAGGAGCCCGGCCACGAAAAAGGCGATGTAGGCCCCCACCATGAAGATGTCGCCGTGGGCGAAGTTGATCAGCCGCAGCACGCCGTAGACCAGGGTGTAGCCGAGGGCGATGAGCGCGTAGAAACTTCCCCATTGGAGGGCGTTCAGTATGTTTTGGATAATGAAGTCCACGATAGTTCTTCCTGAGGGGTTTGCTTCGGGGTTAGGCCGCCCGGGTGGCCCGGGTATTCCTGAAAAGGGCGGGGGCCTTGCGGTCCCCGCCCTGGATGGTCAAGCGTTACGATGGACTAGGGGCAGACGGACTGTTCGAAGACGAACTCGCCCTGGTCCGAGATCTTGACGACTACGGCGCACTTGATGGGGTCGCCCTGGGCGTCGAACTTGGACTTGCCGGTGATGCCGTCGAACGACGTGATGGCGGCCAGGCCGTCGCGGATCAGCTTGCGCATCTCGACCGGGTCGGACGCGACCTTGCCGGCGTTCTGGAGGCCCTGCATCAGCAGGCCGATGGAATCCCAGGTCAGGGCCGCGTAGTCGGCCGGGACGGTTCCGTAGGACGCCTGATAGCGGTCGATGAAGGTCTTGGTCGCACCCGTGGCGCCGGCGGCGGCGTAGTGGGTGGAGAAGTAGTTGCCGTAGCACTGCTCGCCGCAGAGCTTGATCAGGTCGGGGGTGCCCCAGGCGTCGGAACCCATGAAGGGACCCTTGTAGCCGAGGTCACGCGCCTGCTGAACGATCAGGGCAACCTGGTTGTAGTTGTCCGGCACGAAGATGAAGTCCGGGTTGGCGGCGATGATGGTGGTCAACTGGGCGGAGAAGTCCTGGTCCTTGGTGCCGTGGGACTCGAAGGCCACGACAGGGCCGAGGCCCTTCTTCTCCCAGGCTTCCTTGAAGATCTCGGCCAGTCCCTTGGAGTAGTCGTTGGACACGTCGAAGAGCACGGCGGCCGTCTTGGCGCCGAACTTCTGAGAAGCGAAGTCCGCCGCGACCGGGCCCTGGAACGGGTCCAGGAAGGCGGCGCGGAAGACCCACGGACGATCCTTGGTGGTGTTCGGGTTGGTGGACCACGGGGAGATCATCGGGCAGTGGTTGTCGTTGCAGGTGCCGCCCGCGGGCACGGCCTGCTTGGACGAGTTGGGGCCGATGATGGCCACGACCTGCTCCTGGTCGATGAGCTTCAGAGCGACGTTGGTCGCGGATTCGGCCTTGGACTCGTTGTCCATGTAAACGAATTCGACCTTGTACTTCTTGCCGCCCACTTCCAGGCCGCCCGCGTCATTGATGTCCTTGAGGTACATCTCGGCCGCGTTCTTGGAGCCCTCGCCCACTTCCGGGATGTCGCCGGTCAGGGGCAGGTTGAAACCGATCTTGATCGATTTGGGCTTGTCTTCGCCGCATCCGGCCAGCAGCAGGGCGGATCCGACGAGCATCAGGCAAAAAATGCCAGCACGTTTAAGAAAAGTCTTCATCAATTTCCTCCTCTCATGGGAATTACAGAAGTCTGCCGCTGAAACAAGCTTACGTAATACACGAAACGACGTTCAAGGAAAAGGGGTTTTGCGCATAACATTTTTGCAAATGCCTTGTTCAACAAGAATAAAGTTCGTGCTTTCGTAGAAACAGAGCGCGTTTTTTTTGCGAAAAGAAAATTGAGGCGAATGAAAATTTTCATAAATGTCAAGAGTCGGCATGGTGCGCATGGACGTGTGAAATGCCTGTCCCGGCGGTCTGGGAGCGGGGCTTGCGGCAGGGACTGGCGGGGTTGCGCCGACGGGCTCCCGGCTTTCGATGCGGCGCGGCGGGAACCGTGGCGGGGAGCGGGAGCACGGAGAGCTGGGCGGCGGAGGCGCGGGAAATGGCCAGAGGCCGGCCGGGGCGGTCGGCCGCGTCGGAGACCCGGCGGGCCCGGCGAAACCTCGGCAGGGGTGGCGGAAGGGGAAGGGGAGGAAGGCCCGCCGCCGGGGGCGGGCCGGAATGGCGCTGGGCGCGCGCTAGCGGGCGGAGGCCGGGTCGAGGCGTTCCCGGAGGAAGGCGAGGACCCGCTCCGTGCACTGCTCCTCGGTTTCGGACGCCGTGTCGAGGCGCAGTTCCGGGGCCTCCGGGGCCTCGTAGGGAGCGGAAACGCCGGTGTAGTTCTTGATTTTGCCCTCGCGGGCCAGCTTGTAGAGCCCCTTGACGTCGCGCTCCTCGCAGATTTCCACCGGGCAGTCCACGAAGACCAGGTGGAAGTCGCCGGGCGCGTGCATGGCGCGCAGCCGCTCCTGGATGGCGTGGCGCGGGGTGATGAAGGCGCACAGGCAGATGACGCCCGCGTCCATGAAGAGCTTGGTCATCTCGCCGATTCGGCGGATGTTCTCGGACCGGTCCTCCGGGGAGAAGCCGAGGTCGCCGCACAGGCCGTGGCGGACGTTGTCGCCGTCAAAGGTATAGACGTTGAGGCCCATGTCGAAGAGGCGTTTTTCCACGGCGTGGGCAATGGTGGACTTGCCCGCGCCGGAGAGGCCGGTGAACCAGAGGGTCACGGCGCGGTGGCCGTTGCGCTCCTCGCGGTGGTTCCGGCAGACCTCCCCACGGAACTGGCAGGTGTTTTCGCTGTGCGTCATGGCTCGCTTCCCTCGGGGGCGGGTTTGCGTTTGTCGCGCTTGGCCGTTTCCTCGTCGCGCAGGGCGCGGCGGAGGACCTTGCCGACCATGGTCTTGGGCAGGGAGTCGCGGAATTCCACCTGGCGCGGGACCTTGTAGTTGGCCAGCTTTTCCCGACAGTAGGCGATCACCTCGTTGCGGTCCAGTGTCTCGCCTTTGCGTATCACCACGAAGGCCTTGACGATTTCCCCGCGCGTCTTGTGGGGGATGCCCACGCTGACGGCCTCCTCGATCCTGGGATGGGTGTGCAGGACCTCGTCGATCTCGCGCGGGTAGATGTTGTAGCCGCCGGAGATTATCAGGTCCTTCTTGCGGTCCACGATGTAGAAATAGCCGTCCTCGTCCATGGTGGCGATGTCGCCGGTGTAGAGCCAGCCGTTGCGCAGGACGTCGGCCGTGGCGTCGGGCCGGTTGTAGTAGCCCTTCATGATCTGCGGGCCGCGGATGACCAGCTCGCCCCGCTTGCCCGGCGGCAGGGGGTCGCCGCCCACCACCATGTCCACGATCTTGGCGTCGGTGTCCGGGAAGGGCAGGCCGATGGAGCCGTTCTTGCGCACGCCGAGCAGGGGGTTGAAATGGGTCACGGGCGAGGCCTCGGTCAGGCCGTAGCCCTCGTAGATTTCGCTGCCGGTGCGCTCGGCGAACTGGCGCATGTGCTCCACGGGCATGGGGGCGGAGCCCGAGACGCAGCAGTTGATGGAGTGGAGGTCGTACTTGTCCACGTCCTTTTGCTGGAGGAGCGAGATGTAGAGCGAGGGCGCGCCGGGGAAGACCGTGGGCTTGAGCTTCTGGATGCCCTTGAGCACGTCCAGGGGGACGTAGCGCGGGAAGGGGGCGAGGGTCGCGCCCATGCTGGTGGGCCAGGTCAGGCAGGTGGTCATGCCGTATATATGGAAATAGGGGAGGATGCCGAGGAAGGTCTCCTGCTGCTGGCCCAGATTGTGGATCATGGACTGGCACTGCTGGAGGTTGGCCCCGAGGTTGAAGTGGGTGAGCATACACCCCTTGGCCACGCCGGTGGTGCCGCCGGTGTACTGGAGCAGGGCCATGTCCTCGGGGTCCACGCGCGGATCGGTGTACCCTTCCTTGCCCTTGAGCAGGGCCTTGAAGGGCAGGATGGAAGCGTTGTCGAAGGGAACCCTGGGCGAATTGCGGTCTTTTTTGGCCTGGAGCTTGTAGAGCCAGTTGAGGGGGAACTTCAGCCCGTCGGCGATGGAGGTGACGAAGAACTTTTCCACCGGGATGGCGTCGCGCAGCTTTTCGAGCTTGGGCCAGAGCAGGTCCAGGGTGATGCAGCAGCGCACGCCCGCATCGTTGAACTGGTGGACGATCTCGGTCTCCATGTACAGCGGGTTGGTCATGACGCCCACGCCCCCGGCGCGGAGCACGCCCCAGAAGGCCATGATGGTCTGGGGCAGGTTGGGCAGCATGATGGCCACGCGGTCGCCGTGCCGCACCCCGGCCTTGCGCAGGTTTGCGGCCACGACCTCGGTCCGCTCCTTGAGCTTCTCGTAGGTGATGGACCAGTTCTTGAACACGAGGGCCGTGCGTTTCGGGTACTTGTGCGCGGCCCGGTCCAGGAACTTGAACAGCGGAATACGCTCGTAATCCAGGTTGGCGGGAACTTCCGGGTCGTAGGACTTGAGCCAGGGACGGTCGATGGTCTCCATGAAACATCCTTGAAAGCGGTATTGGACTCGCCGGGCGAGAACTCGGGGAAGGTATAATAGGCCGTGTTCCGGGTCAATACGCGTTGTTTGAAACAGGCGGCCTGTGCGCCGGAGTATTGACGGTTGCGGCAGCATCTCCCCCCCCCCGCCCGGCTGGGACGACCGGCAATTTCCCGGAAAGCGGGGATGAAAGTTCATTCTACTCAGTATGTTGCAAATAGCTGGGGCGCGAGACAATCGCGGCGCGGCCGTTTGGCAGATATATTGCAAATCAACGTTCGCCCGAAACAGGGGCAGGGATTGCCGTCCATACCAGTAAAGAAAAATGGCGAACCTGCCGATTATTCACTGTGTCAACGATTTGTCCCGGAGGACCCGATCCGGGAACAGGGCGCGCCAATGCCGTGGAATCGTTGCCAGTAGGGCGGTTGACAGGGTGCCGGTGCACGACTAGGGTCGTATGATGAGCGCCGGGAGACCCCCTTGGGGACGGGAATGAATCATTGACCGAGCGAACGGATGAGGGGTCCGATGCCAGGAAACGGTGCCAACGGAAATACGAGAATGCTGATAACCGAGGGATTCTACCTCAAGCCGAGCAAATCCACTCGCGTCCTCGCCATCCTCGACGCCCTGTCCAGGGATTCGAGCCTGTCCCAGTTCGAGCTGGGCAAGCGGCTCAACCTGTCCGGGGCCATGGTCAATCAGTACCTGAAGCAGTTGCAGTCCTCGGGCATGGTCGAGTTCCTGCCGGTCAACGGCAAGAGCTACCGCTACACCCTCACCGACCGGGGGCGGCAGTCGCGGAGGGAGATGTTCTCCGACTATTCCTCGGAGACGGTCCGCCTCTACACCACCATCAAGGATTTCGTGCTGGAGAAGCTCTCGGGCCTTCGGGCGGAGGGCAAGCTCCGGCTGGGGCTTTTCGGCGCGGCCGAGACGTGCGAGGTGGTGCTTTCCGCGCTGCGGGAGACGAATTTCAAGGTGATGGTCCTTCTGGACAACGACAAGAGGAAACAGGGGCAGATTTTCAACGGGCATGTGGTTTCCGCGCCGCATGTCCTCGATCATGTGGACTGCGACGCCGTGGTTATCACGTCGTTTGGCAAGCAGACCGAGATCTACGAGCAGCTCAAGCCGTACTCCGAAAAGCGCGGGTTCCAAATCGTGAGATTCTGACATGACGAACAAAGACTTCATCACGCTGCGCTCCGGCATCAGCATCGGCCGAAGGCGCCCCTGCTTCATCGTCGCCGAGATCGGCAACAACCATCAGGGCGAGTTCGACGTGGCCCGGCGGATGATCGACGAGGCCGCCGCCGCGGGCGTCCAGGCCGTCAAATTCCAGAAGCGCGACATGGAGGCGCTGCTCACCCGCGAGGGGAGGGCCGCCCCCTACACCGGGCGCAACAGCTTCGGCCCCACCTATGGCGAGCACCGCAACGCCCTTGAACTCTCCATCGATCAGATGGCGCGGCTCAAGGAGTACAGCGAGTCCCTGGGTCTGGTCTTCTTCGCCTCGGCCTGGGACGACCCGAGCCTGGCCCAGGTCCTGGACCTGGACGTGGAGCTGCTCAAGATCTGTTCGGCCGACCTGGTCAACGTGCCCCTGGTGCGCAAGTACGCCCGGTCGCGCATCCCGATCATCCTGTCCACGGGCATGTCCACCCTGGAGGACATCGACGTGGCCGTGGGCGAGATCCGCGCCTGGCACAACGACGTGATCCTGCTGCACTGCAACTCCACCTATCCCTGCCCCGAGGACCAGATCGGCCTGCCGGTCATGGACGCCCTGCGCGACCGCTACCACCTGCCCGTGGGCTACTCCGGCCACGAGAAGGGCATCGGCCCCAGCGTGGGCGCGGCGGCCCTGGGGGCTTGCGTGGTGGAGCGCCACTTCACCCTGGACAAGACCCTCAAGGGCACGGATCACCAGGCCTCCCTGGAGCCCGCCGAGCTGGCGGCCATGGTGAGCATGATCCGCGAGGTGGAGCGTGCCATGGGCGTCAAGGGCAAGAAGGTCTTTCCCGAGGAGCAGGCGGCGGCCAAGAAGCTGCGCAAATGCATCGTTTTTTCCCGCGACCTGCCCGCCGGCCATATCCTGGCCGAGGCCGACCTGACCACCCGCAGCCCGCGCGTGGGCGTCTCGCCCGTGCACTGGGACGAGGTCATCGGCGCGACCCTCAACCGGCCGGTCAAGCATGAGGAGCCCGTGCAGTGGGACGCCCTGAGCCTGGGCCAGGCCGAGTGCGTCGGCGCGGCCACTTCCTAGGCGTTCCCTCGATACGAAACGGACGGCCGCCGTCCCGCAGCAAGCGGGGCGGCGGCTTTTTTTGCGCCGGTTCGAGAAAATCATTTATCTAACAAGGGACGGGTGCTACGCGGAAAGAAGCTGACGCCCCGCGCAAGGAGGGACAATGAGCCAACAGGAAATTTTGCTGGAGACGGGCACCAACGAGCTGGAGATCATCGAGTTTTTCATCCGCGAGGCGGTGGGAGACGCTGTGGAGACCCAGTATTATGGAGTCAATGTGGCCAAGGTCCTGGAGGTGGTGGAAGCCCCCGAGGGACTGACCGGCTCCGAGGCCGCCTCCCACCCGAGTTTCCTGGGGACCATTCCCCTGCGCGACCTTATCCTGCCGGTGGTGGACCTCAGCGTCTGGCTGGGGGTGGCCCGCGCGAAGAGCCTCAACGAGCCGATCATCGTCACCGAGTTCAACGGGATGATCACCGGCTTCCTGGTCTCGGGCGTCACGCAGATCCACCGCGTGAACTGGAAGGACGTGGAGCCGCCGAGCCGGTACGTGGCCAACATGGTCACCAACTGCATCACCGGCACGGTGCAGATCCGCGACCGGTTCGTGCTCATGCTCGACCTGGAGCAGGTGCTGGCCGACCTGGACGAGTCCGGCGGCACCCGGGCCGCCCTGTCGGGCATCGTTTCAGAGGAGCGCTACCACGCCCTCATCGCGGACGACTCCACCTCGGTGCGGGAACTGCTGCGCCAGAACTTCTCCAACGCCAACTTCGAGGTCACTCTGGCCAGTGACGGGGCCGAGGCGTGGAACCGCCTCCAGGCCATCAAGGCCCAGGCCCAGGCCGAGGGCAGAAGCCCGCTGGACTTCCTGGACGTGGTGGTCTCGGACGTGGAGATGCCGCAGATGGACGGCTACACCCTGACCCGGTCCATCAAGGAGGACCCGGTGCTCAAGGTCCTGCCGGTGACCCTGTTTTCGTCACTCATCTCCAAGGCCGTGCTGCACAAGGGCAATGCGGTCATGGCCGACGCCCAGGTGACCAAGCCCGAGTTCCACGGCCTGACCGAGACGGTCCTGGAGTTGGTCCGAAACTGGCGGCGCGGGGCCGAGGCATAGGTCGCGGCCTGTCCTGCCGGTCGGCCGACCGACGTTTTGTCCCGATCCGCTGGGTCCAGCCTAGGACGTGGCCTCGTCGAGGCACTTGCGCAGGGAGCTGACACCGCAGGAATGGTGCATGAGCACCGGAATGTCGCGCCCGCGCACGGCGTCGAGCACATCCTTGCGCGCCTTGTGCGAGACCTTGTTGGTGAACAGGACCACGAAATCCACGTTGCCCAGGGAACCGGAGATCTTCCGCTCCTTGCCGGTGAAGCACTTGAGCTTCACTCCGCTCTTCTCCGCCTCGTTCATGTAATCCCGGTGCAGCCTGTCCATTCCGCCGATCAACGCCGCGCACATGTTCGCCTCCGCTAGTTAAATGAAAATGAAATTCGTTTTCAATTAAGGTTGTGATAGACGAGAGGGCGGACGGCGTCAACTGAAAAAGGAGGGCGAATGGCTTGGCCGCCCGTGCAGGGAGGGGGATGTTGCGATTCCGCTATTTCCCGGACTTGCCCGTGTGCAGCGCTTTGCCGTCGTGCCAGGCGCGGCCCACTTGTTCGCCCACGGCCCAGTATCGGTTGTCGGGCATGGTCAGGGTGAAGGGGCGGGCCTTGACGATGTCCACGCAGCCGTCGGTGAGGTACCGCTCCTCGGTCCAGGCCGCTACGAGTTCGCCGATGAACAGGGTGTTGGTGGGCAGGTCCAGGGAGTCCGCCAGGGTGAATTCCATGGACAGGGGGCAGGTGCGGATGAGGGGAGCGCTCTCCAGCTTGCCGAAGTGGACGTCGAACAGCGAGGACTTGTCCGTGCGCTTGCCCGAGGCCAGGCCGACGTAGTCGGTCGCAGCCACCATGTCGACGTCCGGGACGTTGACGCTGAACTGCCCGGTTTCGCGGATGGCCCGGTGGCTCGCGTTGCGCGGGTTGACGGCGATGCCCATCATACAGGGCTCGTAATTGAGCCGGGTGATCCAGGCCAGGGCCATGAAGTTGGCCTTCCCGTCGAGCATGGTCCCGAGGATGGTTTGGGGCTCGGGCAGAATGAAGGCGTTGTTGCCGATGTTGATCCGTTCGCTCATGGGTGTGCTCCTATGGTTGTGTGTACATACAAACATTCCGTACGCGATCAGGCCGCCAGGGAAGTCTTGAGGCGGGGCCTTGTGGGCCTGTCGCCCGAACACT
>NZ_JAQUWN010000104.1 GCF_028692895.1 Pseudodesulfovibrio sp.
CAGGAAGCGGCTCATGGAAGGGGACCCGTCCCCGGCCCTGTGGCCCGACTAGTTCATCGAGGCCATGCTCAACAACCCCTAGAGCTCGGCAGCAAACGACGGCATGGCGGGGCCGCTCCATCGGAGCGGCCCCGCTTTTTTTGCGCTCGCCCGGCGGATCGCCTCCCCCCCCGAAAAAATATCGAACCATTTCGCAAGGAGGCTCATGACAAATGGATCATATTCGGATTATATGTCGCGGGACTGCAAACCCAAAGGATGGGCGAATGATTCCGATTCGAATCAACCGGCATGAATTTGCGGGCTCCCTGGGCGATCTCGGGGTGCTCCTGCCGATGGCCGCTGGCCTGATTATGGTCAACGGGATCGATCCCCAGCGGCTTTTCCTCGGCGTGGGCCTGTTCTACATCGCGGCCGGGCTGTATTTCGGGACCACCGTCCCGGTCCAACCCATGAAGGTCATCAGCTCCCTGGCCATCGCCATGGCCCTGCCCAGGGAGCAGATTTTCGTCGCGGGTCTGCTGGTGGGCGTGATGCTCGTCATCATCGGCCTGACCGGGGCCATGACCCGGTTGTCCCGCTACATCCCCAGGCCCGTGATCCGGGGCGTGCAGCTCTCCACCGGCCTGTTGCTCATGGCCCAGGGGGCGCGTTTCGCCCTGGGAACCTCGTCGTTCCAGGTCGCCAACCACGCGGCCGAGCCGTTCCTGGCCGTCCAGACCATCGGGCCGGTCCCGCTGAACTGGATTCTGGCTGCCGTCGCCTTTGCGGCCACGTTCTTTCTGCTGGACAGCAGGAAGGTTCCGGCGGCCCTGGTCGTTGTCGGCTTCGGGCTCGCGACCGGGATCATCCTGAGCAACGGCGGCGAGCCCTTCAACCACGGGTCCGCGCTTCCCGCGTTCCTGCCGGCCGAGATGACCTCCCTCGCCACGTTCAGCACGGCCCTGTTCGTCCTGGCCCTGCCGCAGCTTCCCATGACCCTGGGCAACGCCGTGGTGGCCAATGCCGACCTGGCCCGGGAGCTCTTCGGTCCTGACTCGGCCAGGACCACGAACAGGGCCCTGTGCCTGTCCATGGGGCTGGCCAACATCGGCTCGTTCCTGCTGGGCGGGATGCCCATGTGCCATGGCGCCGGGGGGCTGGCCACGCATTATCGCTTCGGGGCCCGCAGCGCCGGGTCCAACCTGATCATCGGCGGACTGTTCGCGTCCCTGGCCCTGTTCCTGGGCGAAAAAGCCGGGCTGGTCGCCCGGATGATCCCCATGTCGGTGCTTGGCGTGTTGCTCTTTTTCGGCGGGGGGCAACTCGCCCTGACCGTCCAGGACATGAAGGAGCGCAGCGACCTGTTCGTGTGCCTGGCCATTGCGGCAGTCACCCTGGCCTCCAATCTCGCCCTGGGCTATCTGGTGGGCGCGGGCCTTTATTTCGCGCTCAAGTCCGGCAAGGCGCACGTGTGACGCGGGCGCCGTCCCCGACGACGCCATAGGGCCGGGACAACGCTCCCGGCGACGCCATTTTAGCGAATCCTACTTGGTCTTGTGGGTGAAGACGCCGTCCCATCCCTCGCCGGGGGGCGAGGCGATGAGCTGGTCGCACCGCTCGATGTACAGGTCGTAGAGCAGGGGTTCGACGTTCAGCCCCCTGAGTTCCTCGAAGACGTTCTTCGCCTGCCCAAAGCGCTGCTCCAGATAGAGGGCGTGGGCGATGTCGTAGCGCCGCAGCTCCGTCTCTCGCGCGGCGGCCTGATCCAGGGTGTAGGCTGTGTAGATGGTCACGGGCTCCACCTTGCCCTTGACGCGGACGCGGTCGAGGATGCGGAAGCGGTATTCCCCTTCGCAGGCGTCCGCGATGGTCTGGCTGACCACCAGCTTCTGGCCGTAGTACTTGGTCAGCCCCTCCAGGCGGGAAGCGAGGTTCACGTTGTCGCCGATGAGGGTGTAGTCGAAGAGGTCGGCCGAGCCCATGTTGCCCACGCGCACCGGTCCGGAGTGCAGCCCGATGCCGATGGCGATGGTGAAGCCGTATTTCCCGATGAAAATCTCGTTCAGTTCGTCGAGCTTGGACAGCTCGGCCAGGGCCGCGTCCAGGGCTTTGGCCTGGTGGTGCTCGACGTCCAGCGGCGCGTTCCAGAAGGCCATGACCGCGTCGCCGATGAACTTGTCCAGCGTGCCCTGGTGCTCGGTGATGGTCCGGGTCATGGGCGTCAGGTAGTCGTGAAGCAGGTTGGTGACCTGGGTCGGGCTCAGCTTCTCGGAGAGCGAGGTGAAGCTGCGGATGTCCGAGAAATGGATGGTGATGTCCTTTTCCTGGCCCTCCAGGGAAAGGGCGTCCGGGTTGTCCATGATCTGGGAGATGACCGAGGGGGCGAGGTAGTGGGCGAAAGCGCCGTGGATGAATTTCTTGGCATGTTCCTCGCGCCAGAACTTGATGACCGTGAGCAGGGTGAAGGTCAGGGCCAGATTGATGTAGGCGTAGAGCGGCGAGATGTAGTAGTGCTGCACGGTGAAGAGCTTGACCGAGCCGTACCACATGCCCCAGCCCAGGCCGAGCAGGGGGAGGATGAGCCAGGCCGCGCGGGTCCAGACGAGCAGCAGAGTGGTGATGAAACCCACGGCCAGCAAGGTGAACAGCTCCAGCTCCTTGGCCCAGTTCGGGGTGTTCAGGAACTCCTTGGAGAGGATGTTGTCGATGATGGTGCAGTGGGCCTCCACGCCGGGATAGCCCGGGTCGAGGGGGGTGGCCCGGATGTCCTTGAGTCCTGAGGCCGAGGCGCCGATGAAGCATATCTTGCCCATGAGTTCGCCGGGCTTGAGCTTGCGGTTCAGCACGTCCGACGCGCTGATGTAGCGGAAGGTCTTCATGGGGCCGCGATAGTTGATGAGCATTCGGCCCCGGCCGTCCACGGGGATGACCACGTTGCCGATCCGGAACGACTCCACGCCGCCCGGCCCCATCTTGATGACCGGCGACTTGAGTCCGGTGGCCTGCATGAGCGCGGCCAGGGCCAGGCTGGGGTAGAACTTGCCGTTCCAACTGAACAGGAGCGGCACCCGGCGGTAGACGCTGTCCATGTCCGGGGCGATGGTGATGAATCCCGTCCGTTTGACGGCCGTGGCCAGGACGGGCAGGGGGCAGACGGCGTCCGTGGCCTTGAAGAGCATGTCGTGGGGCGAGGGCGCGTCCGGGGACGTGGTCAGCACGGATACGGTGATGGGCCGGATGAAGCAGTCGGTGGAGCCGTAGGGGGAACCGTCTTCCTTCGGTATCTCGCCGGTCCGGAAATCGAATCCCAGCACGAAGGGCCCGGTCTTGAGATTCTGGGCGAGTAGCAGATCGTTGTCGGCCAGAGCCGGGGGCAGTCCTTCGATCTTGATGTCGACCTTCATCTCCTTCTTGAGCTGTTGCCGCAGGACGTCGGGAGAGGTGCGGTCCGGCTCGGCGAAGATGATATCGGTGGCCACGGCGCTGGCGCCGTATGCCTGGAGGAATTTGAGCAGCATGGCCACGCGGTAGCGCGGCCACGGCCATTGCCCCAGTTCCTTCAGGCTTTTTTCGTCGAGGTCTATGACCACGGGCACGTCCGTGGCGTTGGCGTCGTGATACTGGCGCAGGAACTGGTCATAGAGCTTGTAGTCGAGAAAGGTCAGGAAAGTCGGCCGCACCGCGAACAGGACGACCATGAGCACGCTGGCGGCAAGGCCGGTCCCGAGCAGGATGAGTTGGTCCTTTTTAAAGACTCTCTTGATGATTTTAAGCATTCAGATGCATCCTCCGGAAACGGCTTGGCGGACGTTTGACATAATGGGGCAAGATTCAAGGCAAAATATGATTTCTATTGCCATCTGGTTATTATTTATTTATTGTACTGATGTTTATTTTGTATGGACTGACGGCAATATGTCGAAATGATTTGTAATATTTCCATTACGCCAAGATCAATATACATGCGGGGGCCGGTTTTGAAAAGCCTGACCAGATATGCAATCGCCAGCATTTTTACCTTGATGTTGCTTTTGGGTGCGCCCCTTGCCGCCTTGGCCGAGGACGCCCGGTCGCTGAAGCTGGACGACCTGTTGCAGCACCTCGTCAAGACCCATGACCGCATCCTCGCTTCCGAAGCCCAGCTCAAATCCGTCCAGCACCAGTACGAGAGCGCGCGCGGCGGTTGGTATCCGCATGTGGACGCCTCCGCGGAGGGCGGTCGGGAGAACCTGAGCAAGCCCGGTTCCGCCGAAACCCAGATGAACCGGAACCAGATGACCCTCACCGGCAAGCAACTGCTCTACGATTTCGGCGGCGTTTCTGGTTCCATCGACGCGGCCCAGGGTCGGGTCAAGGAATCCGAGTCCGTGGTGGAGCAGACCAAGCAGGAGATCATCTCACTTGGCATTGCCGCCTATCTGCGCGTCATCCGCTCCCGCGAACTGCTCAAGTACGCCCGCAGGTCCGAGGAGAGCGTCAAGGAGCTCTCCGGAATGCAGGAGATGCTCGTCGAGCGCGGCGCCGGGTATTCCTACGAGGAGCTCCAGGTCAAGGGCCAGTTGGCCGGCACCCAGTCCTATCGGGTCACCCAGGAGCGCGAGCTGCAGATTTCCCTGAACAATTTCAAGTCGGTGTTCGGGTTCACCCCCTCCATCAAGGAAGTCGGCGGCATGAACACGGTGCCGCTGCCGCGCAAATACCTGCCCGGCAACGTGGACGAAGCCATCGCCATCGCCTTCGACAGCAACCCCATGCTTTTGGAAACCAAGTACTCGGAGGAGCGGCTCCAGGGCGACCTGCGCAGCCGGAAGTCCAAGTATTTCCCGAGATTCGACGCCGTACTGGAAGGGGAGCGCAAGGAGAACGACCAGGGCACGCCCGGCGTGCGCACCGAAGGCCGCGCCGGATTCCAGATGGAGTACAATATCTTCTCCGGCTTTTCGGACATCGAGGAGGTCCAGGCCGTCCAGTCCGAAATATCCCGGACCAAGAAGTCCCTGCTGGACCGTCGCCGCACCATCGAGGAGAGCGTGCGCAACGCGTGGCAGGAGCTGACCACCCTGCAAAAGAACGCCGAGCTGTACGAGAACCAGGCCAACATCACCTGGGAATTCCTCGGCCTGGTCAAGAAGAAGAAGGCCACGGGCGAGGACGTCCGCCTGCTCGATATCCTCGTGGGCGAACGGGACTATATTTCCTCCATCAGCGCCAAGGTCGCCACCGACATCGACATCATCATCGCCGGTTACTCCCTGCTGTACCAGATGGGTCTCATCACCGAGAACATCACCCACGACCTGTAACGGCGAGGGGTCGCGTGGCCGCGCCGTCGCATGGCCCGGCCGCAAGGATTTGGCATGCACGAGCTTTTCAGACGGCTGTTCCTCCACAAGCCGCTGGCCGCGGAAATCATCGTGGCCTCGTTCTTCGTCAACATCCTCTATCTCGCCTCGCCCATTTTCGTCATCCAGATCCTGAGCCGGTACATCGGCTATGGTTTTGACGGCACGCTCTACACCCTGACCATGGGAATGCTCATCGCCCTGGTGCTGGGCATGGGATTTTCCATTGTCCGCACCAGGATGTGCTCGGCCGTGAGCGAAGAGCCGGACCATCGGCTCCAGGCCAGGGTGCTGGACGGTCTGGCCCGAACCAAGGCAGCCGCCATGGAGCGCATCCCGGCCGCCCGCGTCCAGGACGTGCTGGCCGGGCCGCAGATCGTCCAGTCCGCCTACGAGGCCTCGCGCATCGCCTCGGTGCTGGACATGCCGTTCTTTATCCTTTTCGTCCTGGCCATCTTCGTCCTCAGCCCCACGCTGGCCGTCATCACCCTCCTGGCCGTGGTCTCCACGGTAGGGGCGGGCAAGCTCAACATGGACCGGGCCAAGAAGCTGGACAACGCCATGCGCGAGGAGTCGCTCCGTCACCGCAGCAGCGTCAACTCGGCCATCACCGGGACGGAAACGGTCCGCGCCTTCCGAGGCGGCGAGCACCTCCACCGGATCTGGGACGAACAGGTCCACCGCCTCAGTGAGGTCCGGGAGCGCGTCGTCAACCAGCGCAGTTGGTCCCTGGCCATCGTCTCGGTCCTCAACTCCCTGCTCAAGGTCGCCATCTACGCCGTGGGCGCCAAGCTGGTGGTCTCCGGCGACCTCTCCGTGGGCTCCCTGATCGGCGCGAGCATCCTTTCCGCCAAGGCGTTGCAGATCTCGTCGAGCTTCATGCAGTCCGTGCTCCAGATGGGCAAGGCGGACGAAGCCTTGCGGATGATCAACGAATTTTCCTCGCTGCCGCGCGAATCCGGTGGCGGCAAGGCCATGAAGGCATATTCGGGACGGCTGGAACTCCACGACGTGGCCATGGCCTTCCCCGGCGCCACGGGCCCGCTGTTCGAGTCGCTGTCCGCCGTCATCGAGCCCGGCAGCGTGGTCGGCGTTTTGGGGGCCAACGGCACGGGCAAGACCACACTGGCCAAGCTCGTCGTCGGCCTGCTCGACCCCGGCCGGGGCCAGATTCTGGCCGACGGGGTGGACCTCCGCCAACTGGCGGCGGACTGGTGGCGCACCCAGGTCGTCTACCTGCCCCAGGAGCCCATGTTCCTCAACGGCACCTACCGGGAGAACATCACCTTGCTCAATCCGGACGTGGACGACGCCAAATTGAACGAAATCGTGCGGTTGGCCGATCTGCGCCGTTTCCTGGACGGCACGCCCACCGGCATCGACACGGTCATCGCCGACGGCGGCCGCAGCCTGCCCATGGGTATCCGCAAGCGACTGGCCCTGGCCCGCGCCCTGATGGGAGAGGGGCGCATTGCGGTGTTTGACGAGCCCACCGAGGGACTGGACGTGGAGGGCTGCGAGGCCATCTTCCAGGTGATGAACCTCCTGGTGCAGCGGGGCACGACCATCGTAGCCGTTTCCCGCGACCCCAACGTGGTCAAGGGCTACGGCATGGTCATCGACCTGAACTCCAAGCCGGTTCCCAAGGTCGGGCGCGTCCAGAAGAAGAAGCCCGCTCCGGAAGCCGGGACGACGCTCACGTCATAGGGGCCGGTCATGCGCGAAAACGGAAAATTCGGCCTGGACAAGACCACGCGGTCCTTTTTTTATCTCTGCACAGCCTTTTGCGTCAGCTTTTTCCTCTGGGCCTCGGTCAGCCCGCTCGACATCGTCAGCAACGCCATGGGCGAGGTTATTCCCAGCTCGCGGGTCAAGCGCATCCAGCACCTGGAGGGCGGCATCGTCCACGAGATCAAGGTCCGCGAGGGCGAGAAGGTGGCCGCTGGCCAGCCGCTCATCGTGCTGGAGGCCACGGCCAGCGACTCCACGGTGGAAGAAATCAACGTGCGCATCAACTCTCTGCGCACCGAGATCGCCCGGCTGGAGGCGGAATCACGCTGGTACGCCAACTTGCAGGACGGCTCGGACAACGCCACGGCCGCCGCCAACACCGGGGGGGCGACACCGCCGAATGCGGACATATCGGCCATCGAGCCGCAGTTTCCCGAGGACCTGCCGCAGGTCATCATCGCCCAGGCCCGGGACCTCTATAACGCCCGGCGGGACCGGTTCGTCAGCGATATCAACGGCCAGAAGGAAAAGATCAAGCAACGCCAGCAGGACATCAACGAGATCGTGGTCCGCATCCGCAACCAGCGGCAGAGCCTGGAATACCTGCGCGAGCAGATTCGGATCAGCGAGGACCTGCTCAAGGAAAAATTGACCACTCGCTACAAGCATTTGGGATTCCTCAAGGAAGAATCCAATCTTGTTAGCCGCATCCAGGAGGACGCCGCCGCCCTGGCCCGCTCCAAGTCCGCCCTGGCGGCGGCCGATGACGCCCTGGACAAGATCTACGGCTCCCATCACGAGGAGGTGCAGGAGGCCCTGCGCAAGGCCCGGCGCGAGGTCCTGGAGTTCACCCAGCGGCTGCGCAAGACCACCGACTCCCTGCAGCGCACCGTCATCCGCGCGCCCATCGACGGCATCGTCAAGACCGTCTATGTGCGCGGCGTGGGCGAGGTCGTCCAGCCCGGCATGACCGTGCTCGACATCGTGCCCGCAGGCGACAAGCTTATCATCGAGGCCCACCTCGCCCTGGGCGACATCGGATATGTCCAGCCCGGCCAGCCCGCCACCGTGACCCTGCCCAACCGCGACGCCCGCATGTTCGGCAAGCTGGAGGGCAAGGTGACGAACATCAGCCCGGACGCCGTCACCGTCCCGGAGCAGGGCACCTTCTACAAGGTCCTGGTGGAGACCAGAAGCGACCGTTTCGAAAAGGAAGGCCGCCGCTACCAGCTCTATCCCGGCATGCGCCTGCTGGTCGCCATCAAGACCGGCGAGCGCACGGTGATGGAATACCTGCTCTATCCCTACTTCGACACCCTGTACCACGGTTTCCACGAGCGGTAGCCAGCTCCGTGGGCCGGGCCGTTACAGGTTCCGCCAGACCATCAGGCAGCCGAGCGCCAGCACCAGGTAGAGCGCCAGGCGGCGCGCGTCCCTGTCCGAGATGCGGCCGTAGGCGAAGGTTCCGCCGAGGATGCCCAGGGCCAGCGCGGGCAGCGAGATGAGGAAGAGGTGGACCACCTCGGCAGTGGTCAGGCCAGAGGCTGCGTGCGTGCTGGCGACGACTATCCCTGAAATCAGGAAAAAGATGGCGAGGGTGCCCTTTGAACGGTCTTTGTCCCAGGGGCAGAGGGTGGAGTAGATGATTACCGGCGGGCCGCCTGCGCCGATGCTCCCGGCCAGCAGGCCGGAGATGAAGCCGGCGGTCAGGGTCCAGCCCCGGCCCAGAGGTCGGCACACGGGCCGAACGAGAATCTGGTGCAGGGTGAAGACGATAGAGACCTCTGCGCATCACCTCTTTTCGTTCCCGGCTTGCCCTCTGCACTCGATTTGATGCTGTGATCGCACCCCGCTTGGGCTCAATTCCGGCTCTTTCCGGCCATTTCTGGCCGAAATACCGG
>NZ_JAQUWN010000105.1 GCF_028692895.1 Pseudodesulfovibrio sp.
CTCAAGGCCAACGGCGCGCTCGACTGCGCCAACCAGAAATTCCTCAAGCGCTTCCGCCTGATGGAGGAGCTGGCCGAAATGCGCGGCCTGGACCTCCACGCCATGGAGCTCGACGCCCTCAACAAATTGTGGGAGGACGTCAAGTCCATGGAGTAGGCGGCGCCCTATTGCAGGGCCTGCCGGAACGCTTCCGCCACCTTCAGCAGATTCATCTTCCAGTCCGGGGCGAGCGGATTGAGCGGCACGACCTTCGCCCCCATCTCGGAGGCGATGACCTTGGCGCTGCGCTCGGAGAACTGCGGCTGAACGAAGACCACCGGGATGTGGCGTTCCTTGCCCGTCTCGACAATACGGGCCAGTTCTCCGGGGCTCGGCTCCTTGCCCTCGGACTCGATGGGAATCTGGCGCAGGCCGTAATCCCTGGCGAAATAGCCCCATGACGGGTGGAAGACCATGAAGGTCCGCCGCTCCGGAGGCAGCGCCGAAAGCACGGACGAGAGCTCGCCGTCCAGGGCGTCCAGCTCCTCCAGGAAGGCGTTCAGGTTCACCGTGTACTCCGGCCGCCCAGCCGGATCGATCTCCACCAACCCCTTGTAGATGTTCCGGGCCATGACCTTGACCAGCCGGGGCGAAAGCCAGATGTGCGGGTCGAGAATGCCGTGGTCGTGGTCGCCGCGCCCGTGCTCCATGGACCCGTGGCCGGGGCCGCCCGCCGCATGGTCGTCATCGTGACGCGGGCCCGGAGGCGGGGTGCCCGCCGGGCCGTGGCCCTCCTCCTCGTCATGGTGATGGTGCGCGGCCATGGGCATCTTCTCGATGCCCTCGTCCGTTCGAACCACGGCCATGGTCGGGTTGGCGCTTTCGAACCGGGAGAGCCAGGTGGACTCGAAGGGCACGCCCACGGCGAAATACGCCTTGGCCTTGGCAAGCCCGGTCATCTGGCGCGGGGTGGGCTCATAGGTGGCCGGACTCGCTCCCGGCATGACCATGACCGATACGTTCACCCGGTCGCCGCCGATTTTCGCCAGAAAATACAGCTGAGGCACGATGCTGACGAAAACGGGCACCCGGCCCGCCGCCGAAACGGAACCTGCCGAGAACAGCACAAGACCGAGGATCAGGACCACCGTCCTGAAAAACGAATTGGTCCGCATGAAGACAAACCGCCTGTTGTTTTGGTGTTGATCTATTCGAAGAAGGACTTCAGTAGTGCAAACACGGCGAAACCCGCGCCGATTCCCGCATAAAGGAAAAGTCACGGGGCGCACCGGTCCTTGTATCTGCGCGCCAGGAGGAAGCCGACACCAGCTCCGGCCGCAACGGAGACGACAATGGGAATCATTTCCATCATTGGGATCTTCTACACTGCTCCAGCGCGCTTGTCACGCACGACCATGATTTTTTGCCACTGGCCCAACCAAAACCGCAACCGGATAAAAAAAGTTCAGACGCGCCCTAAAGACATGGAGGATTTTGCCGATAGAGCGGATAAGGCCGTTTATTTATCCCCTGGAGGTGCGTGTCCGGGATTGCGGCTGCCCAACCGCCGAGGGGCAAGAAATTTCCATCCGGCATCGCGTGATGGACAGGCGTTATTTCCGACCCGAGGACAAGGAGGGTAGACTATGACCATGGCAATCGGCGGTCTTGGAACCCAGGCCTTTGGCGCAGCCGTGGCCTCCGAGACCCTGGACATCTTGAACAACAGTGGCGGAGGTTCGGGCATGCTTCCGGCGGACAAGGCGTCCGTCGCGGGCGCGCTCGTATCCAAGACACTCAACAACATGAACTCCGGGACCTCGGCCGGCGATCCGACCGGCATGGCCCAGAGTTACGACTTCCAACAGGCCGTGCTGGGAGCCCACGCAACCGGCTCCCTGCTCGACAGTATAATCTGACGGCCCGGAAATAACGCCACGACAAGGACCCCGCCCCTCCGTCCGGAGGGGCGGGGCTGCTTTTTTGGCGGCCGGACGGAGGGAATCCCGCGCAGCGCCGCATATCCGGCGATGGCGCATCGGCGGGATGCGCCCGTTGCACCGCCGCCATTGCTCGCCGAAAGGCACGCCCACGCCCCTCAACGCACGACGCCATAATTATTTTTCAACTTCTTTGACAATCTTTGCAGCCCTGAATAAAAGGGATTTGATGGGTAGACATCAGTCCCGGCCAGACGGCTCGGCAAAAGGATAATCGGGAGTATTCGGGCCCATTGGCGCTGGTCGGGTTTCCGCCCCCCCAACATGCAAACCCGTTGGCGCGCCGCGTCAACCACAAGGAGTTGCCCAATGAAGAAACTTATCCTTTCCCTATTGATCATGGCCATGGCGACAACGGCATGGGCCGGGAGTTCCGTGGCCGACAAGGCCAAGGCGGAAGGCAAGGCGACCTTCTACGCGAACATCACGTCCATCGAGCCCATCATGGAGGCGTTCGGCGCGGACACCGGCGTCAAGGGCGAGTACACCCGCATCTCCACCGCCAAGTTCCTGGCCACGGTGCTCACCGAATTCCAGGCGGGCAAGCTCATGGCCGACGTGCTCCAGGCCCCCCTGCCCGTCATGGAGCTGCTCAAGGAAAAGGGCGTGCTGGCGACCTATCGTTCCCCCGAGGCGGACAAGTACCCCGCCTGGGCCTCCACTGACGGCGTGATTCAGCAGTTCGGCATCGAGTACGTGGGCCTGATCTACAACAAGGACCTGGTCAAGCCCGAGGACGCCCCCAAGCGCTACGAGGACCTCGCCGACCCCAAGTGGAAGGACCGCATCGTCATGGCCAACCCGGCCTCCCACGCGACCACCATATCCTGGCTCATCGGGCTCAAGGAGAACATCTTCGAGAGCGAGGCCGAATGGATGGCCTTCGTCAAGGGGCTCGCGGCCAACAGGCCCATGTTCGTGAAGTCCTTCGGCCCGACCCCCGCGCCCATCGAGAGCGGCGAAAAGGCCATCGGCATCTCCATGCCCAAGTACATCATCACCAAGGCCCCGGCCCCGCTGGACTGGGCGCGCCTTGAGCAGCCGCTCATGGGCACCGCGCGCGGCATCGCCATCGCCAAGAACGCCAAGCACCCCAACGCGGCCAAGCTGTTCATGGACTACTTCCTGTCCAGGAAGGCCATGAACATGCTCGCCACCGACGTTGGCGAATACGTGCTGTACCCCGGCGTCTACCCGCCCATCGACGGCATGGACAAGGCCAAGGTCATCCCCATCCGCGAACTCTCCGACGCGGAGCTCGCCAAGTGGGGCGCGGAATTCAAGCGCATCTTCGAGATGAACTAAACCGTCTTCGTTTCCGTCACAGGCCCGTCCGGGCCGATCAAACCCCGGACGGGCCCGCGTTTTCGGCGTTTGCGCATCACGACGCCGCATTTCAAGGTGAACCCGAGGTCGCACACATGGATATTCAAATCGAGAACCTCTGCAAGCGCTACACGTCCGGCGGCAAGACCATCAACGCCCTGGACGACGTGACCCTGACCATTCCGGCCAACAAGATATTCACCCTCCTCGGGCCGAGCGGCTGCGGCAAGACCACGCTCCTGCGCTGCATCGTGGGGCTGGAGTCCCCTGATTCCGGCGAGATACGCATCGGCGGGGAAACCGTCTGGTCGGGCGGGAACAACATCTACGTCCCGCCCGAGAAGCGCGGCCTGGGCATGGTCTTCCAGAGCTACGCCATCTGGCCCCACATGACCGTGTTCGACAACGTGGCCTATCCGCTCCAGACCCGAAAGACCGACCGCGCCGAAATCCGCCGGAGGGTCGCCAAGACCCTGTCCTTCGTCCAGCTCGAAGGGTTCGAGGACCGGCCCGCCACCAAGCTCTCCGGCGGCCAGCAGCAACGCGTGGCCCTGGCCAGGGCCCTGGTCGCCGAGCCCAAGGTCATCCTCTTCGACGAGCCCCTGAGCAACCTGGACGCCAAGCTGCGCGAGGAAACGCGCAAGGACCTCCGGGTCTTCCTCACCGAACTCGGGATCACCGCCGTCTACGTGACCCACGACCGCATCGAGGCCCTGGCCCTGTCCGACCTCATCGCGGTCATGCGGAACGGGCGGATCATCGAAAAGGGAACGCCCCGGGACATCTATTTCCATTCCGAGCACAACTTCGTGGCCGACTTCATCGGCCGCACCAACCTGATCGACGGCGTGGTCAAGAGCCGGGAGGCCGACGCCACCACCGTGGAATGCCCGCTCGGCGAGGTGCGCTGCGCATCCCAGGCCGACATCGCCCCCGGCGACAAGGTCGTGCTCTCCCTGCGCCCCGAGTTCCTGCACATCGCGGAGGACGGCGCGGCCCCGGAGGACGGAACGGCCAACCGGATCACCGGGCGGATCGACTCCCTGGTCTTCGTGGGCGAGGCCATGGAGGGAGAGGTGCTGGTGGGGGACACCCGCCTGTTCGTCAAGGTCCGGCCGGATTCGGAACTCAAGGAGGGAGACGCCGTCAGCATGACCGTGACCCCGGCCCACTGCCTGCTGCTCACCAAATAGGGAGGGGCCATGTACGCCAAGCACTCGAAACTCACCCCGACCCTCATCGCCATCGTGGGGTTCCTGACCGTCTGTCCGGTGGCCATGCTCGTGATCGGCAGTTTCAGCACGAACCTGGGCACCCTGGGCGGCTTCACCCTGGACAAATACATCGAGGCCTACACCGACCCGGAGCTGCTCGGCATCATCGTCAACACGCTGATCTTCGTGCTCGGCTCGTCCTTTCTGGCCACCGCCCTGGCCCTGTTCCTGTCCTACCTGAACAACCGGACGGACATCCCGTTCAAGTTCATGTTCCGGGTCATCTCCATCATCCCGATGATGATTCCGCACATCCTTTTTTCCGTGAGCTGGGTCCTGCTGCTCAACCCCTCCAACGGCATCATCAACCTGTTCCTGCGGCAGGTCCTGGGCATGGAGGGCGGCCTCAACGTCTACAGCCTGGAGGGCATGATCCTGGTCGAGGGGCTGCTCGACCTGCCCATCGCCTACCTGATCATCGCCCCGGCCATGGCCTCCTTTGACGTGGCCCTGGAGGAATCCTCGCGGGTCTGCGGCGGCACGCCTCTGCGCACCCTGTTCCGGATCACCCTGCCCGTGCTCCGCCCGGCGATCATGGCCGCCTTCATCCTGTCCCTGGTGCGCAGCCTGGCCTCGTTCGCCGTGCCCTCGGTCATCGGCATGCCGGGCCGGATATACGTGCTGTCCACCCACATCTACCGGGCCGTGTCCACGGGCTTTTCCGCCGACTACGGCAAGGCCGCGGCCCTGGGCATGGTCGTGCTGGCCTCCTCCATCACGCTCATCTACCTCTACCGCTTCATGACGCGCGAGAGCGAAAAGTACGTGACCATCTCCAGCCGGGGCTACCGGCCCACGGTGATCCGGCTCAAGGGCGCGCGCTACCCGATGTTCGCGGTGGTCGGCCTGCTCTCCTTCGTGCTCATCGTGCTGCCCGTGCTGGTGCTGTTCTACACCTCCATGGTGCCGTACTCCATGGTGCCCAGCGCCAAGGCGTTCTCGATGATGAGCTGGCGGCACTGGCTCGCCGTGATCAACGATCCCATCTCCCTGCTCTCGCTCAAGAACAGCGTGATCCTGGGCGTGGGCGGGGCCACTCTGGGCATTTTCCTGTCCATCTTCGTGGCCTACGTCATCGTCAAGGTGCGCACCCCGGCCTCGGGCCTGCTGGAGAGCCTGTCGTTCCTGTCCTTCTCCTTCCCCGGCATCGTCATCGGCGTGGGGTTCATGTGGTTCTTCGTCCAGACGCCGCTCTACGCCACGCTCTGGGCCCTGCTCATCGGCTACATCGCCACGTACCTCCCCTACGGGGTGCGGCCCCTGGCCAGCGCCTTCGTCCAGGTGCACAGCCACCTGGAGGAGTCGTCACTGGTCTGCGGGGCCAGCCGCGTCCAGACCATGCGGCGCATCGTCATCCCGCTGCTGGTGCCGGGCATCGTGTCCGGCTGGATACTCATGGCCACGATGTTCGTGCGCGAGCTGACCCTCTCGGTCGTGCTCTCGCGGCCGGGCACCGAGGTCCTGGCGGTCCAGATCCTGCGCTTCTCCGAGGACGGCCTCTGGGGCCGCCTCTCCGCCCTGGGCATCATCATGATCTTCATCTCCACGGCCCTCGTGGTCCTCGCCTCCTGGGTAGGAGCCAAGTTCAAGCCGGTCCAGGAGGAGTAAGGCACATGGAGAAGAAAAAGGCCCTCATTTTGAGGGCCTTTGACACTTCGTGAAACGAAGTGATTTTGATCTTTGGCGAAGAGGGAGGGATGCGAACAATGGCAAATATACCTGATATTATCATGTAGATACATTTAAACAATCAATAGCTGCATCGCCACTTGCACCGCGAAGCCCTTAACGCCTGTTCAAGGCATCAACCTCAACGCCCTTCACCTGACCAACGAAGAGGTTATCCCCTTTTCATGCTCAACCCGATTCGCCGTCGTTGAACATCGACACTGAGCACAGTCACCTCCACCTCTTTGCCTGCGGCCACGACATCGGAAGGATCACGGACAAAACTGTCCGAGAGCTGGCTGATATGCACCAGGCCGTCCTGGTGGACGCCGATATCCACGAAAGCGCCGAACTTGGTGACATTGGTGACGACGCCAGGCAGCTTCATGCCCTCGTGAAGATCCTTGATGTCGTTCACCCCCTCGGCAAAGGAGAACACGCTGAACTCCGCCCGTGGATCACGGCCGGGCTTGGCGAGTTCATTCATGATGTCCCGAAGGGTCGGCAGGCCCACCTCGTCCGAGACATAAGCGTTGATGTCCACGCGGGCACGGGATTCGTCATCCGCGACCAGTTCCGAAATGGAGCACCCCACGTCCTTGGCCATCTTTTTCACCAGGGCATAGCGCTCGGGGTGGACGGCGCTGCTGTCGAGAATCTCTTTGCCTTTGACCCGCAGGAACCCGGCGGCCTGCTCAAAGGCCTTGGGGCCAAGCCGGGCCACCTTGAGCAGATCGCGCCGTGAAGCGAACGGGCCGTTCCCGTCCCGATAGGCCACGATGTTCTCAGCCAGCACCGGCCCAACGCCGGAGACATGCGTGAGCAATTCAACGCTGGCCGTGTTCAGGTCAATGCCCACCGAGTTGACGCACCGCTCCACGACTTCATCAAGCCCCTTTTTCAAAGCGGCCTGATCCACGTCGTGCTGATACTGTCCCACCCCGATTGATTTGGGGTCAATCTTGACCAGTTCGGCCAGAGGGTCCATGAGCCTGCGGCCAATGGAAACGGAGCCGCGCACGGTGAGGTCAAGATCGGGGAACTCGCGCCTGGCCACTTCCGAGGCCGAATAGATGGAAGCGCCGGACTCGTTGACCAGGACGACGGGAATACCCAGACCGAGCTCACGGACGAAGGCCTCGGTCTCGCGCCCGGCCGTGCCGTTGCCTATCGCGATGGCTTCGACGTCATACCGGGAACAAAGATTGCGAAGTATGTGCGCCGCGTCAGCCTGCTGCTTCTTCGAGCCGGTCGGATAGATCGTGGTGTGATCCTGGAGTGCGCCCTGGGCGTCGAGAACGGTCAGCTTGGCCCCGGTTCGGAAGCCGGGATCAAGCGCCAGCACCCGCTTCTGGCCAAGCGGCGCCGCGAGCAACAGCTCGCGCAAGTTCGAGGCGAATACGCCGATGGCTTCGGCATCCGCCCTCATCTTGATTTCGGCACGGACCTCGTTTTCAATGGAGGGGCAAAGAAGCCGTTTGTAGCCGTCCTCAAGGGCCAATTTGACCTCTTGGGCATCGGGGCCGGAACCATGGACCAGGTTGCGAATCAGCAGGTCCACGCCTTCCTCGTCCGACGGCCGCAGGGAGAGCCGGAGAACCTTTTCCTTCTCTCCTCTGAACATGGCCAGGGTCCGGTGTCCCGGAACACGCACGAGCGGCTCATCCCACTCGAACCAATCCCGGAATTTCTGCCCTTCCTCGGCCATCTTCGCGATGACCTTGGACTTGAAACGGCCACGCTTCACGAACAGGACGCGGAGGGCTCCACGCACCTTGGATAGCTCGCTCACCTCTTCCGCGATGATGTCTCGCGCGCCGGCAAGGGCGGCCTCGATGTCGGGGACATCCTTGTCGGCGGCGACAAAGCGTTGCGCCTCCAATTGCGGATTGACGCCCTTCTGCTGGAATATCAACTTTGCCAAAGGGGCCAGGCCGCGTTCCTTGGCGATGCTCGCCCGCGTCCGGCGTTTAGGGCGGTACGGGAGGTAGAGATCCTCAAGGACGGTCTTATCCTTGGCATTCTCAATGGCGTTCTTGAGTTCATCGGTGAGAAGGTCCCGTTCGGCCAGGGAGGAGAGGATGGAGTCGCGGCGCTTGTCCAGTTCGGCCAACTCGATAAGCCGGTCACGGATTTTGCCTACGGCGACCTCGTCCATGCTGCCCGTGGCTTCCTTGCGATAGCGGGAAATAAAAGGGACCGTGGCGCCTTCGTCGATGAGAGAGGCCACGGCTTTTACATGTATACTGGGGAGCGCCAGATCTTGCGAGATGCGCTGGATATGTTTGTCGTTCAAACTTGTGTTCCTATTTGAATTATAAGATGTGAGCGAGTATCTCTCCACCTCGACAGCGTTGATGGCACGCCCTTTACCATGGCATCCCTGTCGACGCCACTAGAAGTGGCTTCAGTTCTTCGGACCACCGAGCGACGATTTTACGGTGGACATGTTAACGAGCTACGCAGCTCTCTCGGCCCAGGCCAGAGGGGGTACACCCTTGGACGGAATTGGACGAGCAACCATAA
>NZ_JAQUWN010000030.1 GCF_028692895.1 Pseudodesulfovibrio sp.
TCCTCCCTGTTCCGCCCCCGATTTCCTGAGTGCCACCCCAAAAAGCCCTTATTCTGCCTCGCGAGCCGAATCTGCCGTTGCAGAGTGCATCACACAAAAATGTCGACAAGCGTGAATCTACGTGGCCATCCCCTTCTCCGTCCGGACAATCGTTGCAGACTGCATCACGAAGCACTGCAACCGAAGTGAAAAAATATTACTAATTCAATAAATACGGCATATTGCAAACCACATGAAAATTGGCATGTGTTTTGATTCGCAAGCCCAATGTCGGAAGGGTGGCATCGCCATCTCCAACCTCAAACAAGGAGTGAGACATGACCCTCTTCAGCGCATTGAGAAAAGTGGTCGACAACCATTACGAAACGCAGGCCGCGGCAAACTGCAACACATGCAACGTGGCCGCCTGGGTGGTCTGCCATGAACATCATCTTATGGAACAATCGGGAGGGAATCCGATGATGACTCTTTTCAAGCGGTTGGGCGCCTCCCGCCGGGAAAAGGCTCCCGCGCCCGCTCTCCGCGCCGCCGCGAAACCCAAGGTTTGCCCAGAAGGCCATCAGTGCAAGATCCTGATCGTCTGCAAGGGCGTCAATTTCTCTCGCGGCATGGCCGACTACGCCGTGAACATCGGCAAGAAGACCCGCAGTTCGCTGGTGGCCCTGAACGTGGACGAGTCCGGCAAGGACTTCGCCGGGTTCACCACCGAGGCGAAGCGCAACATCGAGTACTTCTCCCGCAAGGCGGCCGAGGCGGGCCTGAGCTTCAGCCACGAGATTCAGCAGGGGGACGAGGAAACCATCGTCGCCCGGATGCACGAGAGCGACTCCCGGTTCCGCTACGTGATGGACGACTCCGCCGTGGTGTCCCGCAACAGGGGAAGCATCCCGGTTTACACCCGGGCGACGCTGCACGCCAAATAGGGCGTCGCCCGAAGCAGAACCGATCCCCGGATTCACAAGGACTTCACATGACCCCTGAAATCATTATGGTGATGGCCGTCCTGGTCTTCGCCGTGCTCCTCTTCATCTTCGAGTGGGTCCGGGTGGACGTCGTGGGCATCATCATGATGGTGCTCCTTCCGCTGCTCGGCCTGGTAACCCCCAAACAGGCCATCAGCGGCCTGAGCAGCAACGCCGTCGTCTCCATCATCGCCGTCATCATCATCGGCGCGGGGCTCGACAAGACCGGCGTCATGAACTCCATGGCCCGCGTCATCCTCCGTTTTGCAGGCAAGAGCGAAACCCGGATAATGACGCTCATCGCGGGCACCGTGGCCTTCATCTCGGGCTTCATGCAGAACATCGGCGCGGCCGCGCTCTTCCTGCCCGCGGCCAAACGCATCGGCAACCAGACGGGCGTCCCGGTGGGCCGCCTGCTCATGCCCATGGGATTCTGCGCCATCATCGGCGGCTGCCTGACCCTGGTGGGCTCCAGCCCGCTCATCCTGCTCAACGACCTGATGGTCGTGGGCGGCAAGAAATACGAGGCCTTCGGCCTCTTCGGGGTCACGCCCATCGGCGTCCTGCTGGTCGTCTCCGCACTGGTCTACTTCATCCTGTTCGGCCGGTTCATCCTCCCGAACCGTGCGGAGGACGAGATGTCCGGCCCCATGTCCTCCATCCTGAGCAGCACCTACAACAACGTCGGCTCCCTCTTCGAGCTGTACGTGCCCGAGGGCTGGACCAACGCTGAAACCCTGAAGTCCCTGGACCTGCGCCCCATCTACTTCTGCACCCTGGTGGCCATAGCGCGCGACGGTGGCAAGACCCATGTCTTCGCCCCCACGGCCGAGGATACCATCCAGCCCGGCGACCACATCGTGGTGGTCGGCCCGCAGGAGTTCGTGGAGCACATGGCCGAGGACATGGGCTGGGAACTCCAGCCCGAGCTGGCCACCTTCGCCGAGGAGCTCTCGCCCAACAACGCGGGAATCATGGAGGGCATCGTCACCCCGCGTTCCGAGCTGATGGGCAAGACCCTGGGCGAGCTGCGCGTACGCCAGCGCTTCCAGGTCTCCCCCCTGGCCATCTTCCGGGGCGAGAAAATCTTCGTCAGCGGACTGAACGACATCGTCATCGAGTCCGGCGACGCCCTGCTGCTGCACGGCCGCTGGGAAATGTTCCACATGCTCAAGGGATTGCCCGACCTCGTCTTCACCGAGACGGTCAAGGGCGAACTGCTGCGCACCGAAAAGGCCAAGATGGCCCTGCTCTGGCTGGCCATCTCACTGGCCATGATCCTCGGCCTCCACGTCCAACTCTCCATCGCGCTGCTCACCGGCGCGCTGGGCATGATCCTGACCAAGGTCCTGACCATCGACGAGGCCTACCAGTCCGTGGACTGGATGACCGTATTCCTCCTGGGCGGCCTGATCCCCCTGGGCATGGCCTTCGAAAACACGGGCGCGGCCAAATACATCGCGGACACCATCATGGCCGCCTTGGGCTCTCCCACTCCCGTGATTCTGCTTATCGTTATAGGAATTCTGACTTCTTTTTTCACTTTAGTGGCTTCCAATGTGGGGGCCACGGTGCTATTGGTTCCCTTGTCCATGAATATGGCCCTCAATGCGGGCGTGGACCCACGCGTGGCGGCCCTGACCGTGGCTGTGGCGGCATCGAATACTTTCGTCCTGCCAACCCATCAGGTCAACGCGCTGATTATGCGCCCGGGAGGATATCGGACCATTGACTATGTCAGGAGCGGAGCGGGCATGACCATCATCTACATGGTCGTGATGATCACCGCGCTGATGATTTTCTACTAGCTCCAAGCAGGGCGTCGAGCCAGACCCGGCGCCCTTTTGGGGGATTCTGAGCCACCGATTTTCAATCCACCCACAACCGAATATTCCATCGACGCGACGCCTCGGCCCGGGAAGCAATCCTCCCGACCCGCCGCCATGAGGCGGTTTCGTCGTATCCAAGGAGACCGTGAATGAAAACGCCGCTTTCCCGAACCTTCATGGAGACGTTTCTCGGGAGCGCCCCCGGTTGGTACAAACTGACCATCATCGGATTCCTCGTAATCAACCCCGTACTCATGCTGACGGCCGGAACCTTTGTCGCGGGTTGGGCCCTTATCGCAGAGTTCATCTTCACGCTGGCCATGGCGCTCAAATGCTACCCGCTTCCGGCGGGCGGCCTGCTGGCCTTCGAGGCCATCGTCATGGGCTTGACCACGCCCGAAACCGTCTATCATGAAGCCCTGAAGAACTTCGAGGTCATCCTGCTCCTGATCTTCATGGTCGCGGGCATTTACTTCATGAAGGACTTCCTGCAGTTCACCTTCACCCGCATCCTGGTGCGGATTCAGTCCAAGAAGGTGATCTCCCTGCTCTTCTGCCTCGCGGGCGCTTTCCTCTCCGCCTTCCTGGACGCCCTGACCGTCACCGCGGTCATCATGGCGGTGGCCTTCGGGTTCTACAACGTCTACCACCGCTTCGTGTCCGGCTCCGCCCAGACCGACGCCCACGACCTCATCTCCGACGACGCCGTCAAGGAAGCCAACCGCAACGAACTGCTCCAGTTCCGGGGCTTCCTGCGCAACCTGATGATGCACGGCGCGGTGGGCACGGCCCTGGGCGGCGTGTGCACCCTGGTCGGCGAACCGCAGAACCTGCTGGTGGGCAGCGAGATGGGCTGGCACTTCGTGCCCTTCTTCCTGCACGCCGCGCCCGTGACCCTGCCCGTGCTGGCCATCGGCCTGCTGACCTGCCTGCTCGTGGAGCAGTTCCACATGTTCGGCTACGGCTACCAACTGCCCGGCAACATCCGCTCCTACCTGCTGGAGACCGCCATTGAAATGGAAAAGAAAGGCGGCAGCAAGGCCAAGCTGAAGCTGGCCCTCCAGATGCTGACCGGCATCTGGCTCATCCTGGCCCTGGCCTTCCACCTCGCGGCCGTCGGCCTCATCGGCCTGTCGGTCATCGTCCTGCTGACGGCCTTCACCGGCATCACCGAGGAGCATCAGCTCGGCCACGCCTTCATGGAGGCCCTGCCCTTCACCGCCCTGCTGGTGGTCTTCTTCTCCATCGTGGCCGTGATCCACTCCCAGGAGCTCTTCCACCCGATCATCAGCTTCGTGCTGAGCCTGCAGGGGCACGACCAGTTGGCGGCCTACTACATCGCCAACGGCCTGCTCTCCTCCATCTCGGACAACGTCTTCGTGGCCACGGTCTACATCTCGGAGACCAAGCTGCACTTCATCCAGGTCCTGAACGCCATTCCCGGCATCGGCATGACCGGCCAGGAACTGATGAGCAAGATGACCGACCCGCACCTGGCGCGGGCGGACGTCCTGGCCACCCTGCCCCCGGCCGTTGCCCAGCAGGTGTACGAGACCATGCATCACTTCGACAAGCTGGCCGTGGCCATCAACACGGGCACCAACATTCCGTCCGTGGCCACCCCCAACGGCCAGGCCGCGTTCCTCTTCCTGCTCACCAGCGCGCTCGCCCCGGTCATCCGCCTCTCCTACGGCCGGATGGTCATGCTGGCGCTGCCCTACACCATCACCATGTCCCTGACGGGCCTGTTCGCGGTCTACGCCTTCCTGTAGGCCCCGGTCCGCAACACAAACGCCAAGGGCCCCCGGACGATTGTCCGGGGGCCCTTCCTTTGGTCAGAATCTCAAGCGGGACGATGCGGGCCGCACGCCCTCGCCGCCCGCTTACGCCATTTTCAGATACACCCCGAAGTCCGCCGGGAGCAGGCGTTTCAGCTCGTCCAGGTTCTCCCGGTCCACCTCCGCGAAGACGAACGCGAAGACCGGATACTCCCGGTAGTCGATCCTGCGCAGCTCCAGCGGATTGCTGAAGGCCGACAGGAAGGCCGCATAGTCCACGGACGCGACGTTCGCGCGGTCCACGGACGCGTCGATGTCGCCGATGACCATGGCGTAGACCTTGCCCTGGCGCGCGGCGCAAATGGCGCGCCAGTCCGGGGCCTTCCCCTCCATGAAGCAGGTGTACGGATTGACTCCGTAGGCGTGCCACGCCAGGTCGGTGACGCACCAGCCGGCGAAACGCATGGGGTTGACCTCGATGACCCCGACATTGCCGCTCCCGTCCACGCGCACCTCGATGTGGAGGGGAAAATTCCGCAGATTCGCCCGGTTGCCGATCTGTTGCAACAGTTCAAGGAACCGGTCGTGATGCTCGGCGATGATCTCGGACGAGGTGAAGTAGCAGCGGTCGCCCACGTCGTCGCTCGACGCGAAGAGGTGGCTGAAGATGTTGAGGATGACCGGGGCCCCGGCCGCGTCGAAGTAGGCGTCCACGGCGAACTCCTCGCCCTCGATGCACTGCTCGATGATGAAGTTGTCCAGCTTGAGCACCTCGGCGGGATACATGGACCGGATGCGTCCGACTTCCTCCCGGACGGCCCGGACGGCCTTGCGGAACCCGTCAACGGACTCCACCATGTGCACCCCCAGGCTGAAGAACCCCACGCAGGGCTTCAGCACGCACGGGATCGGCACCTCCGCCGGGTCGACGTCCCCCAGGTCCTCGAAGCGCACGGTGCGGTAGCGGAAATCCGGCCACAGGTCCCGGACCAGGTCCCGGAACGCAGCCTTGTCCTTGAACAGCCCGATCCTGTCCGGCAGGTCGCCCCCGTCCAAATGGGCCTTCACCCATTCAATGGCGTTTTCGGAGTTGGAATAGACCGGCTGGACGGGATTCTCCCGGTACAACCGGATGAACGCCTCTTCCGGGCGGACGTTCAAGCCCTGCCCACTCTCCCGGCCCGCGGCTTCCCGCGCGACCTCGTTGTCCAGGACCGGCACGCCCATCTTCACAAGCGTCTCCAGCAACAGATCGGAAACATACGGCTTCTCAAGAATAACCATCACTCACTCCACGACCTTTTCAGCGCCCGGCAGGCCGATTGGGGACCGGATGCGCCAACGGGAAACAACGGTGTCGAACGAAGAAGGGGTTGCAGTTTTCACTGCAACCCCTTGATCTCTGGCGGAGAAGGAGGGATTTGAACCCTCGATACGGCTCTACACCGTATACACGCTTAGCAGGCGTGCGCCTTCGGCCAACTCGGCCACTTCTCCTGGATTGCCGCCGGACGAAAACCGTTCCGGCAGGCGAAAAAATGCCCTACCTTTTCGACCCGTTCTTGTCAATGAATCCGGGCGCTATTTCTCCTTTTTCTCGGCTTCGGCGTCGGCGCGGCGGCGCTTGCTCTTGAGCGCCTTGTACTTGAGCTCGTGGCGGCGCGTCTTGGCCCCGCCGATGCGCTCCCGGCCCGGGCCGCGCTTGCCGATGCCGGAGATGCCCCGGCTCTTCTCCCACTCCTTCTTGTCGTGGCTGGAGCGGAAGACCACGTTCACCGGCGCGGTCTTTATCCCGAGCATCTTGCGGAACTGGTTCTCCAGGTAGCGCGCGTAGGACTCCTTGACCAGCGTCTCGTCGTTGCAGAAGAAAACGAAGGTCGGAATGGGCTCGTCCGCCTGGGTGACGTAGAAGAACTTGGCCCGGCGGCGCTTGACCACCGGGGGCTGGAGCTTCTCCAGCACGGCGGCCAGGGAGCGGTTGAGGATGCCGGTGCCCACGCGGACCTCGCACTCCTTGCTCATGGCCTCGGCCATGGGCAGGAGCTTGCCGACGCCCACGCCCTTCATGGCCGAGGTCATGACCACGGGCACATGGGGCACGATCCTGAGTTCGTGCTCGAAGGCCTCCAGGGCCTTGCGGGTCTCGCCCCTGGGGATGAGGTCCGCCTTGTTCACCACCACGATGAACGGCACCTTCTCCTTGGCCAGAAATTCGATGAGCCGCTTGTCCTGCCGCCCCACGCCCAGGGTTATGTCGATGACCAGCACCGTCACGTCGGACCGCTTGGAGTTCTTGAGGGCGCGGATGACGCTGATTTTCTCCAGGTGGTCCTGGATGTTGGCCCGCTTGCGCACGCCGGCCGTGTCCACGAAGGTGTAGCGCTTGCCGCCCTTTTCGAAGGTGACGTCGATACTGTCGCGGGTGGTCCCGGCCACGTCGCTGACGATGAGCCGGTCCTTGCCGATCAGGGCGTTGACCAGGGAAGACTTGCCCGCGTTGGGGCGGCCGAGCATGGTCAGGCGCAGGCCGCGCTCCATTTCGTCCTCCGCGTCCGTGGGCAGCCCCAGGTCGACCACGAAGCGGCGGACCGCGTAGCGCACCTCGGCCAGGTTGTGGCCGTGGGCCGCGGAAACCGGCAGCATCTCGATGCCCAAGGCGTGGAAGTCCGCGAGCATGTGCGACTCGAACTCGCTGCCGTCCACCTTGTTGACCAGCATCAGGAGCGGCTTGCCGGACTTGCGCACGAACTCGGCCGCCTGCTGGTCCAGGGTGGTCAGCCCCTCCTTGCCGTCCACCACGAAAATGATGGCGTTGGCCTCCTCGATGGCCTCGCGGGCCTGCTCGAAGATCTCGTCCTCGAAGTCCTTGCTCAGCTCGGGCGTGGCCTCGGACTCCAGGACCATGCCGCCTGTGTCCACCAGGTCGAAGTGGACGCCGTCCATCTGGCACTCGCCGTAGATGCGGTCGCGCGTCACCCCCGGCATGTCGTGGGTGATGGAACGCGACTTGCGCAGCAGGCGGTTGAACAGGGTGGACTTGCCCACGTTGGGGCGTCCGACAAGTGCGACGATGGGCAGCATGATTCCGGCTCCGGCGGTTAATGGTCTGCGGGCGGCAAAAACCCGCGCTTCCCCGTGGGGGGAGGCGCGGGCTTACCGTAACTCAGGACAAATGTCGAGTCCACAGCCAGGCCCGCGTCGGGCCTAGCTGGTCATGTCCTCGATGACGCCGTTCAGGCGCGAGGCCATGGAGGAAACCTCCTGGATGGCCTGGGCCGCCTCGTTCATGACCAGGGAAGTCTCCGAGGAGATGCGGCTGATCTCCTCGGTGGCCCGGTTGATCTGCTCGCTGGTGGCGGACTGTTCCTCGGCCGCCGTGGCGATGGCCCGGACCTGGTCGGCCGCGTTGTCCACGTAGCCCACGATCTCCTTGAGCGCCCGGCCGGACTCGTTAGCCAGCTCGGTGCTGCGCTCAACGGACGTGGCGGCCGTTTCGGTGGCGGCCACGTTGTCCCTGGTCATGGCCTGGATCTTGCCGATGGCGCTCCCCACCTCGCTGGTGGCGGCCATGGTCTTCTCGGCCAGCTTGCGCACCTCGTCGGCCACCACGGCGAACCCGCGCCCGGCCTCGCCCGCGCGGGCGGCCTCGATGGCCGCGTTGAGGGCCAGCAGGTTGGTCTGGTCCGCAATGTCGGTGATGACCTCCAGGACCTTGCCGATGTCCGCGGCCTGGCTGCCCAGTTCCTCCATGGAGCGCTTGAGGCTGGCGGCCTGGGACTGCACGTCGGCCACGGCCTCGATGACCTGGCCAACGACCCTCTCGCCCGACTGGGCGTTGGACCGGGCCGTGTCCGCGTCCTCGGTGGCCAGGCTCGCGTTGCGCGCCACCTCCAGCACCGTGGAGTTCATCTGCTCCATGGCCACCGAGGTCTCGGCCGCGCGCTGCTTCTGGGCGTCGGAGCCCTGGCTGGCCCGCTGAATCTGGGCGGCCAGTTGCTCGGCCGCGCCGGACAGGTACTGGGAAATCTCCTCCGCCTCGCCCGCCGCCTTGGAGATGCGCGCATTCTGCTCCTCGATCCGCTTCTGCTGGGCGCGAATTTCGGTGACGTCCGCAATGATCGTCAGCGAACCCAGCAGGTTGTCGTCCATGTCATAGAATGGCGTGGACGCCACCTGGGCGTGGACGGTCCGGCCGCCGGGCAGCGGAATCTCCACCTCGCCCCGGGTGGCGGCCTGCTCGGAAAGGGCCTTGTCGGAAAGGGTCTTGCGGCTGTCGTCGCCATAGAAGAACCGGCCGGAGAGCTGGCCCACGTGGGATTCCGGATCGCCCTTCTTGTCCAGGAGCTCGCACATCTGCCGGTTGGTCCAGGTGATGAGATGATCCGGGCCGAGCACGACGCAGGGGAAGGTCAGTCCCTTGAGCACGCCCTGGGCGAAGCCGAGCTTGTTCTTGAGTTCGCCGACCATGAGCTCGATCTGATGGGCCAAGGTCTTGAACTCGAACCGGTAGGAGCCGTCAAGCCGGGCGTTGAGGTCGCCGGAGGCCACCACCGTGGCGTAGTCGAGAATGCCCTTGACCGGAGTGGTGACGATGCGGCGCACCAGGACCACCACGATGCAGATCAGCAGGACGGCGGCCAGCCCGCCGCCCACGGCCAGGATGTTGCGCTGCTGGAGCGCGGCCGCGATCAGGTCGTCCTCATAGGCGCTGACCACGACGATCCACCCGGTCTCCGGCTGGGTGTCGAAGGTCATGACCTTGTCCCGCCCCTGCCAGACGTAGTCGTACTCGCCCTTGCCCCGCTCGATGGCCGCCCTGACGAAGGCCTCCTTGCCGAGGTCCTTCATGAGCAGCCCCTTGTCCACGGCGTGGGCGATGATCCGGCCCTTCTTGTCCAGCATGTAGGGATAGCCGTTTTCGGCCACCCGGAACGGGTCGATGAACTGCTGGGTGAACGACGACCACTTGGGAAAGAGCCCCACGCCGCCAAGAACGTTGCCCTGGCCGTCGACCACGGCGTTGGCCGCGGCGAAAATCTGGATGCCGCCGCCGCTCTTGGAAACGAGGATGTCGTCGGAGACGAAGGTCTTGACCTTGCCCGCCACCACGTCCTTGACATACTGGCGACTGCTGCGGTCCGCACCGATGAGGTCCTTGCCCTTGTCGTTCCAGCCCGCCACGACCTTGCCGTTGCGGTCAAAGGCGAACGCCGCCCAATAGGCGGAGGTCGAATCAAGCAGCCCCCTGAAGAGAGCGGATGCGGACGCCGGGTCGCCGCCCTGCAGCGCGTCCACCACGGACGGCTGGGCCGCGAGCACCTGCACCAGGTTGCGCGACTGCTCCACGTACTGGTTCAGCCCGACCACGATCTGCTCGGTGACGGTGGACATGGCGGCCTTTTCCTCGCGGAAGACCACAGCCTTGGTGTCCTTGATGATCCACAGGATTCCGGCTCCCATGGACAAAAAAACGACCACGGCGACCAGCGCGGTGATCACCGTGTTGACACTTTTCATCTGCATGTGAATTCACCTGATCCCCTCTCCGCATCCGCACAGGGTCTCCTCCGAAACCGCAAACGGATGCGGACAGCTGTCCCGCTTCTTCCTCCCAGCCATACTGCCAAACTACCTTTTTGTATAACCCGAGAGGAATAAAAGAGTAAAGCGATTCCCGCAGCGATCAACGGGGATGCGCCGGGAGCGGCAATGCGAAAGGCCCGCGCCCTCCCCGGAGGGAGCGCGCGGGCCCGTTCATGCGCAATGGATATGGCCTTTTCGGAGGGCCGGGCCGGGTCAGCGGGTCATGTCCTCGATGACCGTGTTCAGCCGCGTGGCCATGGATGCGACCTCCTGGATGGCCTTGGCCGCCTCGTTCATGACCTGGGAGGTCTCCATGGAGATGCGGTTGATCTCCTCCGTGGCGTGGTTGATCTCGTCGCTGGTGGCGGACTGCTCCTCGGCGGCCGTGGCGATGCCGCGCACCTGGTCGGCGGCGTTCTCCACAAGGGCGACGATGTCGCCAAGGGCCCTGCCCGACGCATTGGCCAGCTCGGTGCTTCGGCCAACAGAAGCGGCCGCCGCATCCGTGGCGGCCACGTTGTCCCGGGTCATGACCTGAATCTTGCCGATGGCCTGGCCCACCTCGCTGGTGGCGGCCATGGTCTTCTCGGCCAGCTTGCGCACCTCGTCGGCCACCACGGCGAACCCGCGTCCGGCCTCGCCCGCACGGGCGGCCTCGATGGCCGCGTTGAGGGCCAGGAGGTTGGTCTGGTCAGCGATGTCGGAGATGACCTCCAGGACCTTGCCGATGTCCGCGGCCTGGCTGCCCAGATCCTCCATGGAGTGTTTGAGGCTTGCCGCCTGGGACTGCACGTCCGCCACGGCGCCGATGACCTGGCCTACGATGGACTCGCCGTTCTGGGCGTTGGCCCTGGCCGTGTCCGCGTCCGTCGCGGCCTGGCCCGCGTTGCGCGCCACTTCCAGCACCGTGGCGTTCATCTCCTCCATGGCCACGGAGGTCTCGCCCACGCGCGCACGCTGGTCCTCGGAGCCACGGCTGGCCTGCTCGATCTGGGTCGCCAGGCCCTCGGCCGCGCTGGAGAGGCGGCGGGAGATTTCCCCCGCCTCCTTGGCGGCGTTGGAGATGCGCCGGTGCTGCTCCTCGATCCGCTTGTGCTGCTCGCGAATCTCGGTGACGTCGGCCAGGATGGTCAGGGCCCCCAGCGGCCTGCCGTCCATGTCGTAGAACGGCGTGGAGGCGACCTGCACGTTCAGCGCGCGGCCGCCGCGCAGGGGAATCTCCACTTCGTCCTTCTTGGCCTTCTGCCCGGCGAGGACCTCGTCCGAGATGGTCCGCCGCCCGGCGTCGCCATAGAAGAACTCGCCGGAGTACTCCCCTGTCATGTCCCCGGGGTCGCCCCGCTTGCCCAGCAGGTCGCACATCTCCTGGTTGGTCCAGGTGATGCGGCGGTCCGGACCGAGCAGGATGCAGGGAAAGGTCAGCCCCTTGAGCACGCCCTCGGAAAATCCGAGTTTGGCCTTGAGTTCCCCGACCATGGCGGCGATCCGTTCGGAGAGCTCCTTGAACTCGAAATGATAGTCGCCCGACAGCTTCGCGGTCAGGTCGCCTTCGGCCACGCGGGTGGCGTAGCCGAGGATGCCCTTGACCGGAGAAAGGATGACCCGGCGCACCATGACCACCAGGACGGCAACGAGCAGCAGGGCCACCGCCAGGCCGCCCACGGCCAGGATGTTGCGCTGCTGCATGGCGGCCGCCTTCAGGTCGTCCTCATAGGCGCTGACCGCCACCACCCACCCGGTGTCCCGCTGGGTTTTGAAGGTCATGACCTTGTTGCGCCCGTCCCACGCGTACTCGTAGACCCCGTGCTTGCGGGCCAACGCCTCGCGCGTGAAGGCCTCGCCGCCGACGTCCTTCAGCCGCAGGTTCTCGTCCACGGCGTGGGCGATGAACCGTCCCCGCTGGTCCAGCATGAAGGGATAGCCGTGCTCCGCCACCCGGAAGGGATCGACGAACCGTTGCGTGAACTTCGACCAATTGGGAAAGATTCCCACGCCGCCGATCACCGCGCCGTTGGCGTCGAGGATGGCGTTGGAGGCCGCGAAGACCAGCAGGCCATCGCCGCTCTCGGACTTCAGTATCTCATTGGAGATATAGGTCTTCGCCCCGCCCCGGAGCGCTTCCTTGACGTACTGGCGGGAGCCGCGATCCGCCCCGGCGAGGCTCTGGCCCTGGTTGTTCCAGCCCGCCACGACCTTGCCGTCGCGGTCAAAGGCTAACGCGGCCCAGTAATCGTCCCCCGACGACGCCAGCAGGTGCTTGAAGAAACCGCTGGCGGCCGCCGGGTCCCCGCCTTCGATGGCATCGGCCACCTCGGGCTGCACGGCGAGCATCCGGACCATGTTGCGCGTCTGCTCCACATACTGGTCCAGGCTGACCACGATCTGCTTGGTCATGTTTTCCATGGACGCCTTTTCCCCATGGAACACGACGTCACCGGTGTCGCCGATGATCCACAGGATGCCGCCCCCCATTGCCAGAAAGACGACCGCCGCAACCAATGCGGTGATAACTGTATTGACGCTCTTGATCCTCAATTGAATTCTCCGTGGTTCATCATGACTACAAGCCTCGACTCAAACAACAGCCGCGACGTCCCGCCGTAGGACGAACGTGCGGCCCGGTCCCCCGGAACGCATGTTCCGGGAACGGACCCGATACAAAAAACAGGCGAAACCGCAAACGCGATTTCGCCTGACCAGCCACTATGCAATGAGAGTTAGGCGAACAGTTTCCTGATGGACTCCGAATAAGGCGGATAGAGCACGCCCTTCTCCGTGATGATGCCCGCGATGAGCTCTGCCGGGGTGGGATCGAAGGCGAGGTTGTAGACCTCAACGCCTTCGGGCGGGATGCGGTGGTCGCCGATGTGCGTCACCTCGCGCGGGTCGCGGTCCTCGATGGGCACGTCGTCGCCCGTGGGCGTCTCGGGATCGATGGTGTAGACCGGGGCGGCCACGTAGAAGGGCACGCCGAACCGCTTGGCGATGATGGCCACGCCGAAGGTGCCGATCTTGTTCACCGCGTCGCCGTTGGCGGCGATGCGGTCCGCGCCGACAACCACCTTGTCCACCAGGCCGCGCTTCATGAGCAGGGCGCAGGCGTTGTCGCAGGCCACCTTGACCGGGATGCCGTCCTTGTGCAGCTCGTAGGCGGTCAGCCGCGCGCCCTGCAGAAACGGCCGGGTCTCGTTGGCGATGACCGAAATCTTCTTGCCCTGGTCGATGGCCCCCCGGATCACGCCCAGGGCCGTGCCGTAACCGGCCGTGGCCAGGGCGCCCGCGTTGCAGTGGGTCATCACCGTGTCGCCGTCGTCCAGCAGCTCGCCGCCGAACTTGCCGATCAGCTCGCACATGCGGATGTCGCCCGCATGAATCTCCTTGGCCCGCTCAAGCCAGACTCCGCACAGCTCGTCCAGAGAGACGTCGCCCGCCTCGCGCCAGACCCGGCGCATCTCGCGCACGGCCCAGCGCAGGTTCACGGCCGTGGGCCGGGCGTCGTGAATCTGGTCCAGCTTGGCTTCCAGGTTGGCCTTCCAGTCCCCGTCCATGCCCTGCGTCTCGCGGCCCGCCAGGTAGCAGCCGTAGGCCGCGGTCACGCCGATGGCGGGCGCGCCGCGCACGACCATGACCACCAGGGCGTAGCAGATCTGGTCCGTGGTCCTGCACTCGAACCAGTCCTCGCGGTTGGGCAGGTAGCGCTGGTCCAGCAGGACGAGCGCATCTTTTTCCGGGGAATACTGGATATGTTCGGTCATGTGAAAGTCTCCGGGGACAGGGAACCACATCCGGGCCCCCCGGTCATTGCTTATGAAAGTTTTTCCTGAATCAGCCTGGTGACGATGCCGGGGTTGGCCTGACCCTTGGAGAGGCGCATGACCTGGCCCATGAAGAAGCCCATGAGCTTGGTCTTGCCGCCCTTGTAGGCCTCGACCTCGGACGGGTTGTCGGCCAGGACCTTGTCCACCATGGCCTCCAGCTCGCCGGTGTCGGACACCTGGACCATTCCCTTGGCCTCGACGTAGGCGGCCGGTTCGTCGCCGGACTCGCACAGATCGCGGAAGGCGTCCTTGCCGATCTTGACCGAGATGGTGCCGTCGTCCACCAGCTTGAGAAGGGCCGCCAGCCTCACGGGGGTGAGCTTGCACTCCCCTGCCGGGACGCCCGTCTCGTGGCAATATGGCAGCAGGTCGCCCGCCACCCAGTTGGCCACCTTCTTGGCCTCGCCCGCATAGGCCCCCACCGCCGCCTCGAAGTATTCGGCCACGGCCAGCTCGCCGGTGAGCAGGTCGGCGTCGTAGTCGGCCAGGCCGTAGCTCTCCATGAACCGGACGCGCTTGGCCTGGGGCAGTTCGGGCAGCTCGGAGCGCCACTTCTCGATCCACGCCTCCTCCAGCACCAGCGGCACCAGGTCCGGGTCCGGGAAATAGCGGTAGTCGTGGGCCTCCTCCTTGCCGCGCATGGAATGGGTGGTGCCCTTCTCCACGTTGTAGAGCCGGGTCTCCTGGACCACGGCGTCGCCGTCCTCGACCAGGTCGATCTGGCGGGCCACCTCGTACTCGATGGCCTTCTGGATGTGCTTGAACGAGTTGAGGTTCTTGAGCTCGGCGCGGGTGCCGAACGCCTCCTGGCCAAAGGGCCGGATGGAGACGTTGGCGTCGCAGCGGAAGCTCCCCTCCTCCATGTTGCCGTCGCAGATGCCGAGGTAGAGCAGGATGGAGCGCAGCTCCTTGAGGTAGGCCACGGCCTCCTCGGCCGAGCGCATGTCCGGCTCGGACACGATCTCGATGAGCGGCACGCCGGTGCGGTTCAGGTCCACAAAGCTGGCGTTGTCCGCGGCGGAGTGGATGTTCTTGCCCGCGTCCTCTTCCATGTGGATGCGGGTCAGCCCCACCCGCTTCTTCGCGCCGTCCACCTCGATGTCCACGTGGCCGTGCTCGCAGATGGGCCGCTCGAACTGGGAAATCTGATATCCCTTGGGCAGGTCGGGATAGAAGTAGTTCTTGCGCGCGAACACGGAGGTGCGGTTGATCTCGCAGTCGGTGGCCAGTCCCATCTTGGCGGCATATTCGGCCACCTTCTCGTTCAGCACGGGCAGGACGCCGGGCATGCCGGAGCACACGGCGCAGACGTTCTCGTTGGGATCGTTGCCGAAGGTGGTGGAGCAGGAGCAGAAGATCTTGCTCCTGGTCTTGAGCTGGGCGTGCACTTCCAGCCCGATGACGGTTTCGTAACGGGACATGGCTTCCTTCGCCGCTAGGACTTGTTTTGGTACAGCTCCGGGTTGAGGGCCGGGTCGTTGTACATCTTGAACTGGAAATAGACCTTGGGCTTCTTGGTCCCTGCCGCATACTCGTCGATAAGCTCCAGCACGGCCCGCTCCAGGTCCACATGCTGGCGCGTCAGGGTCAGGACCTTCTCGCCGCAGGCGTTGCGGTGCCGCTCGTCGACGTCCTTGCGGCGGCACTGCTCGTCCATGTGGTAGATCTTGAGGGCCTGGATGGACAGCCGATCCAAGGCCGCGCCCACGGTCTCGGTGTTGTAGCGCTCGGCCGCGTCGGCCGGGAGCAGCGGGCCGAGCATGTCGAGGAGGCATTCGTCCACGCGCTCGATGAGGTCGTTGCGCCGCTGGTTGAGCTTGTCGATGGCGTACTTGCAGTCCGCGATGACATGGGCGTCCACGTCCTTGCGCCGCGCCCGGTCCTCCACATGCCACAGCCGGAAATTCGTCCAGTGCTGGCGGGCCACCAGCTCGCGCAGGCCGCTCTCGCCCAGCAGCACGCCGGGCTCCCCTTCGTACACGGGTTCGCCGAAGTGCCAGTCCATGACGGACCGCTTCTGGTGCGCCACGGATTCCTTGATGATCTTCTTGACTTGTTCGTAAGTTATGTCAGCCATTTATCAATGCTTCTTTGCTTATGAGGAGATAGACGGTGGCCTCGGTCATGATGTTGCTGGCCACGGGCTCCACCTCGCGCCCCTCGCCAACGTAGTAGTCGAGCCGGGTGCCCCGGATGGCCGTGCCCGTGTCCTGGGCCAGGCCGATGCCGGTCACCCTGCGGGTGCCCACGGCCCGGCCGTTCTCCGCCCTCGGGATTTCCGCCTCGAAGGCGAGCAGGCTCCCGAGGGGCAGGAGCTCCCGGTCTGTAGCCAGTGAAACCATCGGCGTCAACGGCTTTCCTATGGCGCCCTCGGGCGGGGCGTCCTCCAGGCGGAAGAACACGTAGCTCCGGTTCTCGGCCATGAGTTCAAACATCTTTTCGGGATGCTTGGAAAAATACTCGCGCACATGGGCCTTGGAGAGGCGCCCGCGGTCCAGCAGCCCCCTGGCGTTCAGGATGCGGCCCAGGCTGCGGAACCCATGGCCGTTCTTGCCCCCGTAGAGGACATTGCGGGTGGTGCCGTCGGGCAGCCGGAGCCGGCCGCACCCCTCCACCTGCATGTAGAAGACGTCCACCGGGTCCTTGGCCCAGGCGATCTCCAGCCCCTTGCCCCTGAGCACGCCCTTCACGTCCATGTCGCGCCGCTCGTAGTACGGCCTGACCCGGCCGTTCTCCACGCGATAGGCGCGCTTGCGGCCGCGCACCATGCCGTAGCGCAGGTCCGGCGGCACGCCGTAGATGGGAAACTCGTAGCCGGGGCGGCGGGTCAGGCTGGCCTCGATCTCGGCCGTGTAGTAGCCGGTCATGAGCGGACGCCGCCGCATGCCGTACCAGACAAAACGGCGGGCCAGGAGCTCGGGATGTTCGTCCAGATGGGGCAGCAGGTCCAGGAACTCCTCCAGGCTGCGCACCACCTGGCCCCAGGTCAGGGCCATGCCGGGCCGGGCCAGTGCGGGCTCGTCCTTGGGCATGTTCAGGGCGTATTCCAGGCTGCGCTGCACCGGCCCCTCCAAGGCGGTCCAGGAGGGCAGCCCCTGGGTCTTGATGTCGAGCCGGGCCGTGGTCTCCAGCCCCTCGGACGAGGAGAGCGGAAAGAACAGGTCGCACACGGGCAACTGGCCCGGCTCCTTGAGCGGGCGCAGGGTCAGCCCTTTGGCCGCGTCCGGACGGCACAGCCCCACCACCCTGTCGCCCCGCTCGGGCGCGGCGGGCGGAGCGGCCTCGCCCCGAAAGACCGAGTCCTCCTTCATGCAGGCGCAGAGCAGCCCCAGGCAGAGGCAGAGCAGGACCAGCCGCGCGGGGTGCGCGCCGGGGAAGAAGTGGCGTTTCGTTCCCATCATTCCCAAAGAGGCTATGCGTTGCACGAATCGATGGCCACGTCGCAGAACTTGCCCACGCCGTATTCCCGCCGCCGGAAGAACTTTTCCGGGTTGGGGCCGATGATCTGTAGCTCCGGGTGCGTCCGCTGCACGTCGAGGGCGATGTGCATCTCCTTGGTGCAGCCGGTGGAATAGGTGGCGTCCTTGCCCGTCCACACGGGCGGCACCTTGCGGCCCATGAGCTCGAAGCTCTTCTCAATATCGAAATACGTCTGAAAACGCCAGACGTTGATGTAGCCGCTGCGCTGGACCTTCTCCCACATGAACATCAGATCGTCCGCGTCCATCCCCTCCTCGAAATGCTCGCCGGGGTTGATGATGAACACGTCGTCCAACTGCTCGCGCAGATGGTCCACGAAGGTGGTGATGACCCCGATGGCCGCCTTGGTCTGGCCGGGCACGCTGCCGATGATGCCGGAATAGAAGATGACCGTCCGGCCCTGCTCCCTGGCCTCGCGCATCTGGGCGATGATCTCGTCCGCCTTGCCTGCGATGTAGCGCTCGCTGAACTTGTGCACGCGCTCCGGCTTGGGCTTGTGGTGCAGGTGGAAGTGATTGGCCCCGTCGCGGAAGAAGTTGATGACGTCCCGTGTGAAGTTGTGGCTGATCTGGATGAGCCGGTTGTGCAGCCCCTCGCCCTTGGCCAGGATCACGTCGCACTCCTTCCAGGCCCGGGCGAAGGTCACGGAGCAGCGGTAGGGGTTGAACTTCTCCCGCGTACCGTCGGAGATGACCACGAACTGGTGCTTGGACATGATCTCCAGCAGCGCGTTCTTGGAGAGCCGGTCCTCGGGCACGAAATACGCCCCGTTGAAGGCCTCGGTCAGTTCGGGCTCGCTGTCCCGGTCCCAAAAGGTCGGCTCCTCGAAGAAGAACCCCTCCTTGAGGGCCATGACCACGCGGTGGCCGAGCCGGAGCAGGGTCATGACCACCTGGAGGTCGAAGATGAGGCCGCCCGCCCGGTTGGGCATATAGAGGATGCGCTTGGGATCGGTGCTCCCGTCCTTGCCCAGCAACTCGCGCATGGGGCCGAACAGGTCGGGGCCGGCGGCGATCTCGCCGTTGATGTCCGCCCGGACCAGCGCATCCTCGTCAAAAGATTCCGGCGACCAGTTGTCGGTCAGGGTGGAGATGCGCATGAGCCGCTCGATCTCCAGCATGTCCAGCCGGTAGCGCAGGTCGTCGATGCGCGGGCAGTCCGCCATCCCGCCCGGGCAGGTGTTGACGATGGCGTCGAAGGTCCGGCTCTTGACCACCAAGGCCGCGCGCCGGTTGAGCGCCTTGCGGATGCCCCGGTAGGGATCGTCGATGCCGCTCTGGGTCATGAAGATGGTCACCAACCGCTTGAGCAGGCGGGCGGGGATGACGATGGGCGAGGCCAGGACCATGCGGAACTTGTGGCGCGCCAGTTGGAGGAACCGGCTCGCCTGCTTGCGGTCGGCGCAGAAGTTGCGGGTCAGGTGGACGAAGGTCTTCCATTGGATAAGGTATTCATCGAGCAGCAGGCGGGGCATCCCCTCCTTGAGCAGCATGAGGAACATCCAGTCCGAGCAAGGGGCGTAAAATTCCCGCTCGTCCAGGTCGAGCATGAATTTGAGCTGCTCGCGCGAGCCGTTCTTGTCGGGATCGATGGTGTATTCGAGGTGATTCTCGGTCATGAAGTGCAGCAACAGGGCGTCCAGGGAGACGTCCTTGCCGTAGGTGATGTCCAGGACCGAATTGAAATTCCGCTCAAAGCTCATGTGCACTCCGTCGCCGCGCCAGGCCTTCCGGCAGTTGTCCGTTCGTTCGCCCACTCTTTTCAGTCGTAGTTAAAAAGTCGGGAACATTCAACGTTTTTCCCGGTCTCAGCCGTCGCCCCGGCCGCGCGACCCCATACTTTTCTAGATTTTTTTCCGCTTTCACCCTAAAGTTATTTTCACGGGAGCCGATCCTATCCATCAAGGAGGGAGTAATACCGTGAGTTCGCAATCAGCCACAGTTCGGACGATGCTGCGCACCTATGGGAAGCAGTTGACGAGCGCCAAGCGCCTGGCCCGGTTCCGTCAGGCCCTGGGAGCCGCCCAGCCCATGGACGACGTGGCGCGCCAGACCCGTAGACGGGAGCTGGTGGAAAGGATTGCGCACGAGGTCATTGAAAATTTGATCGTCAACACCGCCCACTCACCCGTGGTGACCGCCATTCTGCAGCAGCTTGAGCGGGAATTCGGGCCGGGATATTTGTTCGAGTATCCGGTGGATGGGGACGACGTTCAGATACTGCGGGAGACGCCGCGCGGACCGAATACCGTCTCAGGCCCCGAGCGGGACCGGATCATGCGGCGTCTATGGGAGATAACCCTGTCAAAGGTGGATGACACCATGCTTTGATAGGCCCGACCATTCGGGAGGAATGACATGGTTATCAAGAATATTGCGGGGGAAATGAACCCCTACGCCAACCAGAAGGTCAAGACAAAGCGTCAGGCCGACACGCAGCAGCGCACGCAGGAGTCCGTGAAGACCTCCGGCGAAGCCGCCGACCGGGTCGTCCTCTCCTCCGAGGCGCGGCTGCGCGGCGCGGCCCTGCAGACCGCCAACGAGGCGCCCGACGTCCGCCGGGAAAAGGTGGACCGCCTGAAGCAGCAGGTCAAGGACGGGACGTACCAGCCCGACCTGAAGAAGGCCGCCGCGAACCTGATCCGCGACGACCTCGATCTTCTCGTGTAGTGTAGGGAGGGATTGCCCTAGGAAACGGCTTAGCGTTGCACCGGTCGGAAGTGCGTGGGGTATCCCGCTTCCGACTGGGGAACTTGGAGACCGATCCTCGCCTGGGTGTTGATGACAATCGGCCCCTGGAGATTGAGGGTGGTCTCTTCCGGCTTGTTCGGCGGAATGGTCACTGTCACCAGGATGGCCAGTTGCCGGACATTTTCTATTTTGAGCGTTTTGCGGTCCGGATTTTCCAGCTTCACGTCGTAGCTTTCAATAAAGGAATAGGGATCGGCCACCAAGAGGCCGAGGCCGGGGTCCGTGACGCATTGCAGAAGCAGGAAGGGGGATTCGCCCTCGCGGACGCTGAGCAGCACGAAATCCCGCTTGTCCTCCAGGCCGATGAGCCCCCGGGGGAAGTAGACGGTGCTGTCCAGGTTGATCACCCGTTCGCCGAGCCTGGTCCTTATTTTTTTCGTTCTGTCTTTTGCCATAGCGCAGCTGCCGCGAGCAGGTCCTGCTGGCTGGTTTCCAGCGCCTGCTTGTTCTGTTCCTTGACCTTGAGATACACCTCTTCCCGATAGACGGTCATGTCCTCGGGCACGTCCAGGCCGATCTTTATCTGCTTCCCCTGAACGCTCAGGATCTTCAGTTTTATTCCATCGCCCAGGTAAAGGCTTTCTCCCGGTCGCCGGGTCAATATCAGCATATTGCCACCAAATCCGTTTTCGGCCGGGTTCAGCTTCCCGCGGCCCATATCAGGCGATTACATCACCCGTCGCCGCAAGTCCAGCTTTTGCGGGGAATTAGATGAACTTGCTCAGGTTGAGCTGCATGATGGTGGAGGTCGACCGGAGCACGGCCTCGTACACGATCTGCTGCTGGGCGAGTTCGGTCATCAGTTCGCTCACGTCCGCGTCCTCGATGGAGCTGAGCAGGGTGTCCTCGTTAAGCTTGAGGCCGTCGAGGATGGACCCGCCGATGGTCAGCCGGTTCTCCCGGCCGCCCACGTCGGCCTCGTTGTTCATGAGCTGCCCCTGGGCCTTCTCCAGGTTGGCGAGGCACTGCTGGATGCCGGTCTGGTTGTTGGTCTCCGCAAAGGCCACCAGGTTGCCCAGCACCTCGAATATGTTCTTGGTCTCCTCGTCCTGGCCCTGGATGGTCACGGCCATCTTGGGCGCGCCGTTCGACATGAAGGCCCGCGACGAATTCTCGCTGCTCAGGGTCACGATGGAGCCGTCGGCGGCCAGGACCGCGTCCGGATCAGTGTAGATGCCGCCGAAGATGCTCTTGCCCACGTTGTTGATGGTGATCTGCTCGTTGGCGGAGATGTCGAGGTTGATGTCGGCCGAACGGGGCCGGACCACGAACTGCGCGCCGGGCTGGAGCTTGTTGGAGCCGTTCGAGGCCAGGGTCAGGATGCCGCCGTTGGCCACGCTCAGCACGGCCGCGTTGGAGGTGGTGTCCGCCTGGGCCACGTTGCCCGTCACCCAGTTGATGCCGCCGTCCAGGCTGTAGGAATACTCGATGTCCTCGTTCATGGCGACTTCCGAGCCGTTGTCGATGCGGATGGTCACGTTCTTGTTCAGAAACGAGCCAGAGGCCGAGGCGTCCACCAGAGTCGTGCCGGGGCCGAAGGAATCCACCAGTGGCGGCATGTCCTTGTCGTCGCCGATGTACCGGGCCGTGGGCCGGACCCACAGCCATGTGCCGTCGGCCGCGCCCTCGTCGGTGGGATCGTTGACCTTGACCGTGGCGTCGCTGTGAAAGACCACGTTGGTGCCGGACGAGGCCATGTCGAGGACGTAGCCGCCCGAACCGTCGGGCGTGAGGGCCGCCCCGCTGGTCCAGGTCTCGCCGCCGTCCGTGGAATAGCGCGCCCGCAGGTCTGCGTCGGAAAGATTCATGTCCCCGCCCAGGGCCGTTGCGCCGGACCGGTCGTAGAACTGGACCAGCACGGTGTTGTCCGAGGAGCCCTGCACCGTGAAATCGGTGGTGGCGAACCGGTCGTCGTTGGTGGTCAGCCACATGATCTGCTCATAGGCGTCGCCGTCCACCTTGTGCCCGGCGAAGATCGACTTGCCCTCGAACTCCGTGTTGGCCAGGCCGATCATCTGCTCGAAGACGCTGCGCAGCTCGTAACTGATCTGCTCGCGGTTGTCGCCGTCCACGGTGCCTGTGGCGGCCTGGGTGGCCAGTTCCTTGGCCCTGGTCAGCAGGGTCGAGGCCTGGAGGAACGCCTCGTCCTGGCTGGAGAGCCAGCCCTTGGCCGTGGCGATGTTCTCCTTGTACTGGGCGATGGAGCTGAGGGTATCCCGGTGGCTGAGGATGCGGGTCATGCCCGTGGGATCGTCGCTCGGCCTGTTGACCTTCTTCTGGGTCTGGGACTGGGTGTTCAGGTCGATGAGCGAGGTCAACGACTTGTTGATGTTGCCCACGTACCTGTTGAAAAGCATCTGCTGGGTGACTCGCATGTCACATTCCCCCGTTCCTAAGACTTGAGCGACAAAATGGTTTGCAGCATCTCGTCCGCCGTTGAAATGAGCTTGGCGGCCGCGGTGTAGGACGCCTGGTACTTGATCAGGTCGGTCATCTCCTCGTCGAGGTTGACGCCCGAGACTTCCTGTTGCCGGTCGTTGAGATCGCTGGCCAGGGTGGAATAGTAGTTCATGTTGAACTTGGCTGTGCTGGTGTCCGTGCCCACGTTGCCCACCAGGCTGTTGTAGTAGTCGAGCAGCGTGGTCCGGCCCGTGCCCTCGGACGCGGAGGAGATGGTCACCTCGTCGTCGCGCAGGGCGTAGAGCGAGAGCGCGGTGGTGTTGTCGCCGCTGTTCATCTCGCCCGCGCCGTTGACGTGGCCCACGGCCAGGTAGTCGAGGTCGCCGGTGATCTTGTCGTTGAGGCCGATGTCGTCGGCCCCGGAGCCGGTGAAGAAGGTGTTGACGCCCAGGGCCGCATTGAGCCCGGAGGTGTCCGTGCCGAAGGCGAAGTTGTAGCCGGACGCGGCCTGGAGGACGAGCTTGTTGTTGACGACGCTGGCGTTGATGGCCCCGGCGAAGGTCGTGTTGTAGGCGTCGCAGACGTCCTGCAGGGTATGGACGTTCGGGTCGAAGGTCGCCCCGCCGCCGAAGTTCAGGGCTGCCGAGGAAGCCAGCAGGCCGGTGTTCGCGTTGTAGACGTAAACCATGGAGCTGCCGGACTGGAGCCGGTCGCCGAAGGCCAGGCCCGTCGAGTCGCTGGCCAGGGCCTTGTCCTTGTCGTTGACCGAGTAGGCGCCCTGGAGGGAGGTGAAGGTCTGGAGGCCCGCGCCCTGGCTGTGCCGCCGGTTGGTCTCCCAGATCAGGCTCTCGGTGAAGCTTTCGAGCTTGTCGCGGTACTTGCCCACGTAGCTGTCGCGGAAGGACAGCAGGGCCGCGATGGAGCCGCCGGTCAGCCGCTTGGTGTTCTCCTCGCCGTTCATGGCGATCTGGGGGGTGATGTTCTCCTTGTTGGAGGTGTTCTGGACCCAGTACACGCTCGGATGCGGGCTGAGGATGAAGCGGTCGCCCGCCTGGAAGTCGCCGGTGGCGACGCCCTTGGACTCCGTGCCCGAGCCGAACCAGATGCCCAGCCCTTCGACGGTGACGCGGGAGTCGTAGTCGCGGGCGTAGAAAAGCTTGTCGTCGCCGTTCTCGTCGGAGAGCCAGGTCCGCCCGCCGTCCAGGGAGACGCGGAAGCGCGCGGCCGACGTGCCGCTGGTGACCGTGCCCGCCGAGGTGGAACCCGTGCTGGAGGCCACGAATTCGATGGTGTATTCGAAGTCGTCGCTGCCCTCGTAGTAGATGTCGCCCGCGAAATTGGTGCTGCCTGCGAGGTCCCTGGTCTTGCCGTCAATGGTGAATTCCAGGGAGAAGTGGTTGGCGCCGTCCACCAGGTTCTGGCCGGCCTTGGTCATGACGATGAAGTCGCCGCCGCCGTTGTCGAGGGTGGTGATGTCGATGAGTTCGCCCAGGGCGCGGACCTTTCGCGCCCGCTCGTCGAACAGCGAATTGGTGTTGTCCTGGCCCTTGATGTTGTGAATCTGGATCTGGTTGTTGATGTCCGAGATTTGCTCCAGCAGGGTGTTGACGTCGCCCACCTGCCCGCGGACCGTGTCGTTGATCTGCTGCTGCATGGTGGCCATGCTGGCGTCCAGTTGGCTGAGCACAGAGATCATGGTGTTGGAGTTGTCCACCACGGTCTTGCGCGCGCCGTAATCGTCCGGATACTGGGACACCTTGTTCCAGGACTCGAAATAGTTCGACAGCGACGCGGACACGCCGTAGCCGCTCGACTCGTTGAGCAGGTTCTCGACCCCGCGCAACTGCTCGTAGAGGGTCCCCCATTTCTCGCTCAGGGACGCCTGCTCCAGGTACAGCGTTTCGACCAGGTCGTCGAAGTGCCGGATGACCTCCTTGGCCACGACGCCGGTGCCCATCTGGCCCGGGTTGTAGTCGATGGAGATTCCCTCCTCCAACACCACCGAGCGGCGGGAATACCCCTCGGTGTTGACGTTGGAGATGTTCTCGCCGGTGACCTGCAACTGCACCTGCGAGGCGAACATGGCCCAACGGCCCATGTCGAGGATGGAGTTGGCCCCAAAGGACATCTAGAGCCTCCCGGTCAGGATGCGGGCGTCGGAGCGGGCCCGCGCGAACCGCCCGGTGGCGGCGTAGGAGGAGGTGTTCTTGGGCTTGATCTGGTCGTGCATGAAGGTGAGCAGCTTCTTGCTCTGGTCGAAGAGCGCCCGGGCCAGCGCGCCGTTCTTGGACGCCTGCACCGCGCACTTCTGCTCGGTCTGGTCCAACATGCCGAGGAGTCGCTCGAAGGTAGTGCGCACCTCGCCGGAGACGGCGGCGAACAGATGGGCCACCCGCTCCGCGCCGGGGGAGAAGGCCCCCACCAGCCGACGCAGGGAGAACCGCTCGGCCGCGATCTGGCGCATGAGCTCCTGAATGGACAGCTCGATGAGGGAAACCTGCTGGGGCGCGCCCTGCTGCAGACGGGAAAATTCTTCCTCCAACAGCACGGAGAGCAGGACCATGGCCTTGTTCTGCCGGACCAAATTTTCCTCGATCAGTTGCAAACTCATATTCGCCTCGAAGGTAACTTGTTGAATCTACTCGCCTAAACCAACGTCCCCATATTTATGCTTCTTGAGGTTCATCCGTTTTTTGCAATTTCCCGGCCAACCCGTTCGACGCTCGCGCCGCCCTGGCGGCCATAGGTCCCGGCGGCCTCGCCCGAACCCAGCAGGCCGGTCTTGATCCGCTCGGCCTCCAGGTGGCGGACCAGGGTCTCCAGCCGCGCCTTGACCTCCACGTCGCTCAGGGCCCGCTCCCCGGCCGGCGCCACGGACGCGGCCCCGGCTTCGGAAACGTCGCCTTCCTGACGCCGCCCGCCCCACTGCTCCAGGGTCATGCCCTCCTGCTTCTTCGGCAGGGCGATGGGTTCGTGGCCCTGGTTCAGGGCGATGGCCTCCCCGTGCAGGGGCTTGATGGGCACGCCGCCCTCCAGGGTGGTGCGGCTGGTGTTCTTCAGCTTCTCGCTGAGCTGGTCGTAGATCATGTCCGCCAGGCCTATGCCGCCGCTTGACGCCATCTTCTCGGCGAAGTCGCGGTCGAACATGGACAGGTACTGCTCCTCCTGCTTGGCGTGCAGGTAGCCCTCCTTGGGCACGGTCTTGCGCATCTCCTGCCAGAGCTTGCTGATGAACACGGCCTCGAACTTCTCGCACGCCTGGCGGAGCTCCTTGGCCTGGTTCTTGTCCGCGTCGCCTGCCAGGCGCTGCTTGAGGTCGTCCATCTGCCGCTTGAAGCGGACCATGTCGCTGGTGTCCGCCTGGCGGGCGGCCAACTGCGCGTCGATTCCGGAATCCAGCATCTTAGATCACCTCCACTTCCGCGTGCAGGGAGCCCGCGGCCTTGAGGGCGCGGATGATGGAAATAAGGTCGCGCGGGTCCGCGCCCATGGAGTTCAGGCCGTCCACCAGCTCCTGCAGCGTCGCGCCCTCCATGAGCATGAGCTGCTTGTTCTGCTGGACCACCTGAAGGTCGGTCTGGGGCGAAACCACGGTGGAGCCGTCGGAGAACGGGCCGGGCTGGCTGACGTTCTGGGACTCGGTGATGACGATCTGGAGGTTGCCGTGGGCCACGGCCACCTTGCTCAGGCGGACGTCCTGGCCCAGGACCACGGTGCCGGTCTTTTCATCAACCACGACCTTGGCCTTGCCGTCGGGCGAAATGTCCAGGTTTTCCAGGGAGGCCATGAGCGGCACCATGTTGCCCCGAAACTTCTCGGGCAGCCGCAGGTCGATGGTGGAGATGTCGCGCGCCTCGGCGAAGTCGCCGCCCATGGACGCGTTGATCTTGTTGACCACCTGCATGGTGGTGCCGAAATCGCGCACCGAAAGGTTCAGGGTCATCTTGTCCTGGCTGTTGAACTGAAAGGGCACGCCCCGCTCCACCACCGCGCCGTTGGGGATGAGGCCCACGGTGGGAATGTTCTGCTGGGCCGAGGCCGCCGTGCCGGACACGGCGAAGCCGCCGATGGTCAGGGAGCCCTGGGCCACGGCATAGACCCGGCCGTCCAGTCCCTTCATCGGGGTGACGAGCAGGATGCCGCCGAGCAGGCTCTTGGCGTCGCCCAGGGAGGAGACGGTGACGTCGAGCTGCGAGCCCGGCTTGGCCGAAACGGGCAGCTTGGCCGTGACCATGACAGCGGCCACGTTCTTGGGCTTGAGGGTGTCGGGATTGGCTTCCACGCCCATCTTCTCCAGCATGTTGGCCATGGAGCGCATGGTGAAGGTCGACGAGGTGCCGTCGCCCGTGCCGCTCAGGCCGACCACCAGGCCGTAGCCGACCAGGTCGTTACTGCGCACGCCGCTGAAGTTGGCGATGTCCTTGAGCCGGGCGGCCCCGGCCTCCACGGGCGCCAGCAGCCCGGCCCCGAAGGCGAGCGTCACGCCGAACAGGATGGCCAGGACCAGGGTCCGGACAGTTTCGGCGGTATCGACGACGGCGGTGTTCCGATTCATACGCATGGCTCTCACTCCTCTACCCTCTGCAACTTCGCTTCGAGCCTTCCTTAGAAGGGATACAGGTTGTCCAGCAGTCTCGACAGCCAGCCGGGCCGCTGCTTCTCGGAGAGCACGCCCTGGCCGTAAATTTCGATCTGCGCCTCGGCCAGCTTGGTCGAGGATATGGTGTTGTCGGAATCGATGTCGCGCTGGCGAATCAGGCCGCGCACCACCAGGAACTGTGTCTCGTGATTGACCCGGATGCGCCGTGCGCCCTCGACCTGGAGCAGGTTGCCGGGCAGCCGCCGGACGATGCGGGTGGCCACGGTGGCGTCGAAGGTGTTCTCCTGCTTGGTCTCGCCGTTGCCCTTGAAGTCCGTGGACTGAGAGGCTCCGATGTTCGCCCCGACCTTGACGCCCAGGGTGGAGGCCAGCGGCACGTTGCCCACCAGGCCGGTGGACGGCATGGCGGAAACGCCGTTGGCCACGGTGTTCTCCTTCTTGGCCGTGGTCTCGGACTTCAGCTTGGTGGTGGCGGACTCGGCCACCTGGACAAGCACGATGTCGCCCACGCGGGCGGCGCGGTTGTCGTCGTACAGGAACTCCGACCGGTTCACGTCGTAGAGGGAGCCCGGGTTGGCCGCCGGGTTCTGCTCCTCGTAGACCGGGGGAGTCAGGATGGGCATGGGCTGCTCCTCGTATTTGGCGGCGCATCCCGCCAGCAGGATGATGGACGCCATCGCTATGAGAAAATATCGCCTCATGAAAGGCCTCCTCGCGTTATCGGACCATGACCAGGTCGTCGCCGACGACCGTGGCCACCACCGTCTTCTTGCTTTGCAAATTCCTTACCTGAATCTGCTGCCCCATGGAGGCGTCTTCCAGGGCCTCCACCTTCATGGTCAGTTGGACGCGCTTGCCGCGATAGACCAGATCCACGCGCTCGCCCTTCTCGATGACCGGCACCGGCTCCAGGTGAGACAACATGAAAGGCTGGCCGCGCCCCAGGGTGCGAACCATCCGCCAGGGGCCGCCGACGCCGTCCCACAAGCCCGGATTGTAGGCCAGGTTGACGCGCCGGAAGCCGACCTTGTCGCGGGTGACGCGCTCGCCCCGGTTCAGGGGGGCGGCGGCCACGGGCACGGCTTTCCAGACGTTCAGGAACACGGTCCCGGCCTTGCCCGCCACGACCTTGCCCTGGCTGTTCACGGTGCGCAGCCGGATGGTGTTGCGGCCGGGCCGGACATCGCCGTTCACCTCAATGGTCAGGGTGTCGGTCACGTTGTCGAAAAAGTAGTGATCGGGCAGGTCCAGGTCCTTCATCTCGACCTGGTCGCCCAGCCCCCGGCTCCGGGGCGTCAAGAATTCGACGACCTCCGAACGGAGCTGATTGGCGTTCAGAACCTTGCCCCCGGTCTGGACCGTGAGCTGCATGGGCAGGACCAGGTGGCTCGCCTCGTCGCCCATGTAGTGGCGCAGCACCTTGGCCAGGCGGTCGCGGTCGATGCTCACCGGGTGGCCCCGCTTGTCCGAGGCCTTCCAAAGCGCGATCTGCGACAGGGTCCGCCAGGTGCGCTGGTCCGCGCCCTGGACCGGGTCGGCGATCTCGCCGAGCAGGACGGTGGGCCCCTGCACGCAGGCCACGCTGCGCACGGCGGCTTTCCACCCGTCCGGGACGGAAGCGCCCATGGCGGCCACGGTCCCGGCGACGAGCAGGCAGACCGCCATGGCGGCCATGACGACGGCCCTGACAGGTCCCTTCCTTCCGCTCTTCCCGCTTGGCATGCGATGCTCCTTTGCTCCGGACTCGGCCGTTAGCGCTTGACGTTGATGGCGGTCTGCAACATGCCGTCCGAGGTGGTGATGGCCTTTGAGTTGATCTCGTAGGCGCGCTGGCCAACGATCAGGCCGACCATCTCGTCCACCATTTCGACGTTGGACCCTTCCAGGTAGCCCTGGGCGATGGTCCCGAAGTTCTCGTCGCCCGGCGTTCCGGCCACGGCGTCGCCCGAGGCGTCGGTCTCGCGGTAGAAATTGCGTCCCACGGCGTTGAGGCCCGCCGGGTTCTGGAAGCGGTAGATTTCGATGTCGGTCTCGGCCAGGGTGGCCCCGTTCTTGTCCAGGGCGGCGATGTGGCCGGTCTCGGTGACGGTGACGCTGGAGGTCTCGGCCGGGACGGTGAACTCGGGCTGGAGCACGTGCCCGCCCGCCGTGACCACGCGGCCGTCGTTGTCCAGCTTGAAGGCCCCGGCGCGCGTGTAGACGTCGTCGCCGTTCATGTCGACCTTGAAGAAGCCCTCGCCCTCGATGGCCATGTCGAACGGGTTGCCGGTGTTCTTGTAGTCGCCCTGGGTAAAGAACTTGTGCACCGTGACCGGGCGCACGCCCATGCCGATCTGCATGCCCACGGGCAACCGGCCGCCGTTCTGGGTCTGCGTGCCAGCGATCTGCAGGGTCTGGTACATGAGGTCCTCGAATTCGGCGCGGCTTTTCTTGAAACCCGTGGTGTTCACGTTGGCCAGGTTGTTGGAAAGGGTGTCGATGTGGGTCTGCATGGCGATCATGCCGGTCGCGGCAGTCCAAAGGGAACGCATCATGGCGGTCAGCCTCCTTGTTATCCTGTAATCCTGCCGAGACGGCTAATCATTGTCTTATCGAGCGAGTCCGTGCTCTGGAGCATCTTGGCGTACATCTCGAAGGCGCGCTGGGTCTCCAGCATCTCCACCATCTCGGTGACGACCTCCACGTTGCCCTGCTCCACGTAGCCCTGCCGGACCACCAGGTCGTCGGGCACGGGCGCTTCGGCCGCGTTGTCGGCCGCGCTGTACATGTTGCCCCCGACCCGCTCCATGCTGCCCAGGTCCTCGAAGGTGGTCAGGTCGAAGGCGCCGGCGGGCTCGCCGTTGACCGAGACGTTGCCGCCGTCGTCCACGCTCATCTTGGCCCCGGGCGGCAGGACCAGCGGGCCTCCGTCCACCATCACCGGGAACCCCTGCTGGTTGACCAGGGTTCCGGTGGAATCCACCAGGAAGGAGCCCGCCCGCGTGTAGAGGTCGCCGCCGTCCGGCGACTGGACCCGGAAGAACCCCTCGCCGGAGAGCGCGATGTCGAGCTGGTCGCCGGTCTGCTTGAGACTGCCCTGGGTGAAGTCCACGGCCTGCGCGGAAAGGCGCGCCTTGGCCATGATCTTGGGATCGGGAAACATGTCCTTGCCGCGCAGGAACCCCTTCGTCGTCACCACGTAGTCGTGGGCGAACCGGGTGAAGGTGTCGTGGAAGGCCATGACATCCTTTTTATAGGCGGTGGTGTTCACGTTCGCCAAATTATTGGCGACCGTCGCCATCCTCATTTCATTGGATAAAGCGCCGAATAACGCGCTGATACTGCTGTCCCGCATGGCGGCGTCCTCCTGTTCGCCGGGACGGTTGCACCTTGCGTGCCAAATCCGATTTGGAAAAAATCCGCACCGGGGGGATGGGTCGCCTGTTGACAAGGGCCGTGGATATGTATAAATAGGCTCGGTTTCAAAGCGGGTGTAGCTCAGTTGGTAGAGTACAAGCTTCCCAAGCTTGGTGTCGCGGGTTCGACCCCCGTCACCCGCTCCAACGCCTTTCGCAGGGTTCGATCCAGGACCTTGCGGGGTTCGCACCAAAATGGGTGAGCTCGGGCTCACCTTTTTTATTTGCATCGGGGGAAGACCGTGCGCCGTACGTTTGAAGAGACGCTGGCCGAACTGATCCGGCCCGAAGTGGAATCCATGGGCTTTGTCCTGTGGGGGCTGGCCGCTCCCGCCAAGGGGCGCAAACGCCTTATAAGGATATACATCGACGGCAAGGACGGCGTGAACATCGACCAGTGCGCCGACGTCAGCCGCCAGGTGGGGCTGATGCTCGACGTGGAGGACATCGTTCCGGGCGCATACGACCTGGAGGTCTCCTCCCCCGGTCTGGAGCGCCGGTTCTTCTCGCCGGAGCAACTGCGCGACTATCTGGGCCGCACCGTCACCGCCCAGGCATGGGAGGCGCGGGAAGGCCGCCGCCGGTACACCGGGGTCCTCACCGCCTGTTTCGACGACGGCTTCACCCTGGAAGAGGACGGGGAACCGACCACCCTGGCGTGGACGGACCTCAAGGAAGTCCGCCTGGTGCATGAATTTTAGGCCGACCTGCCGGTCGCCACGAGCCATAACGAGAACTTCACCGGCCCAAACGGGACCGAGCGCCGGAAGAAGCGGAGGTTAGACATGTCGGAGCTGAAAAGAGCCATCGACCAGATTAGCAAGGACAGGGGCATCGACCGCGACCTGCTCATCGACACCCTGGAGGAGGCCGTGCGCAGCGCCGTCGCGCGCAAGTACGGCGACACCATGGACATCGAGGTCGCCTTCAACGAGGACTCCGGCGAAATCGAGGTCTTCGAGTTCAAGGTGGTGGTCGAGGAAGTCCACGATCCCGTCAGCGAAATTTCCCTGGAAGACGCCCGCGAGCACGACCCCAACGCCCGGCTCGACGACGAAATGGGCTTCCCTGTCAAGGTCGAGGACCTGGGCCGCATCGCCGCCCAGTCCGCCAAGCAGGTCATCATCCAGCGCATGCGCGACGCCGAGCAGGAAATCATCTACGAGGAATACAAGGACCGCGTGGGCGAGATTTCGAGCGGCATCATCCAGCGGCGCGACCGCACCGGCTGGATCATCAACCTCGGCCGCACCGAGGCCCTGCTGCCCAAGGACGAGCAGATCCCCAGAGAGCGCTACAAGCGCGGGGACCGCGTCCAGGCCTACATCATCGACGTGCTCAAGGAGTCGCGCGGCCCGCAGGTCGTCGTCTCCCGCTCCCACCCGGACTACATGATCGAGCTCTTCAAGCGCGAAGTGCCCGAGGTGGCCGACGGCACGGTCAAGATCATGGGCGTCGCCCGCGACCCCGGCCTGCGCGCCAAGGTTGCGGTCATGTCCCGCGACCGCGACGTGGACCCGGTGGGCGCCTGCGTCGGCATCCGCGGCTCCCGCATCCAAAACGTGGTGCAGGAGCTCAAGGGCGAACGCATCGACATCGTGGTCTGGAGCCCGGACATCGCCATGTACGCCCAGCACGCCCTCTCCCCGGCCACCATCTCCCGCATCCTCGTGGATGAGGAGGACGAGTCCCTGGAAGTGGTCTGCCCCGACGATCAGTTGACCCTGGCCATCGGCCGCAAGGGCCAAAACGTCAAGCTGGCCGCCAAACTGCTCGGCTGGAAGATCGACATTTTCACGGAATCCCGCTACGCGGAACTCAACGTGGCGCGCAAGGGCATGGACCAGATCGCGGCCGTTGCCGAAGTGCCCATGGAGAACTTCTTCAGCGCGGGCTTCGAGTCCCTGGAATCCATCGTCCAGGCCACGGACGAGGAACTCCTGGCCGTTTCCGGCCTCACCGGGACCAAGATCGCGGACATCCGCGTGGCCATCAACATGCTCGCTCCCGAGGTCGTGTCGGCCGTCGAGGCCGCGTCCGCCCAGGATGCTTCCGCAGAGGAATCGCATTCCGAGGAAGCGCCCGCCGTGGATACGCCCGCCGGAGAGGCGAGCGAGCCGGAATCTCCCGCCCAGGGCGAGGGTTCCGAGTAGAAGCACGCGACCACGCATGGACACGGCCTTGAAGCACGAACCGGTCCGCATGTGCGTGGTCTGCCGCCAGCGCCTCCCCAAGGAGGAGCTTGAGCGGTACGTCCGTCCGGCAGCCGCGCCGGACGGGGAACCGGACGGTCCGGTTCCGGACCCGGACAAGATCATGCCGGGACGCGGTTACTACGTATGCGTCCAGGACCGCTGCCGGGAGCTTTTCCCAAAAGTTGCGCGGGGCCTGATGAATAAACGCAAGGGGGATTGTAAATGACGGCAAGTGTTCGGGTAGAAGACCTGGCTGCCGAGCTCGGGCTCAGCACCAAGGACATCATTCAGCACCTGCGCGAGATCGGGGTCCAGGCCAAGAGCCAGAAGACCGTGGTCGACGCGGAGGATGTGGACCGCCTCAAGGCGGAACTGAAAAGGGACGGCGCCTCCCGCAGGGAAGTGCGCATGGTCACCGACTCCGGCGTCATCGTCCGGCGTCGGCGCAGCAAGGTCCGTGGCCAGGAGGCGGAAGCCGAGGCCGCGGAGGCCGAAGCCGAAACCGCATCCATAGATGCCGAGGAGGCCGAGGAGACCGAGGCCCCCGGGGCCCCGGAGCCCGAAGCCGTACCCGTGGCCGCCGACGCGCCCGCCCAGGAACCTACCCCCGAGGAGCCTGAGGAGAAGCCCGTCGCCAAGGCCAAGCCCAAGGCCCCCAAGGTCCGCATCATCACCCCCGCGCCGGAGGAGACCCCGGCCGAGGCACCCGTGCTGGAAGCGCCCGCGAAGGAAGAGCCCGCCCCCGAACCCGAGCCCGAATCCGCCCCCGCGCCCGAAGCGGTCGCCGCCCCCGAACAGGCCGCCCAGCCCGAACCCGAGGCGGCCCCCGAACCGGAAAAGCCCGCCGAACCCAAGGCCAAGGCCCGCATCGCCGCGCCTGCGGCTGCGAGCGAGGCCGAGGAAGGGGACGACGCCGACAAGCGCCCGAAAAAGAAGAAGCGCCGGGAGCACGAGGCCCCCAAGGTCAAGATCATTTCCATGCCCGACCCGGCGGAGGTCCAGGCCCGCGAGGCCGCCAGGACCGCCGAGCCCGCTCGCCGCCCCGCCGGAGGCCGCCCCGCCGGAGGCCGCCCCGCCGGAGGCCGCCCCACGGGCGGACGCCCCGCCCCGCAGCAGGACAACAACTCGTTCACGCCCGGCGGTCCGGATGTGCCCGATGGCCGCAGCAAGAAGAAAAAGGGCAAGAAGGACCGTCGCGTGGTGGAGTTCTCCACCGCCCAGAGCGACGGCCAGGTGAACCGTTTCGAGGAGGAGGGAGGATTCCCCGGCCGCAAGGGCCGTCGCCGCAAGGGAGGCCGCAAGCCGATGGCCCAGCAGGTGAACCATCCCGATCAGGCCGCCCCGATGAAGGCCGCCAAGCGCAAGATCAAATTCGACGAGGCCATCCGGCTGTCCGACATGGCCCACCAGATGGGCATCAAGGCCCAGGACCTTATCAAGGCCCTGTTCGGCATGGGCGTCATGGCCACCATCAACCAGTCCCTGGACCTGGACACCGCCTCCCTGCTCGCCAGCGAGTTCGGCTACGAGGTCGAAAACGTCTCCTTTGACGAGACCACCTTCCTGGCCCCGGTCGAGGAGGACAAGAGCGAGGACCTGAAGCCGCGTCCGCCCGTGGTCACCATCATGGGCCACGTCGACCACGGCAAGACCTCCCTGCTCGACGCCATCCGCATGACCAACGTCACCGAGGGCGAGGCGGGCGGCATCACCCAGCACATCGGCGCCTACCACGTCAACACCGACCGTGGCGAGATCGTGTTCCTGGATACCCCGGGCCACGAGGCCTTCACCACCATGCGCATGCGCGGCGCCCAGGTGACGGACATCGTCATCCTGGTGGTCGCCGCCGACGACGGCGTCATGGACCAGACCCGCGAGGCCATCAGCCACTCCCGCGCGGCGGGCGTGCCCATCGTGGTCGCTGTGAACAAGATCGACAAGGAAGGGGCCAACCCTGACAACGTCAAGCGAGAACTGGCCGAGCTCGGCTTGGTTCCCGAGGAATGGGGCGGCGACACCATCTTCGCCCACGTCTCGGCCAAGATGCGCATCGGCCTCGACGAACTGCTCGAAATGGTCCTGCTCCAGGCCGAGGTCATGGAGCTCAAGGCCAACCCGGACAAGCTCGCGCGCGGCCACATCGTGGAAGCCAAGCTGGACAAGGGCCGCGGCCCGGTGGGCACAATGCTCATCTCCGAGGGCACCCTGCGCCAGGGCGACAGCTTCGTCTGCGGCGTGCAGTTCGGCAAGGTCCGCGCCATGTTCAACGACCAGGGCAAGAAGATCAAGGAGGCCGGTCCGGCCATGCCCGTGGAGATCCAGGGCTTCGACGGCCTGCCCGAGGCCGGCGACGAACTCTTCGTGGTCGAAGAGGAAAAGGTCGCCCGCCGCATCGCCCAGTCGCGCGCCATGAAGCAGCGCGAGAAGATCCTCTCCGCCAAGACCAAGGTCACCCTGGAGTCCTTCCTGGCCAGCAAGCCGGACGACGAGGCCCAGACCCTGAACCTGGTGCTCAAGGCGGACGTGCAGGGCTCGCTTGAAGCCGTCACCGAGGCTCTGAACAAGCTCTCCACCGACGAGGTCAAGATCAGCGTGGTCCACGGCGGCGCCGGCGCCATCACCGAGTCCGACATCCTGCTGGCGGGCGCGTCCGAGGCCATCATCATCGGCTTCAACGTGCGGCCGACCCTCAAGGTCAAGCAGATCGCGGACCAGGAAGGCGTGGAGGTCCGCTTCTACGACATCATCTACAAGCTGGTGAACGAGGTGAAGGACGCCATGAGCGGCATGCTCGCCCCGGACATCGAAGAGGTCTACCTCGGCCAGGCCGAAGTGCGCCAGACCTTCACCGTGCCCAAGGTCGGCACCATTGCGGGCAGCTTCGTCGCCGACGGCAAGATCACCCGCACCGCCAACATCCGCCTGCTGCGCGACGGCGTGGTCATCTACACCGGCCAGGTCGCGTCGCTCCGCCGCATCAAGGACGACGTCAAGGAAGTGGCCAAGGGCTACGAGTGCGGCATCGGCCTTGAGAAGTTCAACGACATCAAGATCGGCGACGTGATCGAGGCCTTCATGACCAAGGAAGTGGCCCGCACCATCGACTAGGCATAGAAACAACAAGTGACGGGCGGCCCGTTGCCTTTCGGGCCGCCCGTCTTATTTTACAGGCTGTAGCGTCATGATATTCGGCGTCCTGACCCTGGAATTCCGCCTCCACGGCAACCGGTCCCTCAAGGACAAGCGAAAGGTCGCCCTCAGCCTGAAACAAAAGCTGCGCAACAAGTTCAACGTGGCGGTGGCCGAGGTGGACGCCCTGGACGTCCACGACAAGCTGGTCCTGGCGGTGGCCACAGTGGCCAACGAGACCAAGCGGGTGGAAAGCAGCCTCGCCAAGGCCCTGGCCATGGTCGAAGCCATCTCCCCGGCGGAGCTGACGCGCTGCAACACGGAAATTTTCAGCGAAAGCGACTGAGGAAACGACAATGAAAGCATCCACTTCCCGCCGCGCCGTGCGCCTGGGCGACCAGATCATGCGCGAGATCGGCACCCTGCTGGTGGAAGAGGCCCAGGACCCGCGCCTGCAACTGGTCACCCTCTCCGGCGTGCGCATGAACGCCAACCTGCGCATCGCGGAAATCTTCTACACCGTCTCCGGCGACGCCGAGCACCGGGCCGAGGTCCAGTCGGGCCTGGTCCAGGCCACCGGCTTCCTGCGCTCCCGCCTGGGACGCGCCCTCAAGCTCCAGTTCGTGCCCGAACTCCGCTTCGTCTTCGACGAATTCCTGGAGGACATGGTCTATGGCCACGCCCCTCAAAAGGATTAGCGACATCCTGCGCGACGGGGACGACTTCATGGTCGCCTCCCACTACAATCCCGACGGCGACGCCATCGGGGCCATGTGCGGCGTGGGCCACCTGCTGAGGAGCCTGGGCAAGCATTTCCGCCTGTACAACCCCTCCGGCCTGCCCGCCCGCTACGACTTCACGCCCCTGCCCGCCCCGGTCCTGACCGAGCTGCCCGACACCCTGCCCCGCTGGACCATCGTCCTGGACTGCGGCTCGGCCGAACGCATGGGCGAACCCCTCGTGGCCCGCGCGGGAGAAACCCGGATCATCAACATCGACCACCATCTGGGCAACAGCGAGTTCGGCGAGGAAAACTGGGTGGACATGCACCAGCCCGCCGTGGGCTGCATGGTCGCCCTGCTGGCCGAGGCGCTCGGCATCCCCCTGACCGGCGAGCTGGCCGAGTGCGTCTACCTGGCCGTGGCCACGGACACGGGCTTCTTCTCCTACGGCTCCACCACCCCGGAGTCGCTGGAGCTGGCCGCCCGCCTGCTGCGCGACGGCCTGAACATCGCCGACATGAACCGGCGCATCACCAAGCAGTGGTCCGAGGAACGCATGCACCTGTGGACCGAGGTGATGGGCACGGTTGAGCTCCACCTGGACAGACAGGTGGCCATCGGAATCATCACCCGCGAGATGTTCGAACGCACGGGCACGGGCTCCGACGACACCGAAAACATCATCAACTTCATCCGGCGTCTCAAGAGCGTGCGCATGGCCGCCATCCTGCGCGAGGAAGGGCCGGACACCTTCAAGTTCAGCCTGCGCTCCTACGGCGAGGACAACGTCCAGGCCGTGGCCGCCCGGTTCGGGGGCGGCGGGCACAAGAACGCCTCCGGCGGCACGATCCGGGCCCCGCTTAAAGCGGCCAAGACCATGCTCGTCGAGGTGGCGGGCGACGTGCTGGGGATTCGCTAGATGGGCCGCAAACGCAAGCGCAGCGACGAGCAACTGGATGGCGTGCTCGTGCTCGACAAGCCGTCGGGCCCGACTTCGGCCGCCTGCCTCAACGACATCAAGCGGGAGCTGAAACAGTTCAAGATCGGCCACGCCGGGACCCTGGACCCCATGGCGCGCGGCGTGCTCCTGGTCATGCTCGGCCAGGCCACCAAGCTCGCGTCGTACCTGACCGAAGGGCTCAAGACCTACACCGGCACGCTCCGGCTTGGAATTTCGACTGACACTCTTGATATTCAAGGCAAAATACTGCAAGAATGCGAAGTGGCGGCCTCGCCTGCGGATGTCGAGCGCGAAATTTTGCATTGGAAAGAGTTGACAGAGCAGGAAGTTCCGGCCTATTCGGCTGCCAAACACGAGGGCAAGCCGCTCTACGCCCTGGCCCGTGCGGGCGAGGACGTGCCGGTGAAAACCAAGCCCATTGTTATTTCTCATGTGGAAGTGCTGGACGTGAACATGCCCGAGGCATCGTTCAGGGTCAGTTGTTCCGCGGGCACCTACATACGTTCCCTGGTCCACAGCTTGGGGATACGAATGGGGTGCGGCGCGGCGCTGACCAGCCTGAACCGGGAGCGCAGCGAGCCCTTTGGACTCGACATGGCGCACCCACTCGCGGATGTCCTTTCGCAACCCTCGTCCCTGGCGGACAAGGTGATCCCCCTTGCGGACACCCTGCCCCACTGGCCGAGGTTCGTGCTGACCGACGCGCTGACCGGACTCGTCAAGAACGGGGCCTGGCTGCCTGTCGGCGACGAACCCGGCGAAGTGCTGGCGGGGACCGTGGGCGATCGCGCCATGCTGCTCGACCCCGATGGTCGGCCGCTGGCCCTGGTGGAGGCGAAGCTACAGGACAACCGGCCCAAATGGGCCATCCTGCGGGGCCTGTGGGAACAGGACTGAACAGGGCGTTCACCGACGGCAAACGGATAAACCCCCAACCAGGAGGATATCGCTGTGGTTATGACGGCTGACGACAAGAAAAAAATCATCGAAGAGTACAAGACCTGCGAAGGCGACACCGGCTCCCCGGAAGTCCAGGTGGCCCTGCTGACCGCCCGCATCGAGTACCTGTCCGAACACTTCAAGACCCACAAGAAGGACCACCACTCCCGCACCGGTCTGCTGAAGCTGGTCGGCCAGCGCAGGAAACTGCTGAAGTACCTGCAGGACAAGGACATCCAGCGCTACCGCGACCTCATCGGCCGCCTCGGCCTGCGCAAGTAGTTCTTTTACAACTGAGTTCTGGGGGGAGACTTCGGTCTCCCCCACCCTTTTTCTCACTTTCTGCGGCGGAGCCGTCTTTCTCCCGCTCCGTTTCTCCCCCCGCGATGTTTAGTTGGCTGCGGAAGGCGTTTTTGGGCCCCACGGGTTCCATGACTCCCAAGAGCTCCTCCCCAAGCCGGCTAACCCTTCAGGGGAATCTCGCAGAAAGTGACTCACCTATTACATTAAGGTAGGAAATCACATGACAATGATTCCTTTTGACGCCACGCGCGTCGCCACAACGGTAGGCGGCATCGACATCTCCATCGAGACCGGTAAATACGCTCGCCAGGCCTCCGGCGCCGTGACCATCTCGTCGGGCAACACCACCGTGCTGGTCACCGCCGTGACCCAGCCCCTGGAGGAGGACCGCGGCTTCTTCCCGCTGACCTGCAACTACCAGGAAATGGCCTACGCCGCCGGTCGCGTGCCGGGCAACTACTTCCGCCGCGAGGGCCGTCCCTCCGAGCACGAGACCCTGGTCTCCCGGCTCATCGACCGTCCCATCCGCCCGCTGTTCGCCAAGGGCTTTTCCGACGAGGTCCAGATCATCGCCACCGTCCTGTCCGCCGACAAGCGGGTCAACCCGGACGTCCTGGCCCTGACCGGCGCTTCCGCCGCCTGCCACATCTCCAAGATGCCGTTCATGGGCCCCATCGTGGGGGCGCGCGTCGGCTACGTGGAGGGCGAGTTCGTGCTCTACCCCACCTACAAGGGGATCGAGGAGCGCTCCTCCCTGAACCTGATCTTCGCCGCCACCCGCGACGCCATCGTCATGGTCGAGGGCGGCGCCAACTTCATCGGTGAGGACATCGTGGCCGACGCCCTGGCCTGGGGCCAGGAGCAGATCGTCCCGCTTCTCGACATCCAGGACGAACTGCGCGAGAAGGTCGGCGTGCCCAAGCTGGAGGTCACCCCGCCCAAGCAGGACGAGGAGCTGGTCGCCTTCCTGGGCGATTTCATCAGCGACGACCTGAAGACCGCCCTGGCCATTCCGCAGAAGATGCAGCGCTACGCCGCCAAGGATGCGGCCAAGGACAAGGCCAAGGCCGCAGTCGCCGAGAAATTCCCCGAGGACGCCGCCAAGCTGAAGGCCGTGGGCGACGTGCTGGGCGACATGACCAAGAAGATCGTGCGCGAGCGCATCGTCAAGGAAGGCACCCGCATCGACGGCCGCGACACCAAGACGGTCCGTCCGCTGTCCATCGAGGTCGGCGTGCTGGCCCAGACCCACGGCTCCGCGCTCTTCCGGCGCGGCGAGACGGCCTCCCTGGCCGTCGCCACCCTGGGCTCCACCCGCGACGAGCAGCGCTACGACTCCCTGCTGGGCGACGCCACCAAGCGGTTCATGCTCCACTACAACTTCCCGCCCTACTGCGTGGGCGAGGCCCGCATGTTGCGCGGCACCTCCCGCCGCGAAGTGGGCCACGGCGCCCTGGCCGAACGGGCCATCGCCCCGGTCCTGCCGGATCCCGAGTCCTTCCCGTTCACCATCCGCGTGGTCTCGGAAATCATGGAGTCCAACGGCTCCTCCTCCATGGCCAGCGTCTGCGGCGGCACCCTGTCCCTGATGGACGCGGGCGTGCCCATCAGCGCGCCGGTGGCGGGCATCGCCATGGGCCTGTGCAAGGAAGGGGATGAATACTACGTCCTGACCGACATCCTCGGCGACGAGGACGCCCTTGGCGACATGGACTTCAAGGTGGCCGGCACCCGCGACGGCGTCACCGCCATCCAGATGGACATCAAGATCTCCGGCATCCCGCAGGAAGTGCTCAAGAAGGCCCTTGCCCAGGCCAAGGAGGCCCGGACCCTGATCCTCGACCACATGGCCGAGGTCCTGCCCGAGCCGCGCTCCGAGCTCTCCGACCTGGCCCCGCAGATGGCCGTGGTCTACATCGATCCCGAGAAGATCCGCTCCGTCATCGGACCCGGCGGCAAGAACATCAAGGCCATCACCGCCGAGACCGAGGCTGACATCGACATCGAGGATTCCGGCAAGATCTCCATCTTCGCCCCGACCCTGTCCTCCATGGAGAAGGCCAAGGAAATGGTCCTCTACTACGACCAGAAGCCGGAGCCGGGCAAGAACTACCTCGGCACCGTGCGCAAGATCCTCGAAGTGGGCGCCCTGGTGGA
>NZ_JAQUWN010000031.1:0-33226 GCF_028692895.1 Pseudodesulfovibrio sp.
CCGCGTGGTGCGCGAGGGCGAGGCGGGCGAGGGCGTGATCCTCAAGGACCGCATCGCCGACGCCATGTTCCAGAACGTCCTCATGTACCCGGAGCAGTATTCCGTGCTGGCCACCACCAACCTGAACGGCGACTACATCTCCGACGCCCTGGCGGCGCAGGTGGGCGGCCTGGGCCTGGCCCCCGGCGTGAACATGGGCGACAAGCTCGCCTTTTTCGAGCCCACCCATGGCACGGCCCCGACCATCGCGGGCAAGGACCTGGCCAACCCCGGCTCCCTGATCCTGTCCGGGGCCATGCTCCTGGAGCACATCGGCTGGTTCGAGGCCGCCAACCTGATCCACCGCGCGGTGGAGAAGGCCCTCTCGGCCAAGAAGGTCACGGTGGACCTGGCCTCCCAGATCCCCGGCGCGACCCAGGTCGGCTGCCAGGAGTTCGGCGAGATCCTGCTGGCCAACCTCTAGGCCGTCTTCTCGATACGTAAAAAAGCACCGGCCCGCCGAGAAATCGGCGGGCCGGGCTTTTTTTTGCGGCAGGCGGGTTGCCGCAAGTGGGGTATGGAGGTTGCTATTTGGGGGCGCATTCGGCGGCGAGTTCGACGAAGCGATCGTCGCTGCGCACCGAGGCCGCGTTGCCGGACTTGCCCTCGAACCAGCCCACCCGGCGGGCGGGCCAGACATCGAAGTCCGGGACGTAGGGTTTGATGTCGATGACGGGCGTGCCGTCCAGGACATCCACGTTGTCGAGCAGGAGGGTGTCTCCCCTCACGTCCAGCAGCCGCATGACCGAAAGCCCCATGGGGTTCGGGCGCTTGGGCGAGCGCGTGGCGAAGATGCCGTGCGGGCTGTTGTCCAGGAACGGGGTCACCGTCAGGTCGAAGCCACAGATCTCGTGCAGGTGGTAGAGGACAATCAGGTAGGAGAAGCCTTCGATATCCTTGAGGCCCTCGCGGAATTTCGGAAGCACGGTGATGGTGCCGTGCACCCCGGACGCGCCCGGCGGCTGGATCGGCATCCCCCGGACGTCGGTATGGGGGGTGTTGAAGTAGCCGATGGGCGTGTACGTAATCTGCATTGGGGCCTCCTGGCCGGTTGGCGTTCTGCATGGCTATAGGCACAATGCGTGCCAATGTGCTCATGTGAATGATTTCGGCGTGTTGGGGGACCAACATGCCGACGCGGGCCTGTCGTAGATGACAATTGTGTAGTAGCTGAAATACAAAAACGTACACAAATTGGTGGGAAGCAGGGCGGACGGACCGGGGTCGCGCGGCTGCAGGCTGATCGGCGGGGAATTTCTTTTGCGCCGGGGCGCAAGGTGATAGCCCTTTTCACAAGGAGATTTTCATGGAAACCATCGATTGGAACGACTTTGCGAAGGTGGAGCTGCGCGTGGGCACGGTGGTGCGCGCGGAGCCTTTTCCCGAGGCGCGCCGCCCGGCCTGCAAGCTGTGGGTGGATTTCGGCCCCGAGGTGGGCGAGCGCAAGTCCAGCGCGCAGATCACCGAGCTGTATACGCTCACGGAATTGGTCGGCAAGCAGGTCATCGGCGTGGTCAACTTTCCGCACAAGCAGATCGGCCCGATGCGCTCCGAGTGCCTGGTCTGCGGCTTCTACCGCGAGGACGGCGTGGTCCTGGCCGTGCCGGACAAGCCCGTGCCCGACGGCCTCAAGCTGGGGTAGGCCTTGGTCAGATGTGCCAGACCGAGAGGCCGGGCAGGCGCTTGGCCAGGTATTCGGCCACCAGGCGGCGGTGGCACTGCTCGGGCGTGGGCTCGCTGCACAGCAGGCAGGCACGGTCGAGGTCCAGGGCGGCCGCCCGCTTCTCGATGGCGCGCCGGGCGAGCAGACCGTTGAATTCCCGTTCGTAGGTCTCCCAGGTCATGCCCTTTTTCTTCTTGAAGGCGTCCAGGATTTCCTGGGTGGGGGCCCACTCGGGCAGGTGCAGATAAGCCGCGCCGCAGATTTCCCGCAGGAAGTAGGGCAGGTCGCGGCCCTTGGTGAAGCCCGCCAACTGGGACTGGTTGCTCAGCCGGATGTCGATCAGGGTGGCTGTCCTGACCTTCTTCAGGGCCCCGAAGAATTCCTCGGCGGATTTTTTCGTGAAGCCGATGGTGTACAGGCGCGTGCTCATGGCGTCTCCCTTGTTTCCTCTTCGTGTTCCGCGCGGTAGGCGATCCGCCGGCCCTGGAGCCGGTAGGCCCGGTCCAGCTCCCGCCCGTCCGGGTTCAGCCCCGGCAGGAGGGCCTGGTCCAGGTCGTGCAGGGCGAGCAGGCGTTGTTCCAGGGCGGCCTGGGACTCCAGCGATCCGTCGGCCAGGATGTGCCGGATGTCGAGCTCGTCCCTGAGCCTCCGGGCCACCAGGATGGTCCGGTGGCAGGTCACGGGGTCCTTCTCCGCGCACATGAGGGCCAGGGTGTAGCGCTCCGCCCCGCGCCGGATGCGCTCCAGGCCCTCCCGGAAAACCGGGTGGGCGGCGATCAGGTCGTAGTCGGCCGTCCCGTCCACGTACACGGACGGGTCCTCGAAGCGCGCGCCCACGCAGTCGCCCAGGAACACGTAGGCCACGCCGCTCGCCTTCAGGAACCGCCGGATCTGGTCGGTGTTGAACTCCGGCCGGTGCGCGCTGTAGGGCATGGAGCGAACGTCCGCCACGGCGGTCACGGCGTGGCGGCGCAGGAGGGCCAGGAATTCCTCCGGGGTGTGGGGCGAGTAGCCGATGGTGTAGAGTCGTTGCAATCTGCCTTTATCCTTCGATGAACCCCCGGGTGCCGGGCAGCCAGTCGGGGAACGTATAGACGCCGTTGACCTGGAGCCAGAAGCCGTCGTGTCCGTTCTTTTCCCAGCGCCGCCCGATGCCCACCCGCAGGTAGGCTTCCCGCTGCCGGTGCAGGAACGCGTTCAGGTGGTCGGCGGCGTCGGCGTTGTACCCGGCAGCATACTCGCGCAGCTTGAGGTCGGCAACGGGCAGACGGAAGAACTTTTCCCCGGCGGGGTCGGTGAAGGTGAACCGGAGCCGGTCCCCCTGAAACTGGTCGGGAGCGAACCTTCCCTGGCGCGGGTCGATCCGCACGGTGACGATGGACCGGTCCGGGGGCGCGTCCCAGGGGACGCACTTGTTGTATTCCGGCAGGTCCCGGCCGAACCCCTCCGCCACCGAGTCGGCGCAATCGGCTTCAAGCCGGGCGCGGAAGTCCTTGGCCCGGCTGTAGTGCGCGAAGTGGACGTTTTTGCGGCGGCAGTCCTCGGTGTGCGGCGGCTCGGACTGGACCGCGGGAAGGAAGTCGCCCTCCAGCACCGTGCCCGCCAGGATGTTCAGGTGGGCGCATTCGCCCTTGGAAAAGTAGCTCTCGGTGGGCCGCAGGCAGCGACCGTCCTCGCACAGGCCCGCGACGCAGTGGAAATTGGGATTGTGGAATTCCGTGAAGTCGGTGACGACGAACAGCATGGCATGCTCCGTAAATGGGATGAACGCGCCGCCCTGTCGCGGGCTGCGCCGGAAACATGCGAAGGTATATTTTATCGTTATACAAATATCAAGCGGCAATATAAAAGATTCGAAGGAGCCCGGCGCTGCGGGGGATCAGAACGTGATCTCGGCGGCCGGCATGACCCGGCAGAAGCGGCGGATCAGCACGTCGTTGAACAGGGCGACGATGGTTGCGGCCGAAGCCATGGGTTTGTCGTAGGTGGAGTGGCCGTCCTCCGCCAGCACGGACTCGTCCCCGCGGTAGAGGCCGCATCTCGGTTCCTCGAACATGATGTTTTGCACGTCCACGACGACGAGCGCGGTTTCGGACGCCATGCCTATTCTTATAATGATGGCTGGCCGAGGCCCATGCCGGGCTTCATTTCCTGGCCGGTCAGGTCGGTTTCGTAGCCGCCCAGGGCGGCGATCTCCCGTTTCACCTCGTCGGTGCGGATCAGGGCGAGCAGGGTGACGATCCTCGGGTCGTCCAGGTATTGCTCCGGGATGACCAGGTCGTAGCGCTCGTGGGCCAGGGGCACGAAGTCCAGGCCCAGGGCCTTGGCCGCCGCGTAGATGCCCAGGCCGCAGTCCGCCGCGCCGGTGAGCACGTTCACGGCCACGGCCATGTGGGTGAATTCCTCGTTCGCATACCCGCGCACGGCCGAGGGCGCGATGCCCGCGGACTTGAGGTGGTGGTCCAGAAGGATGCGCGTGCCCGCGCCGCGCTGGCGGTTGATGAAGGTCAGGTCCTCTCGGGAGAGGTCGTTGACGGATTTGACGCCCAGCGGATTTCCCTTGGCGACGATGAGCCCCTGGTGGCGGATGGCGAGGTTGACCACGGCCACGGGCAGCCCCTCCAGGTAGCGCGAGATGAACGGGAAGTTGAAGTCCCGCGTCTCGGGATCGAAGAGGTGGGAGCCCGCGAACAGGGCGGAGCCCGCCTTGAGCGCGGTCAGCCCGCCCATGGACCCGGCGTGGCTGGAGACCAGCCGGAGCGGCTCGGGCAGCCCCATGAGCTCGTTGGCCAGGAGGTCCAGGGTGTTGTCGTGGCTGCCTACGTGGACGAGCACGCGGTCCAGCTCCGAGCGGGGCGCGAGCAGTTCGGCGGCCAGGGTTTCGCCCGCCTCCGCGCCCTCGGCGTTTTCCGGGATGTAGGCCACGGCCTGGGCCTTGGTCATGGTGGTTATCATGCCCGCGCCGCGCGCCAGCGGCGCGCCCACGATGCGGTCGCCGATGCGCCCGGCGGCCAGGCGGATTGCCTCGCGCATTCCGGGGCGCGACGGGGTCTTGCGCGCCAGCACGACCTCGGCCATGGCCGGCTCGCGCGGGGCCGCGCGGCCGAGCCAGGCCACCAGCGGGCCGAGAATCTTTTCGTGGCAGACCACGGCGGAGACCGGGTAGCCCGGCGCGCCCACCAGGAGCCGTCCGGGATGGCCGCTGCGCTCGTCCGAGACGGCCAGCAGGGTCGGCTTGCCCGGCATGACCGAGATGCCGTGGACCAGGACCCGGCCGATGGATTCGAAAACCTTGCGCGAGTAGTCCTTGCTCCCGGCGCTGGAGCCCGCGCCGACCACCACGACGTGGCAGCCGTCGCTGAGCGCGCCGAGCACGGCCGCGCGCAGGGTGGCCTCGTCGTCGCGCACCGGGGCGGACCAGCTCGCGTCCGCGCCCCAGCCGCGCGCGTAGGCCATGAAGACCTGGGAGTTGGACTCGATGACCTGCCCGGGGCCCGGCGCGGGGTGGTCCAGGAAATTCAGCACCTCGTCGCCCGTGGGCAGGAATCGGGCGCGCACCCGCCGGTGCACCTCGATCTCGTAGATGCCCGCCGAGAGCAGGGCGCCGATGTCGCAGGGCGCGAGCCGCCGGTTCTGGGGCAGGAGCAGCTCGGTGGCCACGATGTCCTCGCCGATGCGTCGGACGTGCTGCCAGGGAAAGGCGGGCTTCTCGATCTCCACGGTGTCCGCGTCCTTCTGGACCACGTCTTCGATCATGACCACCGCGTTCATGCCCTCGGGCAGCGGGTTGCCGGTGTTGACGAAGACGAATCCCTCGCCGTGGGCCAGGGCCGTGGGCTCGTCCTCCCGCGCCCGGAAGGTGGCTTCGGCCCGGACCGCGATGCCGTCCATGGCCGCCGAGTGGTAGGTGGGGGAGGAATAGCGGGCGATGACCGGAGCGGCCGTGACCCGGCCCGCGGCCTCGTGGGTGGGGATGGTCTCGGCGCCGAGGAGGGCGGCCCGGTCCAGGGCGTCCTTGGCCAGGGCGACGGCTTCCTCGGGCGCGACGGTCTTCAGGTAGATGTTTCTGCTCATGGGGCCTCCTTTCTGCTTGGAGCCGGCATTGTCCGGACGGGCGGGCGGATGCGGTCCGGAAAAGGGGTTCCGATCCCCTTTCCCGGACGCCTGCGCCGCTAGTCGTTCCGGAACTGGCCGTCCCGGTAGATGACCAGTTCCTCGCCCCCCCGCAGGGTAGCGGTGACGGTTTTGCGTTCGGTGTTGACCAGGTCCCAGTGCAGGGCCGAGTCATTGAAGCCGAGGGCCTCCTTTTTGGCCGCGTCCAGGGTGGACTGGTCGCCCGCGAAGGTGTCGGAGTAGGACGCGCCCACGGCCACGTGGCAGTTGCCCTGCTCGCCGCCGAAGTTCTCGTCGAACAGGGTGTTGGCCATGAAGGCGCTGATCTTGGAGAAGCGGCGGTCGGTCAGGGAGAACTCGCCCAGGCGGCTCGCGCCTTCGTCCAGGGTCAGTTGCTTGGCCACGAAGTCTCCGCCGGTCCTGGCCTCGGTCTTGACGGCCACGCCTTTCTCGAAGGTCAGGCGCACCCCCTCCACGAAGTTGCCGGAGCGGAAGGAGGGCTGGTCCGCGTAGTAGACGCCCTCGGTGCCGCGCCAGTCGGGCGAGAGGAATATCTCGAAGGAGGGGATGTTGTGGCCGGACACGCCGAGCCAGCGGCGCTGCTCGCCGGGGACCACGATCAGGTCGGTGTGCTCGCTCTCTATGCGCAGGTGTTCGACGTCGAGGGCGTTGAGCCACGCCTTGACCTTTTCCGCCTCGTCGAAAATCTCAGCCCACTTGGCGGGCGGGTCCTCGTGGTCCAGGAAGCAGGCGCGGGCCACCTGGGCCTTGAAGTCGTCCATGGACAGCCCGGCCGCCTCGGCCATGGCCGCCGTGGGGTAGAGGCAGAGCGTCCAGCCGAACTCGCCGGTCTGCTCGCGTTGGTCCATGATGTCGCGCATGAACTTGCGGGCCACGGCCGCCGTGCCGATGCGGCGCGGGTCCACCTGCTGGAGGTGGGTCAGCGAGGCCGGGGCGATGAGCGAGATCAGGCCGGAGAGCCCGCCCACGAACTCGCGGTCGCCCGCCGGTACGGCCTTGAGCTGGGCCTCGCCGCCCTTGCCGTAGAAGGAGAGCTCCATGCCGGGTGTCAGGTTCTGGCGCGGGATGGGGTTCAGCCCCTTGTCCACGAGCATGTCGAAAACCGCCTCGGCCAGGGGCAGCGCCTCGGCGTCGAAACGGAGCAGGATGAAGTCGCCGGGGGCGTAGGGCTTGGTCCGGGCGGTGGAGAGTCCCCACCACAGGGTGCGGGCGTATTTGCGTAGTTCGTCGTTGGTGAACATGGGATTCCTTGCTGACGTTTGGGTTTGCTTCCGATGCCTGGACGATAGACCACTTGAGGGCCATTCTCAACCGTTCTCTGAGCGATCCTTGCGGGCGGGGGGAAATGTTTCCCGGTCGCTTGACACGCGGGTGGCATGATTATATCAGCAAGTCGTGCCTGGCCCAATGGCCGGTTTAGTTCAACAACCTGATGTGTCGCCGGGGCCGCCGGCCGGATAGGCGATGCATGCAATCGGCTCGTGACCAACACGGGCTTCCCAAACTTTCCTGGAGGGAACAAATGGGTTACCGAATCACTGTCGATCACAACAAGTGCACCGGCGACGGCGAATGCGTTGATGTTTGCCCCGTTGAAGTCTACGAGCTTCAGGATGGCAAAGCCGTGCCCGTGAACATGGAAGAATGCCTGGGCTGTGAGTCCTGCGTCGAGGTCTGCGAGTCCGACGCCATCACCGTTGAAGAAGAATAGTTTTTAAGTCTTCGAAATGGTATCGGGAGCAGCGGGTTGCCAAATCCGTTGCTCCCGTTTTTTTCGGGGCCGGACCGTTCCCCCCGCGCCTCGCCGGAATCGGCGCTTTTTTTTGCCAGCGCGGTTGACGGTTTCGGTTCGCGACTTTATCTATCCGGGACGCATCCGGCCCGGCGGTCTCGGGCGATTCATTGAGCAGGACGAGGAGTGAGGAACGTAATGGCGCTTGATTTCACGGAATATTTCAAACGGTATGAGGCCATTGTCGGCGAGGTGAACACCCTGTTCGCCAAGTTCGAGACGGAGATGCCGGACAAGGTGAAGTGCGGCAAGGGGTGTTCGGACTGCTGCAACGCCCTGTTCGACGTCACCCTGATCGAGGCCATCTACATCAACCGGAAGTTCAACGAGAAGTTCTCCGGCATGGAGCGCTCCGCGATCCTGGAGCGGGCCGACAAGGCCGACCGCCAGATCCACAAGCTCAAGCGAAAGATATTCAAGGCCACGCAGGAAGGCGCGCCCGCGGGCGACGTGCTGCGCGAGGTCGCCAGGGCCCGGGTCCGCTGCCCCCTGCTGGGCGACGACGACCTTTGCGCCCTTTACGAGCACCGGCCCATCACCTGCCGCCTCTACGGCGTGCCCACCTCCATCGGGGGCGAGGCCCACACCTGCAAGCTCTCCGGGTTCAAGGGCGGGGAGAAGTACCCCACCGTGAACATGGACATCGTCCTTGACCGGCTCATCGCCATCGGCAAGGACCTGCGCAAGGGGATCAACAGCCGGTTCACCGACCTGGGCAATATGCTCCTGCCGGTTTCCATGGCCCTGGTCACGGACTATTCCGAGGAGTACCTGGGCGTGAAGGGCGCGGATGCGCCCAAGCCGAAGAAGGCGGCCCAGACCGGTACCACCTTCACCGGCTCCAAGGGCCGGAAGGCGGAGGCCGAGAAGCCGGAAGCGAAACCGGCTCCGAAGAAGGCGGACGGGGACAAGGAGGGGGCCTGCGCCACCTGCACGTCCGGCAAGTCCGCCTGCGCCACCTGCGACCTCAAGACCATCACCTTGGGCGGGGGGAAATAGCGCGTGACCGACTTCATCAACTACGAGGGCCTCTCCGAAGAGGAGATCGCCGACCGCAAGCGGTACATGTACGACAAGATGTCGCCCCGGCGGCGCAAGTTCGTGGACCGCATGGGCTACGAGAACTGGGACCCGTTCGCGGCGCCGTTCGATCCCATCGACATCCGCACCGACCGCTCCGGCCTGACCTCGCACCAGTTGACCCAGCGCTACATCACGGCCAGCGGCAAGACGATCAACCAGGAGTACATCGACGCGATCAACGAGTTCAACGTCTCGCTGGTCATGAATTTCGAAAAGGTCCGCCCGATATTCGAATACTGCCTGTGGTATGCCGAACATCTGAAAAAACGCGGCATCGAGCCGTAAAGCCCGAGGGGAACGACATAATGGAACAGTTCGACAGCATCGACGACTATATCGAGGACCTCAAGTCCCACCTGCGCGCCAACGCCCAGTGCGGCAACACGCACTACAACCTGGGCGTGGCCTACCTTTCCCGCCGCGACTTCATGGAGGCCGAGACCGAATTCCTGGAGGCCGTGGCCAACTCGCCGAAGATGGCCGAGGCCTACGTCCAGCTCGGCGGCATCGCGCTCCAGCGCGGGGACCTGGAGGGGTGCCTGAACTACAACGTCCAGGCCACCCAGCAGCGGCCGTTCTTCGCCGTGCCCTGGGGCAACATCGGCTTTGTGCAGCTCCAGTTGGGCGACGTGGACAAGGCCCACCAGGCGCTCAAGAAGGCCATCAAGCTCGACCCCAATTTCGTCCAGGCCAAGGCCACCATGAGCAGCGCGCTCATCAACATGGGCGAGTACGAGGACGCGGACAAGCTCCTCAAGGAGATTCTGGACGAGCACCCGAACTTCGGCCCGGCCTGGAACAACAAGGCGATCATCGACGCCCACCGCGAACAGTGGGAGGACGCCAAGGTCTGCATCGCCAAGGCCGAGGAGTCGGGCTTCGAGGTTCCCGAGGAATTCAAGCGGGAAGTGCTGGCGAAATAGCGCACGTTTCCGTTGCCTCGGCCGAGCCGGTGATTATATGAAGGGGAACCGCCCGCGCGCGGTTCCCCTTTTCTTAGTGCATCGCGCGCCAACCCCTACCGGTGGAGGAACCATGCCCCGTTTTCGCCGCGTCAAGACCGACCTCCGCGCCATCCTCGCCGCCGACGACTGGCAGGCCCGCCTGTCCGAACTGGACCAGTGGGCCCCAGGCGTCCTGATTCCCCCGCTGCTCAACCTGCGCCTGGACCGGGACGAGCTGATCCGTTGGCGCTCGGTCACGGCCTTCGGCCTGACCGCCGCCCGCCTGGCCGACGCGGCCATGGAAAGGGCGCGCGTGCTCATGCGGACCTGTATGTGGTACATGAACGAGGAGTCCGGCAACCTGGGCTGGGGCATCCCACACTTCATGGCCGAGGCCATGGTCCGCAGCGAGCGCATCGCTCAGGAATACCACAAGATTCTCGCCTCCTACATCTTCTGCGACGAGGCCTGCGACGGCAACTACCTGGATCACACGGAGCTTCGGCGGGATGTGTTCTGGGGGCTGGCCCGGCTCTCCGCCGTCCGGCCGGAGCTGGTGGCCCACAGCGAGCGGTTCCTGGTCGAGGCCCTGAAGGAGGAGGACCCGTACAACCGGGCCTACGCGGCCTGGACCCTGGGCAACCTGGGGGCGTCGAACGCGCGCGACGCCTTGGGCCCGCTCCTGGACGACGGGCGGGCCATCCGCACCTTCCGGGACGGCGAGCTGGTGGACACCACGGTGTCCGCCCTGGCCCGCGAGGCCCAGGCCCGCCTGGCCTAGCCGTCCGCCGCCTCCGAGGTGCCCGCTTCCCTTTTCCCCGGCCTCGCAGGCCAGGAATTGCGCGGGGTTGCCGGGCCGGGGCCGGACGAAGCGATGCTGGCTGCGCCTGGCCGAGTCCACAAGATGGGCGACGATTTCGGCCAGGGGCCGGGCGTCGGGCCCGGCGCGGACCGGGGGACTCGAAAAAAAATAAAATTTCGCAGGTTCCCGCTTGACATCGGACGGGCCTGCGGATAGTTATCCACTTCGCTTCTGAAATGAAGGCGCGTAGCTCAGGGGGAGAGCATTTGCTTGACGTGCAAAGGGTCGTGGGTTCAAATCCCTCCGCGCCTACCAGAAATCCCCGGAAGGGAGGCCAAGTGCCTCCCTTTCATCGTTTAGAGGGTCATGTTCACGTGGCCCGGCCAAGCCGGGCAGAGGAGAAGAACAGTGCAGATCGAAGTTTCCGGCAAATCGGTTGAATTGGCCGACGGCGCGTCCTGCGCCGACGCCCTTCAGGAAGGGCTGTCCAAGAAACAGTTCAAGCAGGTCGTGGTCGCCAAGTGCGGCGAGACCCTCCTTGACCTGACCGCCTCCATTCCCGCCGGCTGCACTACTCTTACGCCCGTCTTCGCCGACAGCGAAGAGGGGCTCGCCGTCATCCGCCACTCCACGGCCCACCTCATGGCCGAGGCCGTCAAGAAGCTGTTTCCCACCGCCAAGGTGACCATCGGTCCCTCCATCAAGGACGGCTTCTACTACGATTTCGACTTCGAGCGCCCGTTCACGCCCGAGGATCTGGAGGCCATCGAAAAGGAGATGCTCTCCATGGTGGGCGCGGACCAGCCGTTCTCCTGCCGGACCATGAGCGCCGACGAGGCCCGCAGGTTCTTCGCCGACAAGGGCGAGGACTACAAGATCGAGCTCATCGACGACCTGGGCGCCGACCAGTACACCATCTACACCAACGGCGACTTCGTGGACCTGTGCCGCGGCCCCCACGTGGCCCGCACCGGCATGCTCAAGGCGTTCAAGCTTCTCTCCGTGGCCGGGGCCTACTGGCGCGGCGACGAGAAGAACAAGCAGCTCCAGCGCATCTACGGCACCGCCTGGGAGGACCCCAAGGCGCTCAAGAAGCACCTGGAACGTCTGGAGGAGGCCAAGAAGCGCGACCACCGCAAGCTCGGCAACCAGCTCGACCTCTTCTCCTTCAGCGAGGAGATCGGCCCCGGCATGCCCCTGTGGCACCCGCGCGGCATGCTTCTCCGGGCCATCCTGGAGGACTTCGAGCGCAAGGAGCATCTCAAGCGCGGCTACGACCTGGTCCAGGGTCCGATCATCCTCAAGCGCGAGCTGTGGGAGAAGTCCGGCCACTACGACAACTACCGTGAGAACATGTACTTCACGGAGATCGACGAGCAGGCCTACGGCATCAAGCCCATGAACTGCCTGGCCCACATGGTCATCTACAAGCGCAAGATCATGAGCTACCGCGACCTGCCCCAGCGCTATTTCGAGCTGGGCGTGGTCCATCGGCACGAGAAATCCGGCGTGCTCCACGGCCTGATGCGCGTGCGCACCTTCACCCAGGACGACGCGCATCTCATCTGCCGCCCGGACCAGATCGAGAAGGAAATCCTCGACCTGATGAAGTTCTACGGCGACATCTACTCCCTGTTCGGCTTCGACTACGACGTGGAGCTCTCCACCCGGCCGGAGAAGTCCATCGGCTCCGACCACGACTGGGAGGTGGCCACCGAGTCCCTGCGCCAGGCGCTCGACAAGTCGGGCATGGCCTACAAGATCAACGAGGGCGACGGCGCGTTCTATGGCCCCAAGATCGATTTCCACCTGACCGACTCCATCGGCCGGAGCTGGCAATGCGGCACGATCCAAGTGGATTTCACCTTGCCAGAGCGGTTTGACATAGTATATGTGGGCGAGGACGGTGAGCGGCACAGGCCGGTCATGATCCATCGCGCCATGCTCGGCTCCATCGAACGCTTCATCGGCGTCCTGACGGAGCACTGTGCTGGCGCGTACCCTGTTTGGCTCGCGCCGGTGCAGGCCCGGATCCTGAACGTGACCGATGCGCAGCGTGAATTCGTCGAGAAGGTCCAGTCGGTTCTCAAGGGGGAGGGGATTCGCGTCGAAGCGGATCTCCGCAACGAGAAGCTGGGCTACAAGATACGGGAAGCTCAGGTCGAGAAGATTCCGTACATGTTGGTAGTCGGTGACAAAGAGGTAGAGGCCGGGTGCGTGAACATCCGCTCTCGCGACGGCGAGGACCCCGGCATGGTGACAGTGGAAGAAGCTGTGCGGCTGATCAAGGAAACCGCTGCGGCTCCTTTCAAAGCAGGAGGTATGAGCTATAGCTTTTCGGGGTAAATTACGCCGCGACCAGAAGAGGGAAGACACGGTCCGGCGCAACGAAAGGATTCGCATCCCCAAGGTGCGCGTTGTGGACGAGGACGGCGAGCAGTTGGGCGTGTTGGACACCCGTGATGCGCTGGATCGCGCCCGGGAGCGTGGTCTCGATCTCGTCGAGGTGGCGCCCAATGCCGACCCGCCGGTCTGCAAGATCATGGATTACGGCAAGTTCAAGTTCCAGCAGCAGAAGAAGCTGCAGGAAGCGAAGAAGAAGCAGACCGTAATCAAGATCAAGGAAGTTAAGTTCCGGCCCAAAACCGATGAGCACGACTACCAGACCAAGCTCAAGCAGATAGTAAAATTTCTGGAGGGTGGCGACCGCTGCAAGGTGACCGTCTTCTTCCGGGGACGCGAGATCGTCCACAAGGACCGCGGCGTGCTGGTGCTCGACCGGGTGGTGGAGGATACGCAGGAATTAGCCAAAGTCGAGAGCAAGCCCGTGGCTGAGGGACGGACCATGACCATGATGCTTGCTCCCGGGAAAAAATAGTCAGTCAACTGACCGGGATTCCCTCCCGCAACAAGGAGTCGACATGCCTAAGATCAAGACCAGGCGCGCCGCCGCCAAGCGGTTCACCAAGACCGCTTCCGGCAAGTTCAAGCGCCGCAGAAAGAACCTCAGGCACATCCTGACCAAGAAGGATGCGAAGAGGAAGCGCCGCCTCGGCCAGTCCACCGTTGTGGACGGTGCCAACCTGAAGGCCGTGCGCCGTCAACTGCCCAACGGTTAATTGATCTGATATACGCCTGCCGCCAGCGTCCAAGCGGGGCATTCGCCCCCACGCCTGTCCGGTTCGGCATCAGTTCAAGGCCCGAGGATTTCACATAAACCCTTAACCGATCTGCCTCGTCGGGGGAGTCCGTCCGGCCCGGGAGGTAAGCAAAGATGGAGAGATTGACATGCGTGTAAAGCGTGGTCTCGCCGCCAAGCGGCGTCACAAGAAGTATTTGAAGATGGCCAAAGGCTACAAGGGTGCCGGAAGCCGCCTTTACCGTACCGCCCGGGAGCGGGTTGAGAAGGCCCTGTGCCATGCCTACAAGGACCGCAAGCGCAAGAAGCGCGAGTTCCGGAAACTGTGGATCATGCGCATCAACGCCGCCGCCCGTATCAACGGACTGTCCTACAGCCGCCTGATGAACGGGCTCAAGCTGGCCGGTATCGAGCTCAACCGCAAGGTCCTCGCCGACATGGCCGTTCGCGACCCCCAGGTCTTCGCCAAGATCGCCGAGGCGGCCAAAGCCAAGGTCAACTAACCGTGAATGACGCACTCAAGTCCTTCCTGGAAGGACTCGACGGCCTGGCCCAGGATTGCGAATCTCGCAAGGGCCAGGCCTGTTCGTTAAAGGAACTGGAGGAACTCCGCATCGAGTTCCTGGGCCGCAAGGGCAAGCTGGCCAAGGCCATGACCGAGCTCGGCGCGCTGGATAACGCCGACAAGCCCGCGGGCGGCAAGAAAGCCAACGAGGTCAAGCAGCGCATCACCGAGCTGATGGACCAGATGGAGGCCGAACTGACCGCCGCCGAGACCGGCCGCGTCCTGAGCCGGTTCGACCCGACCATGCCCGGCCGTAAGCCCTGGGCCGGTTCGCTCCATCCCGTGACCCTGGTCATGCAGGAGATCACCTCGGTTCTGGCCGGGCTCGGCTTCGAGTACGTGGCAGGGCCCGAGGTGGAGAACGACTGGCACAACTTCGAGGCCCTGAACATCCCGCCCGAGCACCCGGCCCGCGACATGCAGGACACCCTGTACGTCTCGGACAAGATCGTGCTTCGGACCCACACCTCCGGGATGCAGGTCCGCTCCATGCTCAAGAAGCAGCCGCCCATCGCTGTCATCGCGCCGGGCAAGGTCTACCGCCGGGATTCCGACCTGACCCACACCCCCATGTTCCACCAGATCGAGGGGCTGCTCGTGGACAGGAACGTGTCCATGGGCGACCTGCGCGGCACGCTGACCGTGTTCGTGCGCCAGATCTTCGGGGCCGGGACCAACGTCCGGTTCCGCCCGAGCTTCTTCCCCTTCACCGAGCCGTCCGCCGAGGTGGACATCTCCTGCGTGATGTGCGGGGGCAAGGGCCACCAGAAGGACGGCTCCCCCTGCCGCGTCTGCAAGGGCACGGGCTGGGTGGAGATCCTGGGCTGCGGCATGGTGGACCCGAACGTGTTCAAGTGCGTGGGCTACGATCCGGAGCAGTACACCGGGTTCGCCTTCGGCCTGGGCATCGAGCGGGTGGCCATGCTCAAGTACGGCATCGGCGACCTGCGCATGTTCTTCGAAAACGACGTCCGTTTCCTGGAACAGTTCGCCTAGGGGCCCGCGAAGCGGGAAAGGCCCGGCCTTGCGCCGCCTTTCCCCCTGCCCAGTTATTGACTTGAGTTTTTTACGATAAAACAGATCACGTCTCCGCCTTTTCCGAACGCGCGCAGCGCCGCGGACAGGTTCGGGAGGGGAGCGGGGACTGGGTCCGGGGAATGGAAGGGGGCGCGCCCGCTTCACTCCCCGGCCGCCGGAGGCTTTCCATGCTTGTCAGCTTGAACTGGTTGCGCGAGTTCGTCCCCTACGAGGGGGAGGTCCAGGCGCTTGGCGACAAACTCACCATGCTCGGCCTGGAGCTGGACGGCATCGTCGATCCGTTCGCACCGGTGAAGGACGTCGTGGTCGGCCGCGTGGTCGAGTGCGAGGAGCACCCCGAGTCCGACCACCTGCACGTCTGCACCGTGGACGTGGGCGGGCCCGAGACGCTGGGCATCGTCTGCGGCGCGCCCAACGTGGCCAAGGGCCAGACCGTGCCCGTGGCCATGGTCGGCACCACCATGCCCGACGGCCTGGTCATCAAGAAGGCCAAGCTCCGGGGCGTCAAGTCCTGCGGCATGATCTGCTCCGAGCGCGAACTCGGGTTTTCCGAGGACCATGAGGGCATCTGGGTCCTGGGCGACGACCTCAAGGTCGGCGACAAGCTGGTGGACGCCCTGGGCCTCGAGCGCGTGGTCTTCGATTTCGACATCACGCCCAACCGCGCGGACTGCCTGTCCATCCTCGGCTTCGCGCGCGAGACCGCGCTGGCCTTCGACCTGCCCCTGACCCTGCCCCGGCTGAACCTGGTGGAGTCCGGCGGCGACGTCAACGAACAGATCACCATCAGGATCGACGACCCCGAGCTCTGCCCGCTCTACAACGCCCGGATCATCCGCGACGTGACCACGAAAAAGGGCCCGGACTGGATGCGCTTCAAGCTGCTGGCGCTCGGCCAGCGGCCCATCTCCAACATCGTCGACTGCACCAACTACATCATGTTCGAGCTGGGGCAGCCGCTTCATTCCTTCGACTACGACCGCATCGCTGGCAAGACCATCCGCGTGGCACCGGCCAGCGACGGCATGAAGTTCACCACCCTGGACGGCACGGAGCGCACCCTGACCGGCGCGGACCTGCTGATCTGGGACGGCGACAAGCCGGTCGGCCTGGCGGGCGTCATGGGCGGCCTCAACTCCGAGATGTCCGCCGAGGCGAGGAACGTCCTGCTGGAGGCCGCCGTGTTCCGGCCGGGCACCATCCGCAAGACCGCGCGCCGCCTGGCCCTGCCGTCCGACGCCTCCTACCGCTTCGAGCGCGGCGTGGACCAGGTCATGAATCGGTTCTGCATCGACCGGGCGGCCCAGCTCATGTCCGAGACCTCGGGCGGCAAGGTCGTCGCGGGCGTGGCCTCCAACGAGCCGCGTCCCTGGAAGGACCGGGTCCACGGCTACCGCCACGACCGCTGCATGCGCCTGCTCGGCCTGGATCTGGAAAAGGATTTCGCCAAGAGGGTCTTCGAGGGCGAGGGCTGCGCCGTGGACGACACGAACCCGGACAACTGGTCCGTGTCCTCGCCGTCCCACCGGCTGGACCTGGAGCGCGAGGTCGACCTCTATGAGGAAGTGGGCCGGGTCTACGGCCTGGACCGCATCCCGGCCGTGTTGCCCAAGGTGGCCAAGGCCCTGGAAGGGGGCGTGGCCGACTCCGAGTACGGGTTCATCCGCTCCATCAAGCTCTGGGGCGCGGGCGTGGGCCTGAACGAGGCCATCAACTATTCTTTCGTGGGCGACGAGGACCTGGACCGGCTTCAACTGCCGTTTGATGGCCGCGTGCACATCGCCAACCCCCTGAGCGAGGACCAGAACGTCATGCGCACGCACCTGGCTCCGGGGCTGCTCAACACGCTCAAGTACAACATGGCCCACGGCAACGGCCACATCCGCGTCTTCGAGGTGGCCAAGCGGTTCTTCGCCGACGCCGAGTCCGAGACCGAGACCCGCGAGCGCCTCGGCCTGGGCATCCTGCTCTACGGCCCGCGCCACGCCGCCGACTGGCCGTGGGGCGCCGCCGACGTGGACTACCTGGACATCAAGGGCCATGTCGAGCACCTGGTCCGAAACCACCTCAAGCTGTCCGAGCCCGAGTTTGAACTGGCCAAGGACCACGCCTTCCTGGAGCCGTGCGTGGAGGTGCGCATCGACGGCGCGCTGGCGGGCCTGGTGGGCAAGGTCAAGGCCGAGATGGCCGACTTCTATCACGCCCGCAAGGACGTCTGGCTGGCCGAGCTGGACCTGGACGTCCTCAAGGGACTGTCCGAGGCGCACGCCATCCGGTTCGCGCCCCTGCCCGTGTTCCCGCCCAGCCGCCGCGACGTGACGGTCATCGGTCCGGCCACGCTTACGGCCGGGGCCATCCGCAAGGTCATCGAGGGCGCGGGCGTGGACATCCTGGAGTCCGTGGAACTGGTGGCCGAATACGTGCCCGAGGGCAAGCAGGAAGAGCGCAACCTCTCCTTCCGCCTGACCTACCGCTCCGCCACCAAGACCCTCAAGGACAAGCAGGTGGACAAGGAGCACCAGCGGGTGCTGGAAGCCCTGCAAGCCAAGCTCCCCGTGCACTTTTAGCCGGGGTTCCCTGAACGACGAAAAGCCCGCTTCCGAGGAAGCGGGCTTTTTTTTCATGGAGGTGGCGCGGGCGAAATTCGCTACTTCTTGCCCTTGCCCTTGCCGGAACCGGAGCCCTTGCTCTCCTTGCTCCAGGACTTTTCCTCCCTTTTCGAGGACTTCTCCTGCTGGCGCTGCTCCTTGTCCTGCCCGCGCTGCTCCTTGTCCTGCTCGCGCTGGCGCTCCCGCTCTTCCTTCTCCTGCTGGCGCTGCTCCTTGTCCTGTTCCCGTTGGCGTTCGCGTTCTTCCTTCTCACTGGCGCGCTGTTCCTCGTCCTGCTTGCGCTTGCGCTCCCGCTCCTCCTTTTCCTGGGCCCGCTGCTCCTGGGCCTGCTGCTTTTTTTGTTCCTTCGCCTCGGTCTTGTCGTTGGCGGCAAAGGCGCGGATGGCGGAACCGGCCACCACCGGCAAACAGATCAGGGCCTTGAGGGCGAATCGTCTGGTCATCGACATGGGAGAAATCTCCTTGTTGGCAGTTGAGTGGACGCCACTATAGCGCCATGCGTTTCACATTATCATTATAAATACGTTCGCGGGGCGGGAATGGTCACGGACCGGGGTGATATTGTCGAGGAAAAGCGGGGAATCCGGGCTCGTCCGCTCCGGCGGCGCGCGCCCGGCCACCCGCTATTGGCCGCTTGTGCCGAGGGTTTCGTTGTAGTCGCGGCGTTCCTGGGTGCGGGCGTCCTGGCGGTCGTGCCGCTCCTGGCGGTCCTGGTCGCGCCACTCTTGCCGCTGGTCGCGCTGCTCCTGGCGGTCGCCGTCGTCCGGCCGCCGCCACTGCTCGCGCTGCTCCCGGCGTTCCTCGTACTGCCGGGAGGTCTGGTCACCCCACTGCCGGCGGTCCTGCATCCGCTGCTGCTGCAACTGCCGCCACTGTTGCGTGGCCTCGTCCTCCCCGGCCAGTGCGCAAAGGGCGGAACCGGCCGTCAGGGGCAGGCAGAGCAGAACCTTGAGGGCGAAGCGGCGGGTCATGGACATGGCGTGCCTCCTGGTTTCCGGCCGGGCCTGCCGGACGCGGGTTTTGCGCAACCCTAGCATGATCGCCCGTGTTCCGGAAGCGGGGAGGGCGTCGGGCGCCGGGCCGAAAAAAAGGGACCGGCGGAACCGGCCCCCTCGGTATTCGACGTGGCCCGGGCTAGGCCGGGACGACCACCGTGCGGACGGTGCGGACCAGTTCGTCCTCGCCCTTGGCGGCGTAGGTCTCGTACAGGGACATGGCCGTGACCTGGGAGAAGACGTAGTTGCGGAACTGGTTGAAGGGCTTCTTCTTGAGGTCGGCCTGGCTGATGCCGTAGTCGCGCACCGCGACCTTTTCCAGCACCGGGAGGACCCACTGGACCGCGGGCACGGTCAGGACCCAGTCGTGGTCGCCGAGGTGTGTGACGAATCCTTCCTGGCGGCGGGGCAGAGGCAGGGTCTTGCCGTCTTGCGCGAGCAGGCCGCGCTTGACCGGGTCCACGCCCGCGATGACGGCGGCCGCCTGGAGCCAGCCCACCACCTGGGCCTCGTCGGCCGGGGTGCGCGGGTGGTTGTGGGCGCAGGCCTGGGCCACCACGACGTCGGCGGGCAGGCCCCGGACGATGGACTCGGCCACGCTCAGGGTGTGGTGCTCGCCGGTGCCCGCCAGCTTCAGCTCGGTGCGCGACTCGCCGTTCGCGTCCCACTGGAAGACCCACGGCTTGTGCAGGTCGTGCAGAAGCTGGGCGGCCAGGACCACGTCGCGGTCGAGCAGGTAGTCGTAGACCGAGCGGTAGCCGTCGTAAATGGACAGGGAGACGCGGACGTTGAGGTCGGTGTGGGTGGCCAGTCCGCCGGGATAGGCGTGGTGGCTCTGGTAGCCGCTGCCGGGCGCGGAATAGAAGGGCTGCGAGGCCCTGGCCGGATCGGCCGAGGCCGGGAGGAAATCCTTTTCCGCCACGTCCTTGAGCAGCCCCTTGGCGGTCAGTTCCTTGTAGACGGCTTTTTTCTCGGACGCGCCCATGCCCTTCATCAGGGTCGGGGCAGGGTTGTCCAGGATGGCCAGCACCGCGTTGCGGATGCCGGGGTTGCGGATCTGCCCGGCGTTCCGCCGGATGTTTTGCCAGGCGGCGGAGACCGGGGCCGAGGCCTCGGCCATGGCCTGCGGGCTCATCTCCAAGCAGGCGTCCAGGGTGCGGGCGCAGGGGGAGGCGAGGGCCGGGACGGCGTGGGCGGCGGCCACGGCGGCGACGCCCGCCATGGCTCCAAGTTTCAGGAAATCGCGGCGATTGACGGTATCTGAGGACATGTGTTTCTCCTTGGTTGTTGGATAACGATGGGTGCTATCTACTTGAACTGGCAGTGCTTCTGGCGTCGAAGCCGTGTCGCGTCGGCCACGATGGGCGACGAACGGGTGAAGGCGGCGTGACAGGAGGAATGGTAGGTTTTATCGGCTGCCCGGCCCATCCGTCGACGGAGGTGCGGGACGAACCTGCAAATGCCTTGAGGGGGGACCGGCAATTTGCTATCTAAGCGAAATGGAAGATTTACGGGAGTTCAAGCGCTACAAGATCGGACAGGCCGCCCGCGAGGTCGGGGTCAAGACCTACGTGCTGCGCTTCTGGGAAGGGGAGTTCGACGAACTCGAACCCATCCGGACCGACAGCGGCCAGCGGCTCTACACCGAGGAGAACCTGGAAGTCGTCCGTGAGATCAAGCGGCTCCTCTACGACGAGGGGCTGACCATCGAGGGGGCCAAGAAGCGGCTGAACAGCCGGGCCCATGCCGACATCCTCCACGAAATCCGCGACGGGCTCGTCGAAATCAAGCGGCTCCTGCGGCGATAATCCTCAACCGGACCCGAAAGGGACAAGCCATGACCAAAGCGGTGCACATCACCTTGTGGACGGGCGGCATCCTGGCGGCGCTCATCGTCGTCGCCGTCGCCGTGTTCGCGGCCACCTTCGACATCAACGACTACAAGACGCGCATCGCCCAGGTGGTCCGCGACGAGACCGGCCGGACCCTGGACTTCACCGGCGATCTCAAGCTCATGTTCTTTCCCCGCCTGGGCGTGGTGGTCCACGGCGCGACCCTGAGCAACGCGGCCGGGTTCGGCGACGGGCCCATGGCCAGCGTGAAGACGGCCGGGGCCACCTTCCGGCTGCGCCCGCTCCTTTCCGGCGACGTCCAGCTCTCGCGCCTCTACCTGGACGGCCTGACCCTGCGACTGGCCCGCAACGCCGAGGGCGTGACCAACTGGGCCGACCTGGCCGGGGACGACGCCAAGCCCGCGCCGGCCAAGCCCGCGTCCTCCAAGGGGATCGACCTGGACGTGGACGGCGTTACCGTGAAAGATTCCGCCATGAGCTGGGACGACCGCAAGGGCGACGCGTTTCTGGCCGTGAGCGACGTGGCGCTGGAGCTGGGCGCTGTGCGGGCGGGCGGGAGCTTCCCGCTCAAGGGCAGCCTCGTCTTTTCCTCCTCCAATCCCGAGGCGCGGGGCACGATCTCGATCTCGGGCACGGCCTCCCTGGCCCCTCGGGGCGAGTCCCTGACCCTGGCCGGGGCGGACGCCTCGGTCGCGGCCGAGGGCAAGGCCGTGCCGGGCGGCCAGGCCACGGCCCAGGCCAAGGCCGAATCCCTGACCCTGGCCGCGGGGCGGCTTGAGGCCAAGGGGCTGGCCCTTTCGGCCTACGGGGCCACGGTCCATTTCGACGGCTCCGTGGACGGCCTGGCCCAGGGCGTGGAGAAGCTGGTGGGCACGGTCGTGGTGGACCCGTTCGACGGCCGGGCGCTGTGGAAGAATCTGACCGGCCGGGAGCCAGCCACGGCGGACGCCAAGGCTCTGGCCCAGGTGGGAGGCACGGCCGTGGTGGCCTACACGCCCCGGTCTCTGGCCCTCAAGGGGCTCGACCTGACCGTGGACGGCAACGGCCTGCGCGGCGACGCCAAGGTGGCCGGTGACGAGAACGGCGTGTCCTGCTACGTCCGGCTCGATGGCGACACCGTGGACCTGGACCGCTACCTGCCCGCCGTGGAAAAGGCGGAGGGCGGCTCGGCCGGGGCCTCGGCCGGGGACGGACAGGGCCCGAGGATTCTCGATGCGAGGCTGCTGCGGCGGCTGACCGTGGACGCGGAGGCCACCCTGGTCCGGCTGCACGTCATGGGCGTCTGGCTGGACAAGGTCAAGGCCGGGGCCCAGGGCCGGGACGGCCTGATCCGCCTGAACCCGGCCGAGGCGGAGCTCTACGGCGGCCACGTCTCCATGGCAGCAACCGTCAACGCCCTGACCGACCGGCCCCGCACCGACCTGCTCGCTTCCCTGGACAAGGTGGACGTGGGCCGGCTCTCCAAGGACGCGCTGGGCGAGGCGTCCTATGCCGGGAAGCTCGACTTCAAGGGCACCTTCGCCTGCGAGGGCGAGCGGCTCAGGCCCATGCTCGCGTCCATGAACGGCAAGTTCAACCTGGACCTCGCGGACGGCGTGTTCCCCGGCGTGGACCTGCTGGGCATGGCCCGGACCACCCAGGCGAGCGGCAAGCAGGAGGGCACGGTGGTGGCCTCGGCGAGCGACGCCACGCGCTTCGGCTCCATCACGGGCACGGGCGTCATCAAGAACGGCGTGCTGGAGAACCGCGACCTGGACGTCAAGGCGCCGGGGTTGCGCGCGGCCGGGGAGGGCGCGGTTTCGCTGCCCACAGGCGCGATCAATTATCTGGTCAAGGTCAAGCTGGTTGCCTCGTCCCAGGGGCAGGGGGGCAAGTCGGGCAACGACATGCTCGGGATCATGGTGCCGGTGCGCGTCACCGGGACCGTGTCGGACCCGCACTACAGCGTCAGCCTGTCGGAATACGTCAAGGCGCTGGGCGGCGCGGTCATCGGCGTGGCCGGGACCGTGTTCAAGGGCGTCACCGGCGTCATAACCACCGTGGGCAAGACCCTCGTCGGCGCGGAGTCGTCCTCCGGCTCCGGCGGCGAGGCCGAAAACGGCCAAAAGAAAAACGGGTTGCACAACCTGTTCGGGTTATTCTGATGAACATACTCTATCTCTGCACCGGCAACTCCTGCCGCAGCCAGATGGCCGAGGCCTGGACCCACTACCTGCGCCCCGAAATCCACGCCCTCTCCGCCGGGACCGAGCCCAAGGGCATGGACCCCTACGCGGTGCAGGTCATGGAGGAAGAGGACGTTTATCTGATCGGGCAGTATTCCAAGACCGTGGACGAGCTGCCGCCGGGCGTGGAGTTCGACTACGTGGTCACGCTCTGCGCGGGCGCGGCGGAGAACTGTCCATTCGTGCCCGGTCCGGGCAAGCGCGTGCACCGGGGCTTCGACGACCCGCCCGCCCTGGTCAAGGGGATGACGGACAAGGCGGAGATCCTGGCCGTGTACCGCCGGGTGCGCGACGAGATCCGGGCCATGGTCCACGGTCTGCCGGGGAGCCTGGGCTAGCGCCGGTCCACTGCGGTCCGGGCGCGCCCGGTCAGCGCAATTTCACCTTGATGTCCGAGGGGGCGACCGCCATTTTCTTGGGCTTGATGGCCGGGCGGGGCGGCTGCTTCTGCTGCGGCCGCATCTGGGGCTTGCCCTGCGGCTTGGGGGCCTGCCTGGGCGGGGTGTTGGGCTGGACGTCGCCATCGCCGACCAGGGCGTGGAGCTTGGCGAAGGCTCCGGCCAGGGGCTCGTTCTCCTTGACCAACTGGCGCAAGAATCCGTTGATCGGCCCGACCATGGCGATGGCCTTGTCCACCTCGGGGTTGGCCCCGCGCTGGTACGCGCCGATGTTGACCATGTCCTCCACCTTCTTGAACGTCGCCATGCTGCGGAGCAGGGCCCGGCCGTCGGCCTGGGCCTCGTCCGTGGTGATGTCGGACCTGAGTCGGCTGATGGAGCGGAGCACGTCGATGGCCGGGTAGTGGCCCAGGTCCGCCAGCTCGCGGGTGAGGACGATGTGGCCGTCCAGGATGGAGCGGGTCGAGTCGGCGATGGGCTCGGTGAAGTCGTCGCCGTCCACCAGCACGGTGTAGATGCCGGTGATGGAGCCCTTGCGGCTCTTGCCCGCGCGCTCCAGGAGCTGGGGCAGGTGGGCGAAGACGCTCGGGGTGTAGCCGCCGCGCGTGGGCGGCTCGCCCGCGGCCAGGCCGACCTCGCGGCCCGCCATGGCGAAACGGGTCACGGAGTCCATCATCAGGAGGACGTCCTTGCCCTGGTCCCGGAAATGTTCGGCCACGGCCGTGGCCGCGTAGGCCGCGCGCATGCGGATGAGCGGGCTCTTGTCCGAGGTGGCCACCACCAGCACGGAGCGGGCCATGCCCGCGGGGCCGAGGTCGCGCTCCATGAACTCCACCACCTCCCTGCCGCGCTCGCCCACCAGGGCGATGACGTTGATGTCCGCCTTGGTGTAGCGGGCCATCATACCCAGCGTCGTGGACTTGCCCACGCCGGAACCGGCCATGATGCCCACGCGCTGGCCCTTGCCCAGGGTGAGCAGGGCGTTGACCGAGCGGATGCCGACGTCGAGCGGTTCGTTGATGCGCGGGCGCTCCAGGGGGTTGGGCGGCTCGCGGTGCAGGGGCGCGAAGGTGTCGGGGACAAAGGCCCCCTTGCCGTCCAGGGGCTCGCCGAAGGCGTCCACGGCCCGGCCGAGCATGGCCTGGCCCACCGGCATGTGGGGCGGGGTGGCCGCGTTGCGGATGAGCGAGCCGGGGCCGATGCCGCGCATGTCCGAGTAGGGCATGAACAGGCAGGCCCCGTCGCGGAAGCCGACCACCTCGGCTGGGATGGATCGTTTGTCGTCGGGCAGGAGGTAGCAGACCGAGCCGAGGGGGGCCTTGATGCCCCGGCCCTCGGCGATGAGGCCCACGACCTTGGTCACTTTGCCGTAGCTTTGGCAGGGGTCGAGCGATTCGAGCAGTCCGAGACGGGAGGCGTCGGCCATGTCTGTCATGTCATCCCTCGGCGTCGGGCGCGGTGAGCTGTTCCACCAACTGGTCCAGGATGGGCTCCACGCCCTTCCAGCGGGTGGCCACGGTGTTGTCCACCCGGCCCTCCTCGCCCTCCACGACCACGCCGCCCTGGGCGATGGCCGGATCGCCCTTGACGGTCCAGTACTTGAGGGCGGGGGTGCGCTCCTGGATGGAGCCGATGAAGGCGCGCAGGTCCTCGGCATCCTCGGCCGCGCACTTGATGGTCAACTGGCGCTGGGATTCGATGCGTTCCAGGGCCTGGCGCATGAGATTCTCCAGGGAGGCGACGCGCTGCTCGCTCATCTCCACGGCCAGGGTCTTCTTGACGGCCAGGCGGATGAGGGCCATGACGTCGGCGCGGCGCTCTTCAAAGATGGTAGCGCCCTGGGAGCCGATCCGGGTGACGATGTTCTCCACCTCGGCGGACATGGCCAGGGTGTGGGCCTCCACGTCGGCCTGGGCCTGGGCCAGCCCGTCGGCATAGCCCTCGTGGCGGGCCGTGGCGCGCAGGGCCTCGGCCTCCAGCTCGGCCATCATCTTGATCTCCTTGGCCGCCTCGCGGGCCTTGGCCTTGACGCGCTCCAGGTACTCGTCGTTGATGGCGTCGTCCCAGATCAGCTTGCGCTTGCCCTCGATCTCCTGGATGGTCATCTCATCCGGGCCGGGGCTCTGGAGCCCCATCAGGACCTTGCCGGTCAGGTGGCCGGAGTCGTGCTTAGACAAAGACATCGCTGCCGCCTCGGCTGATGACGATCTTGCCCTCGTCCTCCAGACGGCGGACGGTCTTGACGATGTTCTGCTGGGCCGCCTCGACCTCGGAGAGCTTCTTGGGCGGCATGATTTCCAGGTCTTCCTTTATCATGGTGGAGGCGCGCTCGGACAGGTTCTTGAAGAACTTCTCCTTGAGGTCGTCGCTCGCGCCCTTGAGGGCCACGGTGAGGTCCTCGTTGGAGACCTCCTTGAGCAGCTCGCGGATGGCGATGTCGTCCACGCCCTTGATGTCCTCGAACACGAACATGAGGTTGCGGATGTCCTCGGCCATCTGGGCGGACTCCTCCTCGATCTCGGAGAGGACCTCCTCCTCGGTGTTGCGGTCCACGGCGTTGAGGATTTCGGCGACCGCGTTGACGCCGCCGACCTTCTTGCCTTCCTTGCCGCCCATGGCGATGAGCTGGCTCTGCAGGACCTTGTCCACTTCCATGAGCATCTCCTCGGCCACGGCCTCGAGCTTGGCGAGTCGCATGAGCACCTCGGCGCGCACGCCGGCGGGCAGGTGGGAGATGAGGTCCGCGGCCTGGTCCGGGTGCAGGTGGCCCAGGATGAGGGCCAGGGTCTGCGGATGCTCGTTGCGCAGGATCTGGGCCAGGATGCGCGGGCTGACGTTCTCCAGCTCCTGGAACGGCGTGGGGCCGGAGTCCAGGTCCAGGGAATCCATGATGTACTTCGCGGTCTCCGCGTCCAGGGCCTTGGTCAGCATGCGCTTGACCTGTTCCGGGCCGCCCACCAGGAGCTCGGCGCCGTAGGCCAGGGCCTCGTTGTACTCCTTGAGCACCTGGAGGACCTGCTCGCGGGGCACGGAGTCGGTTTCGAGCATGGCCTTGGACACGGCGGCGATCTCGTTGCGCTCCATGCGCTTGAACACTTCCGCCGTGAACTTTTCGCCCAGGGCGAGGAGCACGATGGCGGTTTTCTGCGGTCCGGTGAAGTCGGCCATGGGTCTATGCCTCCTGCGTCAGCCAGCTCTTGAGCAGGTGGACCGCCTGGTCCATGTTGTCGTCCGAGAGCTGAATGGCGTGGTTCTTTGCGTTCTCTATGCGACGGGACATATCCATGGCCTCCTCGTCCATCTCCTCTTCTTCCAGGGCGAGGCGTTCGGCCCCGGGCAGCCCGGCCATCTCCTCGATCTCCTGCTCGGCCACGCGGGGGCGGATCAGGGCCATGACGACCGGCCGCACCACCATGATGAGGAACAGGAAGATCAGGATGCCGTTGAGGAACGGCTTGCCCAGCCTCTGGGCGTATTCAAGCATGGTGCGCATGAGGGAATCGGCGTCGTACAGGGCGGGCTCGCCGAACGAGATGTTGCTCACCTCGATGGTGTCGCCGCGCACGGTGTCATACCCGACCGCGTTGGTGATCAGGTTCTTGATGCGTTCGATCTCCTCGGCCGCGCGGGGCACGTACACCTGCTTGCCGGTGGCCTCGTCGGTGGTCCACGTCCCGTCCACGATAACCGCAACGGACAGCCGTTTCAACTCTCCCACGGGGGCCACGATGTTTTCTTCGGTCTTGTTGATCTCGTAGTTGGTGGTCCGGGACTCGCGGTTGGAGTCCTGGGTGGTCTTGGTGCCGGTGAAGCCGTCGCCGCGGAAGTTGGCGTCGGGCTCGCCGCCCGCCAGGTTGGCCGCGCCGGCCGTGCTTTCCTCGTTGCGGCTTTCGGAACGGACCACCGAGCCGTTGGGATCGAAGGTCTCGGAGCGGATGGTCTTCTGGCTGAAGTCGAGGTCCGCGTTGACGCGGGCGATGACCTTCTCGGGTCCGACGACCGGGCCGAGGAGCTCCATGATGCGGCGCTGGATCTTGTTCTCCATGTTCGCCTTGTATTCGAGCTGGGTGTTGGACAGGGCCAGGCCGGTGGTGTCGTCCTCCGGGGTGTAGAGCGGGCGGCCCTTCATGTCGGTGACGGTGATGTTCTTGGGCGAGAGGCCCTCCACGGCCATGGAAACCAGGTTGACGATGCCCTGGACCTCGGCCGGGGCCAGTTTGCCGTCGTCCTTGAGCTGGAGGACGATGGACGCGCTGGGCGGCATCTGGTCCTCGATGAACAGGGATTTCTGCGGCAGAACCAGGTGGACGCGGGTCTTCACGACCTGCGGAAATTCCGTGATGGTGCGGGCCAGCTCGCCCTGGAGGGCGCGCTGGTAATTGATGTGCTGCACAAAGTCGGTCTGGCCGATCTGGACGTTGTCGAAAATCTCGAACCCGATGCCCTGGCCGTGCAGGTTGCCCTCGCCCGCCACCTTGAGCCTCAGCTCGTAGACGCGGTCGGCCGGGACCTTGATGGTCTTGCCGTTGTCCTCGATGACGTAGTTCTCCTTGGCGGCCTTGAGCATGGCCACGACCTGGGAGGCGTCCTGCGGGTAAAGATTGGTCATCAGAACCTTGTAGTCCGGCCGGTTCATCCAGAAGATCATGAGCCCGAAGGCCACGGACACGGACAGGGCGAGTCCGGCGATGAGGATGCGCTGGGACATGGTCCGGCCGGACCAGAATCCCTGAATCTTGGACCAATATTCATTGACGAACGGCGGCATTTCCTATTCTCCCGCTGATTGGGTGTTTCCCTTGGCTTCCAGTCGGCTGCCTAGAACGGCATCTTCATGAGTTCCTGGTACGCGGTCATGAGCTTGCTGCGCACGGCGCTGGTCATGGACACGGCCAGTCCCGCCTTCTGCAGGCTGATCATCAGTTCGTGGACGTTCTGGCTCTTGCCGGAGGCGAACTCCTCGATCATCCGGTTCTTGTCTTCCTGCATGTCGTTGACGGACTTGAGCGAATCCTTGAGGGTCTCGCCGAAACCTTGGGCCGGGGCCTGGGGCTTCCTGAGCCGCTCGCTGACGGTGTTGTCCACGGAGCGGCGGCGGAGCTCCATGGCGTTCTGGTAGGCGCTGATGGCGACGCTTTTGACAACCATGACGATTTCTCCTTACGGCCTAGGTGGTTCCGATGCGCAGGGCGCGCTGGAACATCTGCTTGCAGGCGCTGATGGTTTCCACGTTGGCCTCGTACCCGCGGGTACAGGTCATCATGTTGGTCATTTCCTCGACCACGTTGATGTCCGGGTAAAAGACGTAGCCCTGGTCGTTGGCGTCGGGGTGGTGCGGCTCGTAGACCTGCTTGAAGGGGCGCTGGTCGGCGGTGACGCCCAGGACCTTGACGCCCTTGAGCTCGCGGTTGAGCTGGTCCTGCATGGCCGAGTCGAAGGGGGAGTATACCGGGGTGGACTCGAAGGAGACCGACTTGCGGCGGTAGGGGCCGCCCTCCAGGGTCTGGGTGGTCCGCATGTTCGCCATGTTCATGGAAATGACGTTGAGCTGGGTGCGCTGGGCCTTGAGCCCGGACGCCCCGATGTCGAGCGCGGTCATGAAGTCCATTACTTGCCTCCTTCCTGAATGGCCTGCCGGATGCCGTCGAAATTCTTTTTGATGACGCTTGCGAGGGCGTCGTACATCAGGCCGTTCTTGGTCATGACGGCCATTTCCTTGTCCAGGTCCACCGAGTCCTCGCCATAGACCGTGCGCGGCTGGAAGGCTTCGATCCCCTCGCCCTTGAAGGAACTGGCGTCGAAGACCACGGGCATGTGCTCCCTGCTGGTGCGGGTCATGCGGCCGCGCTCGTCCAGGTCCAGCGCCTTCTGGAGGTTGTCCTCGAACTCCAGGCTCCGGGCCTTGAAGTCGGGCGTGTTGACGTTGGCGATGTTGCCCATGACGAGATTTTGACGTTGCAGCCGCAGGTCCAGGACCTTCTCCGTCAACTGGATGTGGTGCGCGAAAATGCCCTTCATGCCTTGCTCCTCCTGCCGATCGGCTTTCTGGAATTGACCGGGTGGCAGTTTTTTCCTCCCGGTTCGCGGTGGAGCTAGCAACTAGCGTTCCAATCAAATAACATGGTTAATTATAAGGATAAATGCTATCTGTCCCGCCGGAAGACCGTCGGATATCCGGCCGGCGCGGGCCAAGGCGACGGTGCGCTTATATAGTATTGGGCGGCCGGGGCGGGGCGTCCTCTGGCTGGCGGCAGAATTGTCCGCAATCAATGCGCTGTAAAAAGGTATTATAATTTCAGTGTAGTATGGATCGGCTGTGGAGTGTAGCCAGGAGGAAACAGGGCGGAAACGGTGATTGGCACATGTGTTGCAAAAGCCAAGGCGGGTCAGCAACGGCCCGGCATATTTGGCACCCGGCCTCCCGGGTAAAGGAGACATGGAGGGGAATCATGAGTGGTCATCTGGATTACGAAATCAACAAGGAACTCGGTGAATGCTACCTGTTCATGGGTGAGCTGGACAAGGCCGAAGAGTATTACAAGAAGGCTGTCAGCTCCAATGGCGTGCATCCCGACCCGTACATCGGCCTGGCGACGGTCGCGGTTCAGCGCGGCGACCTGGATGACGCCCTGGTGATGTACCAGAAAGCCCACAAGATCGAGCCGAGCGACAAGAGTCTTTCCGGAATCGCGCTCATCAAGATGGAGAACGGCGAGAAGGAGAATGCCTTCGCCATGTTCGTCGAAGCCATCAGGATGAACCCCGAGAACATGGTCGCCCTGTTCAGCCTTATCAAGCTCGGCCATGAAATGGATCGCGTTGCGGAGATCGTCCCGTTCCTGCGGGACTACCTGGAGATCAACCCCGCCAAGCACGAGGTTCGCTACTCGCTGGCCGGTTGTCTCATCTGCATGGATCAGAAGGACGCGGCCCGGGAACATTTGGAGAAGATTCTCGAAATGTCTCCGGATTTCGAAGCCGCCAAGGAAATGATCGAAGCGATCCGACCCTAACCCACGGTCTCCCCTCCCCGTTGATTTCCCGCCCCGCCGCTTCGGCGGATCGGGGCGGGAAATCAGCCTTCGGCGGATGGAGTCCTTCGGATTCGCTCGCCCCTTCGCCCCGCCTGGCCGGGGTCGGCGACCTCCCCATGCGCCCGCGCCCGACGCGCTCCCCGATACAGGGGCGCGGTATTTGCATTTCCTGACATTACAGGTTGTTGCCATTAGCCTTCGCCCCGCGGGACGGCAGACTTGCCTTTGCCCGCCAAATCTGGCAGAGCCTCTCGAACAAGAGCTTCAAAGAGGGGGGCTTTCATGGAACTTCTACCTGTCAAACGCGCCATCCTGTCCGTGACGGACAAGACCGGCCTGGCCGATTTCGGCCGTTTTCTGGTTGATAAGGGTTGCGAACTGGTTTCCACCGGCGGCACCAAGAAGATGTTGTCCGAGGCGGGGTTGCCCGTGACCTCGGTGAGCGACGTCACCGATTTCCCCGAAATCCTGGGCGGCCGCGTCAAGACGCTGCACCCGAACATCCACGCGGGCATCCTGGCCGACAAGGATGACGAGGCCCACATGGAGACCCTGCGGGACTTCGGCATCGAGCCGTTCGACCTCATCTGCGTCAATCTCTACAACTTCGCCGCCGCCGTGGCCAAGGGGCTGGACCTGAAGGCCGCCGTCGAGCAGATCGACATCGGCGGGCCGACCATGCTCCGCGCCACGGCCAAGAACTTCCACTCCATCTGCGTGGTGCCCGATCCCAAGTACTACGGGCAGGTGCAGGAGGAGATCGAGCAGAACGGCGGCATCTCGCTGGCCTTCCGCAAGGAGATGGCCACGCTGACCTTCAAGCTGACCAGTCAGTACGACGCCATGATCACCAAGTATCTGAGCGAGCACGACGCGTAGCGTCGTGCTGCGCCGGCTGGCGATAGCGGGCCGTCTGCGCCGCTGTCGGGCACGTTTTGATCCTCGACGTAGCGCTGCTACGCCTGCGGTCAAACCGCACCCGTCATCGACACATCCGACCCACTCTCGCCAGCCTTGACGCGGCGATGAAGAACAAAGGCAAGCACCACTGATGGTGCTTGCCTTTTTCCTATAAATCCCCCACGGTTTGAGCCGCAGCTTCGCCATTTTTTTTCTTAACGGTTCGGAATAAAGCGGAATCGTCGGCTGTTCAAAAATGGTGAGATGCAGCCGTAGCCGTTAGGCGAGCGGTCCTCCGCGAGTCTTACGGATAGGGACAGCAGCGATAGGCGCAAGAGGCATTCAAGACCGAAGCGTACTCCCCGTACGCGAGGGTTTGAATTCCTCGCAGCAACGCAGCAGATCGCCGTTTTTCAACAGCCGACAAGGAGTACGTCATAGCACAGAAACCCAAGGGCAACCTGCAAGGTCTCAAGCCCAACCAGATCAAGCGGCTGTCGCGGCTGTACCAGCGCCAGTTCCCGGCCCACGGGAACTACGGGCTGGACCAGGCGCGCGAGCTGGCCGAGCTTTCGGCCGACACCGGGCGGCAGCTCGCCCTGCTGATAGACCGCCAGGGCCGGGTGGAGATGGTCCTGGTGGGCGACAACCGGGCCATCTACATCCCGGAGCTGCCTCGCGCGCGCATGGCCACCGGCCGGTTGCGCGGCCTGCGGCTGCTGCACACCCACCTGGGCGACGAGCCCCTGTCCCAGGAGGACCTCATGGACATGGTCTTCCTGCGCCTGGACTCCGTGACCGCCCTCAACGTGGCCGGGGGCTTTCCGGTCACGGCCCAGGCCGCCCATCTGCTGCCGCCCAACGCCGAGGAGCGGAGCTACGAGATTTTCGACCCGGTCCGCTGGGACCGCATGGAGCTCGATCTCGGCACCATCGTCCAGGCCTTGGAGGACGAGTTCGGCCGCCAGGCCGAGGGCCGGGAGCTGGAGTCGGACGAGAACCGGGCCCTGCTGGTCAGCGTGGACGTGACCCCGAGGCCGGTGCAGGAGCGCTCCCTGGACGAGCTGGCCGAGCTGGCCGACACGGCCGGGCTGTCCGCGGCCGGGACGCTCATCCAGCGCGTCCGCCAGCTCAATCCCAAGACCATCATGGGCAAGGGCAAGCTGGCCGAGCTGGAGGTCCGGGCGCTCCAGGCCAACGCCTCGGTCATCCTCTTCGACCAGGAGCTCTCGCCCACCCAGAGCCGCAATCTGGCCGAGATCACCGAACGCAAGATCCTGGACCGCACCCAGCTCATCCTCGACATTTTCGCCCAGCACGCCACCAGCAGCTCGGGCAAGCTCCAGGTGGAGATGGCCCAGCTCAAGTACGCGCTGCCGCGCCTGGTGGGCAAGAATCGGGCCATGTCCCGGCTCATGGGCGGCATCGGCGGGCGCGGGCCGGGCGAGACCAAGCTCGAAATCGACCGCCGCCGCGCCAACGACCGGCTGACCCGGCTCAAGAAGGAGCTGGACGAGGTCCGCAAGCGGCGCTCCCAGACGCGCGAGCGCCGGGCCAAGGCCGGGCTGCCCATCGTCTCGCTGGTGGGCTACACCAACGCGGGCAAGTCCACCATGCTCAACACCCTGACCCGCTCCGAGGTCCTGGCCGAGGACAAGCTCTTCGCCACCCTGGACCCCACCAGCCGCCGCATCCGCTTCCCGCGCGAGCGGGAGGTGGTCCTGACCGACACCGTGGGCTTCATCCGGCGCTTGCCGCCGGACCTGAAGGAGGCCTTCCGCGCCACGCTGGAGGAGCTGGAGTCGGCGGACCTGCTGGTCCTGGTTTGCGACGTCTCCCACCCGGAAGTGGAGGAGCAGGTGGCGGCCGTGCGGGCGATCCTGGCCGAGATGGACCTGGACGCCATTCCCTCGGTGCTGGCCCTCAACAAGTGGGACCGGCTCGACGCCGAGGCGCGCGAGACCATGGCCCGCGTCTTCCCGGAGGGCATTCCCGCCGTGGCCGTGGACCGCG
>NZ_JAQUWN010000031.1:33326-40883 GCF_028692895.1 Pseudodesulfovibrio sp.
AGGTCGTGGGCGGCCTGCACCGTTGTCGCGCCCGGCACCAGCAGGTGGAAGTCGATGAAGCGCAGGGGCCCGGACTTGCGGGTGCGCAGGTGGTGGTAGCTCACGCCCTTGGCCTTGTGCCGTCCGATGGCGGTCTCGATGACCTCGAGCTCGGCGTCGGGCAGGGCGTCGTCCATGAGCCCGCCCACGGAGCGGCGGACCAGCCCGGCCCCGGTAAAGACGATGTTGACGGCCATGAACATGGCGATGGCCGGGTCCAGGATGGACCAGTGGGGCAGGAAGAGCAGGATGGCCAGCCCGGCGACCAGGCCCACCGAGGTCCATACGTCGGTCAGCAGGTGGCGGGCGTCCGCCTCCAAGGTGATGGAGTCGAACCGCTTGGCCGCGCGCAGCATGACTTTGGCCGTGCCGTAGTTGATGACCGAGGAGACGAGGGCCAGGATCAGGCCGGGCCCGAGATGGGTCAGCGGAGCCGGATGGAGGAAGCGTTGGAACGCGGCGTAGGCGATGCCCAGGGCGGCCAGGATGATGAGCACGCCCTCGATGCCGCTGGAGAAGTATTCCGCCTTGCCGTGGCCGTACCGGTGGTCCTGGTCGGCCGGGCGCAGGGCGATGGTGATGGCCGTGAGCGCCAGCACGCCCGCCGTGAGGTTGACGATGGACTCCAGGGCGTCGGAGAGCAGGCCCACCGAGCCGGTGGCGTGCCATGCGCCGAACTTGAGCACCAGTGTGGTCACCGATGCAGCCACGGAATAGATGGCGTACCGGCGGGGGTTGCCGGGGCGCACGGCTAGTCCTTCTTGATCCAGGGGTTCTCTTCGCCCCGCGCTAGGCGGTGGATGTTCTCGCGATGCCGCCAGAAGAGCAGGACCATGACGACGAGGGCCGCGGGCACGAAGGCGAAGTGGCCGGTCAGGAACATGAACACGGGCAGGGCCAGGGCCAGGGTCAGGGAGCCCATGGAGACGTGGCCGGACAGGGCGATGACCAGCAGGCAGAGCGCGGCCGAGAATATGGTGCCCCAGGGCGAGACGGCCAGGAACGCGCCGATGGTGGTGGCCACGGCCTTGCCGCCCTTCAGGTTCATGAAGCAGGAAAAGACGTGGCCCAGGATGGCGGCCAGGAGCACGACGCTCAGGCCGAGGCCCGAGCCGGTCCAGGACGAGGCCAGGAGCACCGGGAAGAAGCCCTTGCCCAGGTCCAGGGCCAGGGTCAGGACCCCGTATTTGGTGCCGCAGAGCCGGGCCACGTTGGTGGCGCCGGTGTTCCGGCTGCCGCCGGTGCGCGGGTCGGTGTTGCAAAGGACCTTGGCCACCACCAGCCCGAAGGGGATGGAACCGAGGATGTAGGCGATGATGGACCAGAGAATCACGGACATTGCTATCTCCTGATGAGCTTGTTGCTCCGGGCGTTGTATCGTTTTTGATCGGGGAATGGAAGGGAAAGCGTGGCGCGGGGCGGGCATGGCGCGGCGCGCGGAAGGGCGGGCGCAAAGGCGCGCGCCTGGCGGAATGACGGGCGGCGGGCCGGATCAGGCCAGGACGAAGCGGTAGACCACCCGCTCGTAGCAGAAGGACACCGCGCGGGCCGCGCGCGGGGCCATGCCCAGGGTGCGCAGGCGGCAATAGACGTGCAGCGGGTTCAGGTGGTGCTGGAGTCGGCAACGGAGACCTTTCATGGCGATGTCCTCATGCCTCCCTTATCGGCCGAGCCCGGCCGGAGGATTAGGGTCCGGGTCCGACACGGCCCAGACGTGGAAGCCCCGGTCCAGCTTGAAGCCCACGCCCGTAGCGCCCTTGTGGAGGTAGTGGCACATGGCCCAGCCCGGCTCGTAGGCGCTGTTGGTGGACGACCAGTAGGCCTCGCGCGTGTCGGTGAAGGGGTGGCCGGGGCACAGGGCCGGGGTGTGCGTCGAGGCGTCGGTCAGGGAATCCAGCTCCCGGATGGTCGGCAGCCGCCAGTTGTCGAGGCCCGCATGGCGCTCCCGGTTGAGCCGGGCCGCCACGGCGAAGGCCTCCTCCCAGCTCACGGGGCCGGGGGCCAGGTCGGCGGAGCGGGTCCAGGCCAGGCCGGTCAGTCCGTCGCGCACCGCGCCGCCTTCGGGCACGAACCTGGGCTCGGGCCAAGGGACGCCCAGGGGGCTGGCCGGGCTCACGGCCGGGAGCACGTCGGTCATGCCGCGCACGGGCCAGACCAGCTCGTAGCCGGTCTTGGTGCCCCAGAACATTCGGCCGCCCATGAAGTGGACGTGCCAGGCCTGGGCCGCGTGCATGGCCGAGTTGGTGGCGGTCCAGTACCAGCCGGAAAAGACGTTCTCGAAGGGGTGGCCGGGCGGCAGGGCCGGGGAGTGGGCGTCGAAGGAGACCAGGCTGAACAGCTCGCGCCGGTCCGGCAGCCGCCAGTCGTCGTTGCCCGCCAGTTCCTTGGCGTTCATGTCCTCGATGAAGTCGAAGGCCTCCTGCCAGGCGAGGGGAAAACCCGGCGCGTTGGCGTCGCGCAGCCAGGTCAGGCCGGTGGCCGCGTCGAGCACGGTCTCGCCCCGGACCCGGAACCGGTCCGCGCCCGAGGGGATGCCCGGCGCGGTCTCTGCGTCCTGGCCGGTCCCGGCGCAGGGAATGCGCGCGCCCGAGGCGTCGGCGCAAAAGGTCTGGCCGGTGGCGAGGATGTGTCGGGACATGGCGGCGAGCCTACTTTTCGATGCAGAAAAAGGCCAGGGCGAAGAGGATCACGGCGCAGGCCAGGCCGCCGAGGTACACGGCCTGCATGCCGAACAGGGCGAACAGTCCGCCCATGAGCAGCGGAGCCACGGTCTGGGCCAGGCGGAGCAGGAAGCCGTTGGCGGCCATGAACGCCCCGCGCTGCTCCATGGGCGCGATGGTGGTCAGCATGGTCATGACCGTAGGGATGTTCAGCCCCTGGGCCAGGCCGAAGCAGATTACCGGCGGCACCACGTACCACAGGCCGGGGGCCAGCGGCATGAGGAGCATGGACAGCGCGTAGAACACGGACGCGGCCAGGAGCAGGGTGCGCTGGCCGAACCGTTCGGCCAGGCGGCCCAGTTGGAACGAGGCCAGGCCGGTGAAGCCCGAGGCGATGAGAAACACGGCCCCGATCATGGGGGCCGAGGCCTCGTATCTCGCGTCCAGCAGCAGGGGCAGGTAGGTGATGATCGGGCCGTAGAGGATGACGAAGGTGACCAGGGTGGTGGCGAAGAGGCTCAGGGCGCGGCGGGTGCGCATGCGCCGGAGCGCTCCCCTGAGGTATTCGGCGAAGGAGCCCTGCCGGTCCGGGTTCGGGATGTCCATGTGGAAGATGATGGCGACCCCGAGCGGGATGGCCAGCAGGGGCAGCAGGAAGGGGTAGTTCCAGCCCAGGATGGCCAGGATGCCGCCGATGGCCGGGTAGAGCGCCGTGCCCATGGCCAGGGCGCTGGCGTTGTAGCCCATGGCCTGGCCGCGCTCCGGCCCATGGTAGAGGTCGCCGATGATGGTGCCGTAGAGCACGCCGAGCGGGCTCGCCCCCACGCCCTGGACGAAGCGCAGGGCCAGCAGCTCCGGCATGGTACGGGCGAAGAAGCAGGCGAAGCCGAACCCGCCGAACACGAACAGGGCCGGGACCAGGACGATGCGCCGCCCCATCCGGTCGGCCAGGACGCCCATGAGAGGCGAGAATATGACGCCGGGCAGGGTGAAGGCCGAGATGACCAGGCCGATCTGGACCGGACCGATGGACAGGCCGTCCATGATGCCCGGCAGGGCCGGGACGATGCTCGACACGCCGAGCACCGCCATCAGGGTCACGCCGAAGACGAACTGGAGATTCTTGTCGAGATAGATCCGCCGCAAAACGTGGTCCCGGTCAGATGGCCGCGTCGAGCAGCAGATTGTCCCGGTGCACGGCCTCGTCGAAGACGGCGGGGCCGAGGATGTCGGCCAGTTCGTCGGTGCGGCGTCCCTTGATGCGGGCCAACTCGTCCGATGAATAGTTGCTCACGCCCACGCCGAGCTGGTCGCCATCCGTATCCTTGATGAAGACCAGCGCGCCGCGCTCGAAGCAGCCGGAGACCTCGCGGATGCCGATGGGCAGCAGCGACTTGCCGCGGCCGGTGAGGGCCCGGGCCGCGCCCTGGTCCACCACGATGCTCCCGGCCGGGTTGTCGTGGTAGGCGAGCCAGAATTTCTTGCTGGACACGGTGTGATCCTCGGGCAGGACCAGGGTGCCGCGTTCCTCGCCGTCCAGCACGGCCACAAGATCGAACTCGCCCTTGCCCGAGACGATGAGGGTGGGCACGCCGAGCTGGGCCGCCCGCCGGGCCGCGCGCAGCTTGGAGTACATGCCGCCCGTGCCGACGTTGGTCTTGCCGTCGCAGGTGGCCTCCAGGTCCAGGGCCGCGATGTTCTCGATGACCGGGATGGGTTTCGCGCCTGGGTGGCTGTCCGGGTTTTGTTCGAACACGCCGTCGGCGCTGGTCAGGTTGATGAACAGGTCGGCGCCGGTCAGCCCCAGGCACATGGCGGCCAGGGTGTCGTTGTCGCCGAACTCCAGTTCGTGGGTGGAGACGGTGTCGTTCTCGTTGATGATCGGCACCACCTGCCATTCCAGCAGCCGTTCCAGGGTGTTGCGGGCGTTGAGGAAGCGGTCTCTGGTCTTGAGCCCGCTGCGGGTCAGCAGGACCTGGGCCGTGACCTTGCCGTGGCGGGCGAAGGCCTCGTCGTAGTCGTGCATGAGCCGCCCCTGGCCCACGGCCGAGGCCGCCTGGCGCGAGGCCATGTCCGTGTATTCCTTGCGGCACTGCCGGGTGCGCTCGCAGATGCGCTGCCGCCCGGCGGCCACCGCGCCGGAGGAGACCAGGACCACGTCGATGGAGCGGTCGCGCAGGGTGGAAATCTGCGTGGCCAGCCGCTCGATGGCGGCCGGGTTCAGCCCGTCGGGGGTGGTCAGGACCGCGCTCCCCACCTTTATCACCACGCGCCGGACGTTCGCCAGCAGCGCTTTTCTATCCATGTCGAGTTGCGTCATGCGGGCGAAGGTACAGCAACTGCCGGTGAGCTGGCAAGGAATGACTCGGGTCCGGACGGCGCAGGCGGCGCGGCGTTTTTACATCAAGCCAGCTTCAAGAAGCATGAGAAAAATGAATCGCATCAGACATGGTTGCCGATAACTGGCACGGCGATCCGACCTCGATCCGACACTGCGCCCGCTCCGGAGCCGACCCCGCTCAACGAAGTGTTCGCGGCCAAGGAAGTTCGCGCGGACAATTCGTGCGCGCCGGAAAAGAAAAATCCCCCCGGCGGTGCGCCTGGGGGATTTTGTTTTGCCTGTCGGAAACTCGGGCGGCCCGGAGAAGGCCCTCCGGCCGGGGATGTCATGCTTCGGGGATTGTCTCGTCCGCTTCGGCGAGCGGCTCCTCCATGGCGGCGAGCTGCCGCCACATGGCGTCCAGCAGTCCGTCCACCCCTTCGCCGGTCAGGGCGGAGATGAGGTAGACCTCCTGGCCCGAGGCCGCGACCTTGGTCTTGAGCTCGGCCAGTTCCTCCGGGGAGAGGGTGTCGATCTTGTTGATGACCTTGATCTGCGGCTTGAGCGAGAGCTCCGGGCTGTAGGCGGCCAGCTCCTGATCGAGCATGGCGTAGCCGTCCAGCGGGTCCTCTCGGTTCAGGTCCTCCACGGCCAGGACGTGGACCAGGAAGCGGGTGCGCTCCACGTGCTTGAGAAAGGTGATGCCCAGGCCTCGCCCCTCGCTCGCGCCCTCGATGAGGCCGGGGATGTCGGCGATGACCATGCGCTTGAAATCCTCGTTCTCCACGACGCCGAGGTTGGGGACCAGGGTAGTGAACGGGTAGGGCGCGATCTTGGGCCGTGCGGCCGAGACCTGGGAGATGAAGGTGGACTTGCCCGCGCTGGGCAGACCGAGGAGGCCCACGTCGGCCAGGATCTTCAGCTCCAGGCGGACGCGCTTCTCCTCGCCGGGAAAGCCGGGCTCGGCGTAGCGCGGGGTGCGGTTGACCGAGGACTTGAAGTGCAGGTTGCCCCGGCCGCCGCGTCCGCCCTCGCAGATGACCAGCTCGGAGCCGTCCTCGACCAGGTCTGCCAGGAACGTCTCCTCGGTGGTCCCGTCCTCGTGCTCCGTGACCTCGAAGATCAGGGTGCCAACGGGCAGGTTCACGTAGAGGGGGTCGGCGGCCTTGCCGTAGCGGTCGCTGCCCATGCCCTGCTGGCCGTTCTTGGCGAAGTAGTGGCGGTGCAGGCGAAAGTCGTAGAGGGTCACCAGGCTGTTGTCCGCGCGAAGGATGACGTCGCCGCCGCGTCCGCCGTCGCCGCCGTCCGGGCCGCCCTTTGGCATGTTGGCCTCGCGCCGCAGGCTGGCGCAGCCGTTGCCGCCCTTGCCGGAGCGCACCGTGATGATCGCTTCGTCCACAAATCGCATGAATATGTCCTCCGTCCGCCGGGCCGAATGGGCCCGGTCGAGCGTCGTATCTTATAGGTTTCGGGCGCACCCCACAACCCGAGGATGCGGGCCTCGGGCAAGCCTGTCCTTGACGCTGCCGCGTCTAGAAAACAAAATCAACAAAATCAACCAGTTGTATAGATGTTTCTATGTAGGACAAGCGGAAAGGAAAAGGGAATGCGCACGACGAGCGAATCGATTGGCCTGTTTTTGTTTCATTGTCAATACGAAAAGAACCTGACGGAAAAGACGCTCAAGGCCTACCGGACGGACCTGCGCCAGTTCGTGGAGCACCTGGGGCGGGGCGCAGGCGGGGCGGATGTTGCGGCCATCGGCAAGGACGTCATCCGAGGATACCTGAAGCGGCTCTTCGAGTCGTATCGGCCCCGGAGCATCAAGCGCAAGATCGCCACGCTCAAGGCGTTCTTTTCCTATCTGGAGTATGAGGAGCAGATCGAGTCGAACCCGTTCCGCAAGCTGCGGATCAAGGTGGACCGGGCCAGGGAGCTGCCCCGGACCATGAGCCTGGAGACGGTCAGCGGCATTTTCCGCGCGGCGTATGCGGACAAGGCGGCCCTTCGCCGGGGCAGCGGCGGCTACATCCGTTGCGTCCGGGACATCGCGGTGCTGGAGCTGCTCTTCGCCACGGGCATGCGGGTGGGCGAGCTCTGCGCCCTGCGCTCGGAGGACGTGGACCTCGGGGCGGGCAACGTCCGCATCACGGGCAAGGGCCGCCGTGAGCGCATCGTCCCCCTCTGCGGCGTCGAGGTGACGGCCGCCCTGACCGAGCATCTCCGCTATGCCGACCCGTCGTGCGGCCATCTGTTTCGGATAACGGACCAGCAGGTGCGGTCCTTCCTGTCCCGCTACGCGGCCCGGGGCGCTGCGGGCAAGCACGTCACCCCCCACATGTTCCGCCACACGGTGGCGACCATGCTCCTGGGCAACGGCGTGGACATCCGCAACATCCAGGTCCTCCTCGGCCACAGCTCCATCGGCGTGACCGAAATCTACGCCCACGTCAACGAGGCCTGCCAGCGCAAGGCCATCGCCAGCGCGCATCCGAGAGGGGATATTGAGGAGGGGAGGTTGGGATAACTAGGAATTAT
>NZ_JAQUWN010000106.1 GCF_028692895.1 Pseudodesulfovibrio sp.
CCCCCCAAACTTTTTGGCGACGCTTCGCGTGGTTGGTTCGGGGCGGGAGGGCCGTTTTTGATTGGGGGTTTGTGCGGGGCGTGGGATTGAGAGGGGAAGGGGAAAGGTTTTTGAGGAAAATGAAGGGCCGGTTGCGAACGCGCGTTCGCAACCGGCCATTTTTATTTATGATTGATTAAGTTTACTTCATGTCATAGGTGGTCGGGCCATTCCTGTAGTCGGTCCGGTTCAGCCAGTCGGCCGGATAGCCGATGGCCGATACTGCGTCCTCGCCGGGGCGGTTGATGTAGCCGTCCGAATACTTGGCGAGCAGGGCGAAGGTCAGGTCGCGCCAGCGGTTCAGAATCATGCCCGCCGTGTCGAAGCTGAACTGGGTGATGAGCGTGCGCTGCTGCTCGGGCGTCTTGCCCGCCATGGCGTCGTCCATGGCGTAGGCGCCCGCCAGGGCCAGCTCCTCCAGCTCGCGCTGCGCCGGGAGAATGTCCACCCGGGTCATGCGCTGGAAGTTCAGGCGCGACCAGTTGGCCAGCAGGTCGAAGTGCCACCAGGCGCAGGCTGGGTCGAACCGGCGCGGGTCGCCCGCCTGGTACGGCTTGGGCAGTTGGGCCATCTTGGAGAAGAAGGGCGTGAAGACGGTGGTGTAGGCCACGTCCGGACCGAACCAGAGGATGCCTTTGGTCATCTCCGGGGCCCCCGGCCGGGTCTGGCAGACGTAGGTGTAGCCCTGGTAGAAGACCGAGACGGCCCGCTCCCACGCGCCATAGTACTTCTTTTCCTTGTCCACGTTGTTCTGGTTGCCGTCATAGGGGCCGACGAAGCGGTGCGGGTCGCCGTAGGGGCCGGCGGCCGCGCCCTTGGTCAGGTCGAACTGGGTGCCCTCGTAGTGGTCGCGGTACAGGGCGAAGACGTCGGCGGCGCTCAGCTTGTCCTTGGGCGCGATGGCGAAGGGGTAGTCGCGGGTGTAGGTGTCCCTGACCCAGGGCGAGAGGCCGAGGTCCGGGTTGACCCGGTCCATGCAGCGCCAGATGCGCCGCAGGGAGTAGTAGGGGTGGTTGTACTCGCCGGGGCTGACGGCCCGGAGCCAGTCCACCGGGCCCTGCTTGGCCTCGTCCCACCAGCCGAGCTTTTTCAGGCCGGGGATGAGCAGCCTGGAGTACCGGAAGTTGTCCGGGTCGTTCTTGACCACGTCGCGGATGCGGAAGGTGTTGGCGGCCACGAAGTACTGGCCGTCCGGCACGCGCTGGGCCACCCAGGCGGAGTGGTGCTTCACGTCGGGCAGGGCGCACATCTCGAAGACCCAGGCCTCCTTCTCGTCGCCCACCAGCAGGGTCTCGCCCGTGGAGAAGTAGCCGTACTCGTCGATGAGCGCGCCCATGAGCTTCACGGCCTCGCGGGCGGTGACGCAGTTCTCGAGCGCGATGCGGGAGAGCTCGGCGCTGTAGAAGATGCGGCGGGGCTTGCCCTTGCCCGCCACGGGATTGGCGGGCGGTTCGTAGTTGGCCCCGTTGGTGCACTCGCCGAACATCAGGTTCTTTTCGTTCATGATGCCGTAGTCGCCGTCGAAATAGGCGAAGGACGTTTCCTGCTTCCGGCCCAGCAGCTTCCAGATTTCCGCGTAGGGAATCTCGATCAGCGGCTTGGTGGGCGCGTCCGGCGTGTTGTAGGCCGGGCCCCGGTCGTCGGTGACGATGCGGGGGTAGCGCAGATAGTCGGCGAAGGTCCTGCGCGCGCCTTCCTGTTTTTTGGCCGGGACGAAGATCAGCCGCTGGTCCCCGAGCTCGTTGTCGTCGGAGTGGGTGACCATCATGGAGCCGTCGGCCGTGGCTCCGGGCGTGGCGATCATGGTGGTGCAGGCCCGGGCCGGGCCCCAGGCCGAGGCCAGGGCCAGGCAGGCGGCCGTAAGGCAGAAGATCATGCGTTTCATCCCGAGCCTCCTCGATTGCGGTTTTTCCGTCGGATAGGTTGTCTGATAGCATAAAAGGAGATGCTTCGGGGTATAAAAACGTTGCATTCCGCCGTGGCATTTTTCACAATCGGCGCATGATCGACATGGAGCGTTCCCTGTGACCGTGGCCGTTGCCGTCAGCGGCGGCATGGACAGCCTGCTGGCCCTGGCCCTGCTTCGGGAGCGGGGGCTCGGCCTCGTGGCCGTGCACGGCCGTTTCCTGCCTTCGCCCGAAGGCGGCGAAGACGCCGTGGCCAAGCTGGCCGGGACCTGCGCCGCCATGGGCGTGCCCTTCCACGCCCCGGACCTGCGGGGCGCGTTCGAGGACCGGGTGGTCTCGCCCTTTGTCGAGGGCTACCGCCACGGGCTGACGCCCAACCCCTGCGCCCTGTGCAACCCGCGCATGAAGTTCGGCGCGCTCTTCGATTTCGCCCGGTCCCTGGGCGCGGACGGGCTGGCCACCGGCCACTACGTGCGGATGGAGGAGCGGCCCGGCCTGGGCCTGGCCCTGGTGCGCGGAGCGGACCGGGCCAAGGACCAGAGCTATTTCCTCTCCCTGGTGCCCGTAGAGCTCCTGCGGGCCGCCCAATTCCCACTGGGGGACGTGCGCAAGAGGGATGTGCCCGCGCTCCTGGCCGCGCGGGGGCTGACCCCGCCCCTGCCCACCGAGAGCCAGGAAATATGCTTCGTCCCTAACGACGACTACCACGCCTTTCTGCAGGGGCGCGGGCTTATGCCCGGCCCCGGCCCCATCGTCCTGGAGGACGGCCGGGTCATCGGCCGCCATCGCGGCCTGTGGCGGCACACCGAGGGCCAGCGGCGCGGCCTGGGCGTGGCCTGGACCGAGCCGCTCTACGTGCTGGACAAGGACATGGCCGTCAACGCCCTGGTGGTGGGGCCCAAGTCGTCGCTGGAGGCGGCGGGGTGCGTGGCCGGGGAGGCCAATGTCATGGTCCCTCCCGAGGCCTGGCCCGAAGCCGTGCTGGTCCAGACCCGCTACCGGCAGCAGGCCCGGCCCGCGCGGGTGCGGCTCGACGGGGACCGGCTGGTCTGCCGGTTTCTGTCGCCCCAGGGCCGTCCCACGCCGGGGCAGGTCCTGGCCGTCTACACGGAGGACGGCGCGGTGCTGGCGGGCGGCGTCATCGAGGGCCCGCTCGGGGCGTAGGATCGTTCGGGGAGGGCGCGTGAGCTACCAGCCCATGAGCCGGTCGTCCCAGTCCTCCTGGATTTGCCGCCGGTATCCCTCGCCCCGCGCCTTGTTCATGACCTGGCGTATCTTCTCGGGCGTGAGCTCCGGCTTCTTGGCGCAGTAGTTCGCCCACCAGCGGACCTCCTGGGTGATGCGGAAGTTGTTCGGGTCGTCGTAGGAGGCGAGCCGGGCGAAGCCCTCGTCGCGCGCGCCCAGGTAGATCCGGCACAGGCCGAAGTAGTAGACCGCGTCCGGATTGGCGGGATAGGACGAGAGGGTGGTCGCGAAGATGTCTCCGGCCCCGGCGTAGTCCTTGGCCAGGAACCGTTCGAGCCCCTTCTTGTTGTTGGCGTAGGCCGCGCCGGGCCCGGTGTAGAGAAAGTCGTTGTAGGCGCTGAAGACCACGCCCGCGCCCGACGACGCGCCCGCGCCCACGGACGCGCCGACCACGTTGCATCCGGCCAGCAGCAGGGCGAGGAGCAGGGCGGGAAGCCGGATGCGGAGCGGAACGCTGACGGGTGTATGGAGCATGGCATTGACCCCCGAGGGTATTTGCATTAGGCCGCAGGAACGGTTTTTCTCCGGCGGGTCCGGAGGGGCCGGAGGGGCCGGACAACCGGAAACACGGATTCAGGATACATGATTCGCTTTTACGCCGCCACCCTGGGGTGCAAGATCAACCAGTACGAGACGCGGGCCATCGCCGAGGCCTGGGCCCGCAACGCGGGCGCGCCCGCCGCGGAGTCCGGCGACCCGCGCGCGGCCGATCTCATCCTGGTCAATTCCTGCGCCGTCACGGCCAACGCCGTGGCCGACCTGCGCCAGGCCGTGCGCAAGCTGCACCGCGACAACCCGTCCGCGCCGATCATCGTCACCGGCTGCGCGGCCCAGGTCATGCCCGACGAACTGGCCGGGCTGCCGGGCGTGGTCCGCGTGGTGCCCCAGGCGGACAAGGCGGCCCTCCTGGCCGGTCCGGGCGGCGAGCCCCTGCCCGAGCCCGCGCCGTTCCCGCCCTTCGCCATCACGGGCTACGACCGGGCCCGGCCCGTGGTCAAGGTCCAGGACGGCTGCTCCCACCACTGCACCTACTGCATCGTGCCGCTGACGCGCGGCCGGTCCGTGAGCCGCGAGCCGGGCGAGGTGGCGGCCGAGGTGCGCCGGTTGCTGGACGGCGGCTGGCGCGAGCTGATCCTGAGCGGCATCAACCTGCGCCACTACGGCCGGGGGCTGGCCGAAAAAACGGATTTCTGGGACCTGGTGGCCCGGCTGGAGCGCGAGTTCGCGCCCGAGTGGTCGGGCCGGGCGCGGCTGCGGCTCTCCTCGGTGGAGCCGGGCCAACTGGACGCCAAGGGGTTCGACACCCTGGCCGCGTCCGTCCTGGTCTGCCCGCAGCTCCATCTCTCGCTCCAGAGCGGCGACCCGGACGTGCTCCGGGCCATGGGGCGCGGCCACTACCGGCCCGAGACGGCCGTGGAGTTCCTGGACCGGCTGCGCGAGCCCTGGCCCGTCTTCGGCCTGGGCGCGGACTTCATCTGCGGCTTTCCCGGCGAGACCCCGGAGCAGTTCGAGAACACCCTGACCCTGGCCCGGCGGCTGCCCCTGACCTACGCCCACGTCTTTCCCTATTCCGAGCGGCCCGGCACCCCGGCGGCGGACATGCCCAACCAGGTGGACCCGGCCGAGCGCAAGGCCCGCGCCGCCCGGCTGCGCAAGCTGGTGGCGGGCAGGAAGCGCGTCTTTCTCGACCGCCTGCTCGGGACCGGCCGTCTGGACGTGCTGGTCCAGGACGCGCGGGGCGAGGGCGTCAGCCAGTATTACGCCGCCTGCCGCTTCGGCGCGCCCCTGCCCGGCGATCCGGTGCGAGCCCTGATCCCGGCCCGGCCCGTGGCGGTGGAGCGGGGTGTGATTTTGGTGGAGCCGCTGGATGCGAAAGGAGAGGCCTCGCTGTGAGCCTGCCGAAGATTCCCGATCCGGGCCTCTTGATCCTGTCCGTGCTGTCGGCCCGGTTCGACGCGCTGTGGGACCGGCTCCTGGCGGAGCTGGAGGCGGCCTTCGGCCCGGCGGCCGAGGTCTCCGAGCCTTTCGTCTTCGACCAGACCGACTACTACGACGCCGAGCTGGGCACGCCGATCCTGCGGCGGCTCGTGGCCTTCGAGGCGCTGCGCCCCCTGGACGAGCTGGCCGAGATCAAGCTGGCCACCAACGCCCTGGAGGCTCGCCACGCCGAAGGGGAGCGGCGGACGGTCAACCTGGACCCGGGATTCGTCACGGCCGAGCGGCTGGTCCTGGCCACGGGCAAGAACTTTTCCCACCGCATCTACCTGCGCGACGGCATCTGGGCGGACCTGACGCTCATCTGGCAAAAGGGCGGGTGGAAGGATTTCCCCTGGACCTTTCCCGACTACGCGGGCGAGGAAATGAAAAGGCGGCTGACAAAGCTGCGCCAGTTGTATAAAACCAAGCTCAATACGCAAAGAGGGTAAGCTATGCCTGTCAGCATGACCGGTTTCGGCCGGTTCGAGACCAACGAGGACGCCTGGACGCACGTCTGGGAGATCAAGAGCGTCAACGGACGGTTCCTGGACGTCAAGTGGCGCATTCCGGGATTCCTGCGCGGACTGGAGAACGGCTGGGAAAAGATCCTGCGCGGCTTCGGCTCGCGCGGTCGGGTGGATGTCTCCCTCAACCTCGAGGTGCTGGACTCCGCCATCCTGGGCGTGACCTTCAACGAAACCCTGGCCCGGGCCATGTTCGCCGAGATGGAGCGGGTGGCCGCCAGCCGGGGCGAGGTCTTCACTCCGGACTACAACCGGGTCCTGGCCATGTCCGCCCTGTGGCGCGACTCCGGCAGCGAGCCGGACTCCGGCCTGGCCGCGAGCCTGTCCGCCGGGCTGGAGGCCGCGTGTCGGGACTGGGTGCGCGCCCGCTCCGACGAGGGCGCGGTGCTGGTGGCCGACCTGCGCGCCCGCCTGGAGACCCTGCGCGACCTGGCCGGGCGCATCGCCGCCCGCATCCCGGACGTGCTGGAGGAGAAGAAGGCCGGGCTGCGCCAGCGCATCGGCGAGATGCTCGCCTCCATGGGCGCGGAGTACACCGAGGAGCGCATGCTCCAGGAGGTGGCCTTCATCACCGACAAGCTGGACGTGACCGAGGAGTTGACCCGGCTCTACGCCCACCTGGACCGCCTGGCCGAGACCCTGGACGGCGACGCCGACGTGGGCAAGAAGCTCGACTTCCTGTGCCAGGAGACCTTTCGCGAGATCAACACCTGCGGCAACAAGGCCAACGACGTGGCCGTGAGCCGCCTGGTGGTGGATTTCAAGGCGGAGCTGGAGCGCTGCCGCGAGCAGGTGCAGAACATAGAATAGCTGTCGCAAAGTGGCCCGTTTGCCGAAAGGACGGGCCATTTTCATATCAAGTGCAAGGTAGGACGAATGCAGAAACAGGGATTGCTCAACGTCGGCTTCGGCAACTTCGTGGTGCTCGACCGCGTGGTCTCCATCGTCAACCCCACCAGCGCGCCCATGCGCCGGCTGCGGGAGGACGCGCGCCAGGAGGGGCGGCTCATCGACGCCACCCAGGGCCGCAAGACACGCGCCATCATCGTCACCGACTCCAACCACGTCATCCTCTCCGCCATCCAGGCGGAGACCATCGGCCAGCGGTTCAGCGCCGAGGAGGGGGAATAGGTGACCGGCAACAAACAGCGCCTGGGGCAGGTCCTGGTGGTCTGCGCGCCCAGCGGCACCGGCAAGTCCACCCTCATCGCCAAGCTGCACGAGGAATTCCCCAATTTCGGCTACTCGGTCTCCTACACCACTCGCGCCCCGCGCGGGCAGGAGCGGGACGGCCGCGAGTACCACTTCGTCTCCCGCGAGACCTTCGTGGCCATGCGCAGCCGGGGCGAGTTTTGCGAGTGGGCCGAGGTCCACGGCAATCTCTACGGCACGGCCACCGCGCCGGTGAAGGAGATGCTGAGCCAGGGCAAGGACGTCCTCTTCGACATCGACGTCCAGGGCGCCAAGCAGCTCAAGAAGACCTTCTACAAGGGCAATTTCGTCTTCCTGCTCCCGCCCTCGCGCGATGAACTGGTCCGGCGGCTGACCGGCCGGGGCACGGACTCTCCCGAGGCCATCGCCAAGCGGCTGGCCAACGCGGACGGCGAGATGGCCGAGGCCGGGTTCTTCGATTACTGGATCGTCAACGACGACCTGGAGAACGCCTACCAGGAGCTGCGCGCCGTGTTCGTGGCCGCCCGGTGCAAGCCGGAGCTGCGCCCGGACGTGGAGGAGAACATCCTGAAAAACTGGGGGGAACATGGCTGAGCTGGTTGTCGCACTCGATTTTCCGGACGCCGGGCGCGCCCTGGGCATGGCCCGGACCCTGGCGGGCGCGGCCCCGTGGATCAAGGTCGGGCTCGAACTGTTCACCGCCGAGGGCCCGGCCCTGGTGCGCGAGCTGAAGGCCATGGATTTCAAGCTGTTCCTGGACCTCAAGTTCATGGACATCCCGAACACCGTGCAGGGCGCTGCGCGCTCCGCGGCCCGTCTGGGGGTGGACATGGTCAACATCCACGCCCTGGGCGGCGAGCGCATGGCCCGCGCGGCCATGGCGGGCTGCGTCGAGGGCACGCCCGAGGGGCGCGAGCGGCCCCTGCTCCTGGCCGTGACCATCCTGACCAGCATGGCGGCGGGCGAGCTGCCAGTGCCGGGCGCGCCGGGGCCGTCCGAGATGGCCCTTGACCTGGCTGGTAAAGCCAAGCAATATGGCCTTGATGGGGTGGTCTGTTCCGGTCTGGAGGTGGCGGCCGTCAAGGCTTCCTGCGGGGCGGGCTTCATCGGTCTGACGCCGGGCATCCGGCCCGCCTCGTCCGGGGGAGACGACCAGCGGCGGGTGGTCACGCCCGCACAGGCGGTGCGAAACGGCGCGGACTACCTGGTGGTGGGGCGGCCCGTCATCGGCAGCGCGTCGCCGCGTGAGGCGGCCCTGGCCATCATCGGGGAGATGCGGTCCGTCTAGTTCAGGAGAGTTGCGGATGACGGGGCAGATGGAAGAGCGACAGCCCGGCCGGGAAGTGGTGCGCGACGGCGCGGAAAAGATCAAAGGCGTCTTTTCCACGCAGTCCGTCAGCAGGGTCGGCACCGGAACCACCCAGCGCCGGACCATCCAGAAGACCTACTGGAGCGGCGGCGAGCTCGACGACGGCCGTTTCGAGGTCCAGCCCCTCAATTGCAACTACGTGCCCTCCGGCCCCAAGCAGGTGGTGGAGCGCGAGGAATTCCTCTCCAAGTTCAATCCCGAGCCCGAGTT
>NZ_JAQUWN010000032.1 GCF_028692895.1 Pseudodesulfovibrio sp.
CATCCTGGCCATGTCCCCCTCCAAGGTCGCGTTCCGCACCGATGACATGCGGTTCATGGGCTATTTCCTGGGCAGCGCCGACCTGCTGGCCCAGATCGCGGACCGCTACTATCTCGAAAAGCTCCTGCTCCTCTTCGAGGAGTTCAAGGAGGCCCGCCTGCCGGGCTACAACTCCGCCTACGACCTGCTGGCCAAGACCAGGAACTTCTACCAGGACGTGGCCCGCAGGCGGCTGGACCGGGAGCTCGGCTCGGTGGACCGCTACATGCGGCACTATTTCCTGAAGCGGTGGAACGTGGACGAGGACCTCTACGCCCAGGCCATCCGCCGCAACCTCAACTACCTGGACGCCATCCTGACCCAAAGCGGCGACGACCTGGACAAATTCAGGAGCGCCCTGCGCCGAAGCAGCATGTCCCTGGACATCCTCCGCTAGAGCCTTTCCTCCCTCATGGGTATAGTTTGGTTGTTCTCCACCAATGAACAGGATATGCATAAAGACATGACAACAATACAGGCGGCTTCCAGTGAAGCCATCTTCATAGCCCGCCAGCCGGTCTTCCGACCCGACTCCACCCTATGGGGATACGAGTTGCTCTTCCGCTCCGCCCGGACCGCGACGGCCAACGTCAAGGACGGCGCCCAGGCCACGGCCTCGGTCATCGCCGACGGCCTGGCCCTGGCCACCGAGGGGATGCCCGCCGGCCCGCGCATCCTCATCAACTTTCCGGAAAAGCTCCTGGTGGAGGACGTCGGCTTCGCCCTGCCCAAGGAGGCGTGCATCATCGAGCTGCTGGAGGACGTGACGCCCTCGAAGGAGACCCTGAAGGCCACCCGAAGGCTCAAGGATGCGGGCTACACCATCGCGGTGGACGACTTTTTCGGCCAGCCCTCGCTGCTGCCCTTCCTGGAGCTGGCGGACATCGTCAAGCTCGACATCCTGGAGCTCGACTCCGACCCGAAGCTGGTGCGCCAGGCCATGGACAAGCTCCCCGGCCGGAGCCGCCTGACCCTCCTGGCGGAAAAGGTTGAGGACAACGGGACCTTCCAGGAGCTGCGCGACCTCGGGTTCGACCTGTTCCAGGGGTTCTTCTTCAGCCGGCCGGAGATCATCCCCGGCAAGAAGCTCTCGGCCAACGAGATCACCAAGCTCCAGCTCCTGAGCGAGCTTTCGGCCGACGACTTCGAGCCCAGGCGGCTGGCCGAGATCCTGCAATCCGACCCCAACCTGAGCTACCGGCTCTTCCGCTACATCAACTCCGTGGGCTTCGGCCTGCGCCAGAAGGTGACCTCCATCAAGCGGGCCATCGACATGATGGGGATGCTCCAGGCCAAGCAGTGGCTGCGCTCCGCCCTCATGGCGGACCTCAATCCAGCGCCCACGGGCGGAGAGCTGGCCTTCATGGCCGTGCACCGGGCCAAGTTCATGGAGACCGTGTGCTACCTTTCCTCCAGGCGGCGCGCCTGCGTGCCCGACGCCCTGTTCATCACCGGCCTCTTCTCCCTGCTGGACGCCATGCTCGGCATGGACATGGACGAGGTGCTCAAGAATCTTCCCCTGGACGACTCCATCGTCAAGGCCCTGCGCGGCGCGAGCGAGGTCCACAACCTGCTGTCCCTGGCCCGCAGCTACGAGCACGGGGACTGGGACGAGATCGGCCGCCAACTCGTGGACCTCGATCTCGACCCGGACGCGACAGACCGGGTCTACGCCGAAACCCGGCTCTGGGCGCAGCGGATGGTCTGCGCCTCCAGCGGGGGCGGGAGCATCTGATCCCCGGCAGAAAACCGTTGCCATCCCGCCCGGCCGGGGACAAACTCCCGCGCAAGGAGCACCCTTTCATGGAAGACATCGCAACGCGGCCCATCGGCATGTTCGATTCCGGCGTGGGCGGCCTCACCGTTCTCAAGGCCCTGCGGGAACGAATGCCCTGCGAGGACGTCGTATACCTCGGCGACACGGCCCGGCTGCCCTACGGCACCAAGTCGGCCCAGACCGTCTCCCGCTACGCCGTGCAGTGCGCGGCCGAACTGGTCCGGCGCGGGATCAAGCTGCTCGTGGTGGCCTGCAACACCGCCTCGGCCGTGGCCATAGGCCCCCTGCGCGAGGCCTACCCGGACATCCCGGTCATCGGCGTGGTGGAGCCCGGGGCGCAGGCCGCCTGCCGGGCCACCCGCAACAAGGCCATCGCGGTCATCGCCACGGAATCGACCATCGCGGGCGGAGCCTACCAGCGGGCCATCCACGCCATGGAGCCCGAGGCGCGCGTCCTGGGCCACCCCTGCCCGCTCTTCGTGCCCCTGGCCGAGGAGGGATGGACCGAGGGCGAGGTGACCGAAGGCGTGGCCCGCCGCTACCTGGACCCCATCTTCCGGCCCGCCTCCGGCGACGAACGGCCCGAAGCGCCGGACACCCTGGTCCTGGGCTGCACCCATTTCCCGCTCCTGGCCCCGTCCATCCGGGCCGTGGTCCCGGCCTCCACCACCATCGTGGACTCGGCCGCCACCACGGCGCGCACCGTGTTCGACGCCCTGGAGCGCCTGAACCTCCGCCGCCCCGGCTCGGGATGCGGCATGACCCGCTACCTGACCACGGACGACGTGCCCCGCTTCGCCCGCACCGGCAGCCGGTTCCTGGGCACGCCGGTCACCGAGGCCCAGGTCGAGCTCGTGGACCTCTAGGGCTTCCGCGCGCCACGCGAAAAGGCCGGCAGGGGGCCCGGAGGACGTCCTCCGGGCCCCCTGCCGGCCTTTTCCGCACCGGCGTTCCGGCTAGCGGAGCGCGCCCGGGTCCTCGATTTCGGCCAGCATGCGCTCGGCCATCTTCGGGTTGCGCACGTGGAACCGGATGTCGCGAAAACTGCGGCCCTGCACCCGGCAGATATGGCAGCACTCGGGCTGGGCGGGCGTGTTCACCAGCCGCCGGAACCGGGTGATCTTCTCGCCGTACCACAGCTCGTCGAACCCGGACTCGAGCAGGTTGCCGATGGGCTTGCCGGTGCGGCCGCAGCAGAAGCGGACGTCGCCGGCGAGATCGATCATGCAGTTCTTCCACGGGCTGTGGCAGACCTTGCCGCCGCATTCCCCGGACTCGCAGGCCGCGTCGTCGGCGAAGAAGCCGGGCACGGACAGCTCGATCCCCCCCGCCTCGGCCTCGGCCATGGCCCTGCGCATGCAATCGTCGCTCAGTTCCTGGGCGAAGAAGAGGGTCTCCCGGGCGATGTCCTCCCGCTCGCCGGGCGCAAAGGCGAAGATGACCAGCAGCCTGTCCACGCCCAGCGCGGCGGCCCGGGCCGTCAGGTCCGGCAGTTCGCGGATGTTGCGCAGCATGGCCACGAAATTGATCTGGACCTCGGGCTTTTGCCGGCCGCGCGCGTCGCGCTCGCGCACCAGGGCGCCGATGTTGCCGAGCACGTTCTCCAGGTCGCCGCCCCGGATGGACGCGTAGGTGTCCTGCGTGGCCGCCTCCAGGCTGATCTTGATAAGGGAGGCGTTGTTGTCGAGGAGCAGGGCGCGCCGCCCGGCGTCCAGGAGCGATCCGTTGGTGATGAGCTCGATCTCGCACTCGTTTTGCCCGGCCAGGGCGCAGAGGTCGGCCAGCCGGGGGTAGAGCAGGGGCTCGCCCCCGAAAAACTGCATGGTCTTGACCGAGGGCAGGACGTGGCGCAGCCGCTCAATGACAGCCCAGTCCATGTCGCCCTTGAACTCCGGCTGGTAGCACATCCAGCAGCGGTAGTTGCAGCGCAGGGTGGTGGTCAGGGTGACCAGCTTGGGATAGGTGATGACGTCCTCCCAGGCGTTTTCCGCCACGTAGCGGTCGTTGAGCTGGTCGTTGAGCCGGGTCAGGCGCTGGTTGGCGTTCATGCGTGGTTCCTCGTGGTGTCTGTGGTGTCGCCGCTCAGGAAGACGCCCTCCTCCACCCACAGGCCGTGGTAGGGACGCCAGGAGTCGGCCTGGTCCGGCGAGATGCGGTGACGGATGTTCACGGTGAAGGGTTCGGGGTACGCCGCGCGCACGCTCCGGGCCAGGGCGTCGATGCCGGACTTCTCCAGGCCGTCCACGGGGTGGACGAAGTCGAAGTGGGCCGTCTGACGGCGCAGGGCCGGGCGGGAGCGGATGTCCCAGTTGTTGCGCAACTGCTCGTCGCGCCGCGTCATGAAGTTGCAGGCCTCGTGCACCCGGTAGTGGTAGAGCCGCTCGTTCACGAAGTCGATCTTCTCCGGCCCGGCCAGCTCGGCCATGGGCAGGTAGAGGGAGAGGTCGCCCGCGGAGCGGAAGTACGCGCCGTCGCGGTCGCGGAAGGTCTCGTCCGGGAGCAGGGAAAAGAGGTAGGCCTTGAAGGACCGCAACTGGGAAAACCCCCAGGCCTGGGCGCGCGGCGGCGCCGTGCGGAGGAACGGCCGGGCCACGGAATGGTCCTGGCCCTCGATGTCCTCGTCCGTGTAGACCAGGTCGTACCCGGCCAGGTGGCGGGCCAGGAGCTTTTCCAGGCAGGCGGGGCGAATCCAGTCGTCGCTGTCCAGGATGGCCACCACGTCGGCCGGGCGAAGGTCCAGGGAGCGCAGGGCGGCCAGGGTGTTGCCCATGAGCCAGGCCCGCTCCCCGCCGGTGCGCAGCCGGATGCGCGGGTCGGCCAGGTAGGGGCGGACGCGCTCGGCCGTGTCGTCGGAGGAGCAGTCGTCGGCCACCAGGGCGGTCCAGCCGGTGAAGGTCTGGGCCAGCAGCGAGTCCAGGCACTCGCCGATGTACGGCCCGCAGTTGTGGCCGGGGATGACCACGAAGAAGCGTTGCGGCGCGAGCAGGCTTTCGGTCATCGCGACAGGCCGTCCGGGGTGGGGAGTCGTTCGTCCATGGCGTCTCTTCGGCTGTTTCCGTTTTTTTTCTTAGGCCGCGCGGCTAGTTCCCGGCCATGCGGCCGGGGCCGAGCACGCCCATGCAGGTCTCGCCCAGGCCGTCGCACGGGGCGCACAGGCCGTAGTCCGGGCAAAGGTCCACGCAGATGTCCTCCCGGAGCGGATGGGAAAAGATGTTCTCCATGGGCCGGTCCCGGCGCATGAGCCGGGACACGCACTGGTAGCGGTCGCCCTCGGGGTCGATCAGGTGGATGCGCTTGCGGCACAGGGCGTCGCGCCCCGCGTCGCGCAGGCAGCCCTCGAAATCGCGCTGGTCCACGTCCACGTCGATGGGCAGGCCCTGCTCGCGGAAGTGGTCCACGTCCGAGGCCAAGGTGCGTTGGTTCTCGTGGGCCTCGATGGCGTGGGCCGTCAGGGCCAGGCGCGGGTTGTCCAGGATGGTCCGGGCGTTGCGCAGGAAGATGTCGCGGTCCGGCTGCTGGTGGGCGTGCCAACTGGCGTAGAACCGCACCTCGCGGGTCATGGCGCGCAGTTGGTCGGCCACGTCCAGGCTCAGGTTGGTGTAGACCGAGACCGAGAGGCGCGGGTCGATGCGGTTGACCAGGCCGGGCAGATCCCTGAACAGGAACGGCTCGCCGCCGGTGAAGACCACGGGGCGGCCCTCCCGGTTGATGGCCTCGGCCCAGGCGTCGGCCGTGGCGGGCTTGCGCCGCTTGTCCACCCCGCGCGTCTTCTCGTTGACGCAGTAGGGGCAGTTCAGGTTGCAGGCCAGGGTCAGGTAGATGCGCAGCTTGCCGTCGAACCGGGCGGGGTTGCGGTAGGCGAAGGCCAGCTCGCGGCCGTGGGCGTCGGCCAGGGACTCCACCACCCCGGGCCGGTCCGGGGCGTACCGGAAGGCGCGCTGCAAGAAGCCGCGCCGGGTCTCCCCGAAGACGCGGTTGCGCAGGACCAGGGCCAGGCCGTAGTTGTCCTGGTGCTCGGCCAGCACGCCCGGCCGGTCCGCGTCGACGGCCCGGTCCTCGTAGAACTCGACGACCGGCGCCACCAGGGAGTCGGCGAAGTCCGCGTCGCCCCGCTCCAGGTGGGACTGGGCGCAGGCCAGGTAGGCGGCCAGGGTGGCGTGGGTGTTGCGGTTCTCGGCCGCGAAGTCGAAGAGCGCGGCGCGCCCGGCCTCTCCGGCGCGGGAGGCCAGAAAGTCCGCGAACAGGGCCGCGTTCTCCCGCTCCGAGCCCATGGCCCGGACGTGGTCCAGCCCGTTGGTCACCAGGCGGCCCCACAGGTCCGGGTCGCGCAGCAGCCCGGAGATGCGGTCCGCCGCGCCCGCCGCGTCGCCCGCCTCCACCAGGAAGCCGGTCTCGCCGTCCAGGCAGTAGTCGCGCAGGCCGCCGGAGTCCGCGCACACGGGCGTCGCGCCGCAGGCCATGGCCTCCAGGGCCGGGACGGGCGTCCCCTCCCCGCCGTCCAGGGCCAGCCAGAAGTGGCAGGCGCGCATGGCCTCCGCCCGTTCGGCCCGCGAGGGGCGGCAGAGGTACTCGGCGTCGGCCGGGAGCGCGTCCGGCCGGGGGCCGGTCCCGAAAAGCTTGAGCCGCGCTGGCACTCCGCGGCCGCGCAGGATCTCGGCCACGGCCAGGAGGTCGGCGAACCCGCCGCCGGGCGGGGGCTCGATCCACCCGCCCAGGACCGGGCCGTCCGGGCCGGGCATCCGCCGGTCGCCGGGACGGAACAGGTCGAAATCCACGCCGCAGGGGATGCACGTTGCCCGGCGGGACGCATGGGCGGCCGCCGCCTCCTCCAGCCTGCGCGACGCGGCCACGAGGTGGACGGGCTGCCGCCAGCTCCCGATGACCGCCTCGCTCGCGCCGGTCGAGCTCCCGAAATCCTCCAGCCAGGCGAACTTGGCGCCCTTGGACGGCGGCAGCGCGGCCACCTTGCCGGTCACGCACCAGGAGACCGCGACCACGGCGTCCGCGTCCGGGACCTCGCCGTCGCGCAGCAGCGGGGAGTAGGCCCGTTCGGCCCGGACCTCGCCCAGGTCGTAGCCGAAGGCCTCGGTGCAGGTCAGCCGGACCTCATGGCCCATGTCGGCCAGCAGGTTGGCGAGGCGGACGACATGCCGGCTCCCGCTCTCGTTGGCGTAAATCCGGTTCACGAAATTTATCTTCACGCGCGCACCTCGTTTGCGTTGAACAGGGTCCGGGCCTCGGCGAGCACCCGGTCCACGGACAGGTCCCTCAGGCAGGCATACCCGAGTTCGCAGGAAAATTCACCCGGCCTGAGCCATCCGGGCCCGCTTTTCCGCCCCTGGCAGGGCTGGCAGTCCAGGCCGAGGGAGAGGCAGCGGACCGCCGGGTTGAGCGGCCGGTTGCGCACCAGGGAGGAGGGGCCGAAGAGGACCAGGGTGGGCGCTCCGGCGGCCGCCGCCAGGTGGGCCAGGCCGCAGTCGTTGGCCACCACGCCCCGCGCCGCGCGGAGCAGGGAGACCGCCCCGGCCAGGGTGGCGTCGGTGACGAAGGTCGCGCCGGGCGCATCGATGGGGCGCAGGAAATCCAGCCGGGCGTAGGCCTCCAGGTCCGCCGGGCGGCACAGGACCACCGGGTTCTCCAGGCGGCGGAGCAGCGCATCCATGTGCGGCCAGCGTTTGGAGTCCCAGCCCACCTTGGAGCCGGGACAGACCACCACGCGGCCGCGCAGTTCGGGCGGGACCGGGACGGAGTCGCACCCGACAAAGGTCAACGCCGGATCGGCCTCCCGGCCGGTGACGTTGGCGAAGAACCGGGCGGCGAAGCCGGGGCCGTGGCCCTCGACGCCCACGCGGTACGGGGCGTGGAACATGTCCTCCTCCCGCCGGTTGGCGTGGTCCTCCACGTTCAGGCAGAGGTCCGGGGAGAGCCCGTCCAGCTCCTCGGGCCCGACCACGCGCACGCCGCCGGGCAGGGTCCCCCGGAAGGCGTCGGCCAGGGACCCGCCGCCCTGGTCGAAAGTGGGGCAGAACCAGGTCTCCCATCCCTGGTCGGCCGAGGCGCGGGCCAGAAAGGAAAGCATGACCACGTTGCCGATGCCGCCGTGCGCCTTGACCAGCACGGAACGGACGTCCCTCGGGTCCACCCGCCGGGGCAGGACCACCGGCGACTCGCCTTCCTCGTCCAGCCGCGCGGCCCGCTCGAAACCCATGAGCGACAGGGCCGTGAGCACGTACGGGGGCGTCGGCCCGCCGGGCGCGACCACCACGGCCGTGGCCGACGGCGCGCCCGCCCGCCGGGCCAGGTCCGCCAGGTCCGTCCGGCAGGGCGCCAGGTTGCCGCCGCCGAAGGTCTCGACCCGTCCGCAGGCCGGGAGCGCCGCCCGGTTGCCCTCGTGGCACAGGACCGGGCCGTCCAGGGGGCCGAGGCGGGCCAGGAAAAGTCGATCCGGCTCGGCCAGCCCGGCCACGGGCAGGATGTACACGCGGGGCGCGGTCATGGCCTGCCCGCCCGTTGCAGGGTGTCGGCGATGTGCCGGGCCCGGCGCTCCCAGGTATGCTCGTCCCGGATGGCCGCCAGGCGCGCGAGGACGGCGGGGTACTCCCGGACCACGGCGTCCGCGTCCAGGTCGGCCAGGTCCGGCCGGACGGCCCAGCCGATGCCCTGCTCGCGCACGTAGTCGCCCACGCGGGTGCCCGCGCCCGCCAGCAGCGGGATGCCGTGGCCCACGGCCTCGAAGAGCTTCAGCGGCACCTGGTGGTCGTGGTAGGGATGCGGGTTGCGCAGGATGGCCGCCAGGGCGTGGCCCGCGTAGGCGTCCAGCAACTGGTCGCCCGAGAGGTGGCGGACCGTGGCGTCGGGCGGCAGCCCGCCGTAGCGCGGCCCCCACTCCCCCCACTCCTGCTCGCGGCAGCAGATGGTGACCGGCATGCGCTCGGCCAGGCGCAGCACCGGCGTGATGTCCCAGACCGGGGGAACCACGCCGCCCACATAGATCAGCGAGAGGTCCGCCGCCGAAGCCGGGACCCGGCGCGGCGCCAGGGGCCCGACGTCGTGGCCGGGCGGGCAGGCGACGGCCTTGGCCGCCAGGGCGCGGGGCAGCAGGCCGGTCATGGCCAGGTCGGGCACGAAGAGCACGTCCAGCACCCGGCGGTAGTACCAGAAGTCCAGGTGGTGGAAGAACTGCCGCCGCCACCGCTCGAACGGTCCGAACCGCTGCCGGTGGTACGGGTACTTCCAGAAGATGTCGCGGTAGAACAGGCCCACGGGCACCGAGCGCCGCCGCAGCAGGGCGAAGAGGTCGAAGTCCGAGAAGGGATAGAACGGCTTGTTCCCCTTCTCGGTCAGCAGGGTGGGCAGCACCGAACTCTCGGCGTAGCAGAACGCGTAGGTCCCGCCGCCTTCCAGCCGGGCCACGGCCCGGCCGATGGCCTGCCGGCGCTGGGCCAGGGGGCCGCTTATGACGTCCACGGCGTAGCCCAGCCCCTCGAAGGCGCGGATCAGCTTGCCGGGGCGGATGCCGCCGCCGGAGATGGCGTAGCCGAGCTTGAACGGGACGTGGAAGAGGATGCGGGGCCTCTCCTCCTCCGGTCTGCCTGCCGATTCGCACATGCCGTCACCGCCGGGGAGTATCCAGGATACGGGTATTGACCCGCGCCCGGTAGACGGGGTCGTGGAAACGGTCGGGCACCTCGCGGTTGATGGCCGCCAGGTCCGGCGAGGCGTCGAGCAGGGCCACGATCTCGCGGATGGAGATGGCGCTCGGGTCCTTGTCCAGCCGCTCGCACAGGGCGCGCAGGAAGACGAGGTCCTCCGGGGTGTCCATGGTCAGCCGGTAGTCGGGGCGCAGGCAGTCCGGCTCGGCGTCGAGCCGGAGCACGCGGAAGACCTCGGGCTGGTCGAAGAACCAGGTCAGGTCGCAGGAGTCGCTGGTGTCCTCGGCGCAGCGGTAGGCCCGCTCCAGGGCGGAGAACGAGATGACCTCGGCCTTCATGCCCCAGGGCAGGCCGTCGGTGGTGGACCAGTCCGCCCCCTCGGCCGCGTGGCGGCGCACCTGGCGGTCCAGGTGCTCGGTGCAGGGAAAGAGGTTGTCGCCCAGGGCCCGGACCACCAGGTCCGCGCCGTAAAGCCGGGCCGCCTCGTAGAACCGGCAGAGCACGTCGTCGCCCTTGCCGCGAAAGCAGGGGCGGCCGAGCTGTTCGGCCGCGTCGGCCAGGGCGTCGTCCACGGGCTCGTCCGAGGTGCAGACCACCACCTCGTCCACGGTCGCGGCCCGGTCGAGCCGTTCGAGAATGTGCTCCAGGGCCAGGCGGCCGCGCACCAGGCGCAGGGCCTTGTGCGGCAGCCGCTGGGAGGTCAGGCGGACGCCCAGGAGGGCGACGGTGCGCGGAAGCGTGTTTTCGCCCATGCTCATTCCCCGAAGTCGCCGGTCTCGAACAGGGCGTCGGCGACCACGTCGCGCGCCAGGGTCTTGCCGACGAACTCGTCCAGGCGGGTTGGCGGGATGCCGGTGCCGGGCCGCTTGCAGACCACGTCCTCGGCCTCGAGCACGCTCCCCTTTGGCAGGTCGCGGGCGGCCACGAGGCTGCGCCGGGCAAAGGAGCGGGCCGGGCGCTCGCAATCCAGGACCGCCTTGCCGCCCGTGCCCAGGGCCGCCTCCAGGGTGCGGACGTCGGCCACCAGGCGGGCCAGGTCCGCCTCGTCCAGGGAGAGCCAGTGGTCCGCGCTGTCGGGCAGGGTCTTGTCGAAGGTGTAGTGCTTTTCGATGGCGCGCACGCCGTAAAGGACCGAGGCCGAGGCCACGACCGTGCCGAGGGTGTGGTCGCTGAAGCCGATCAGCTTGTCCGGGAACGCCTCCTGGAGCTTGAGCACGGCCCGCAGGTTGGCGTCCTTGGGCTCGGTGGGGTAGCACAGGGTGCAGTGCATCACGCAGACCTGGTCGTTGCCCCGGGAGTGGATGACCTCCACGGCCCGGCGGATGTCCTCCATGGACGACGCGCCCGTGGAAAGCAGGATGGGCAGCCCCTTGGACGCCACGTATTCCAGGAACGGGATGTTGTTGATGTCGCAGGAGGCGATCTTGAACCCGTTGACGCCGATCTCGACCAGCATGTCCACGGCCTCGTTGTCGAAGGGCGTGGAGAGGAACTCGATGCCGTGGGCGTCGCACATCTCCTTGAGCCTGCGGTGCTCCTCCTTCCCGAACGAGTCGAGGATGCTGTAGGAGTCGTACTGGCTCCCCTCCTTGTCGTGCTCTCCCTCCCAGTTCCAGAAGCGCGGGGCGTTCCGGGTGGTCAGCCTGGCCGCCTTGTAGGTCTGGAACTTTATCATGTCCGCGCCCGCCCGCTTGGCCGACGCGATGAGCTTTTCCGCATAGTCCATGCGGCCGAGGTGGTTCACGCCCGCCTCGGCTATGACCATGGTCCGGTCCTCGGACGCAATCGCCTTACCTATTCTGAATTCCATGACGTTCGTTCACCATCTGTTTGAATTTTTCGCGCAGCCCGTTCTGGGACAGGTTGTCGCCGTGCATGTAGTACCGGTAGTAGGCCAGGGGCAGGTGAAAGCCCTTGTGGTCGCGGCAGACCTGGAGCAGCAGGTCGTAGTCCTCGGAGTTGGGCAGGGAGGGGTCGTACCCGCCCGCCTGTTCGATGACCTCCCGCCGGAAGAGGATGCCCGCGCCGTAGTCGAAGAGGTTCTCCGGATCGCCCCGGTCGATGCGGGCGATGGGAAAGCCGTTCACGTCCACCTTGAGCAGGTCGCAGTAGGCGAAATCGATGGCCGGGTTCTCGTCCAGGATGCCGGCCAGGGTGTGCACCGCGTAGCGGTTCAGGAAGTCGTCCGAGTCCACGCGCATGACGTAGCGGCCCGTGGCCCTGGCCAGGCCGGAGTTGGAGGCCTGGGCCACGCCCATGTTCCTGTCGTGCAGGACCAGGACCACCCTGTCGCCGAACATGCGCAGGTATTCCCGCGACCCGTCGTCGGACCCGTCGTCCACCACGATGATCTCCAGGTCCCGGTGCGGGGTCGCCTGGTCCAGGCAGGACCGGATGGCGCGCCCGACCATGGAGATCCGGTTGAAGTTGGTGATGATGACGGAAACTCTCGCGATCTCGCCCATGGGACACCTCCTACTTGGCGGCCGCCGCCCGTTCGCCGGTGTCGGCTATGCCGGTGATATGGCCGGAAACGGGCTCGCTGGTCGCCCCGTCGGTGGTCTCCACCACCCACTTCTCCAGCAGGGCGGCCAGGTCCTCGGCCGTGCCCGGGAAATCCTCCAGGGTGAAGGGGGCGTTCTCCCGCTGGCGCCGCTCCAGGAAGCGGGCGATCCCGGACTCGATGGTATGGACCGAGGCCCCGCGCACGCTGACCAGGTGGAATCCGTCCTCCTCGCGCCAGCGCAGCCGCGCCGGGGCCACGAAGGTCTTGACCTGCGCCATCTCCAGGAACGGGCTCCGGATCACCTCGGGGGACGGCAGCCCGCCCGGCCCGGGGGCCAGGAGGTCCATGTCCGCCAGGTCCCTGGTGTAGGTCCGGCAGCCGCCCTCGCACTTGGGGAGCCAGGCGCAGGCGCGGCAAGGGCCGGGGATGAGCGAGTCGTCGCGCCACATCCGCATGTTCTCCCAGCAGGCCCGGATGCCGTCGGTCAGGGCGTTGCCGTACTTGCGGCTCTCGTGGACGCAGGCGTGGGTGTCGCCGTTGGCGTTGATGGTCAGGAGCTTGCGGCCCGCCTGGCAGCCCCGGCCGACGTAGTCCCTGTATTTGACCACGTCCTTGAGGAAGCAGACCGGATACTGGATCAGGGAGCCGATGTGGATGCCGGTGTCCTCCTTGACCCGGATGGACTCGTCCAGGATGAGGCGCTTCTGCTCCTCGGGCGTGAGCTGAAGCTCCTTTTCCAGGTCGGAGTCGTCGCAGTGGGAGGGGACCATCCGCGTGGTGAAGAAGTTGGTCACGCCCAGCTCGTGCAGGAACTTGCCCGTCTCGTACACGTAATCCTTGTTGCGCTGGGTCACGATCATGTTGGAGCTGACCCGGACGCCCGCGTCCACCGTGGCCCGGATGCCCGCCACGATGCGCTCGAGCGCGCCCTTGCGGCTGACCATCATGTCGTTGATCTCGGCGTGGCAGCAGTTGAGGCTGGTCAGGACATGGGGCAGGCCGTAGTCGGCGAAGCGGCGCATCTTTTCCGGGGTCGCGTTCAGCAGGTTCGAGTTCATGGTGATGGCGACCCCGTTCTCGGTCAGCCGCCGCATGAAGTGTTCGAGGACCCTGCCGTTGAGCAGGCACTCGCCGCCGGTGAGAATGACCTGGAAGACCTCGTTCTCGACGACGTCGTCGATCAGCTTGTCGGCCATGGCGATGTCGATGACCGCATCCGGCTCCGACGAATGACGCCAGAAATTGTAGCAGTGGCGGCACTTCTGGTTGCAGGCCGTGGTCAGCTCGACGCTGATGCAGGTCGGCGATTTGATGGTAGGAAAGAGGATGCCCATGATCTCGCTCCGTTGTTCCGGGACGACGCGCGTCATCCCGCCGTTTTCGGCATTGCCGTCAGGTGGCGCCAGCGGGGGCTGGCGGCGCCCGATTCCACAAGCATGGCGTCCATGGCGGAAAGCCAGCGGGCCATGCGATGTTCCCTTGCCCTGTCTTCTATGCGCAGGCCGCCGATGATCCTGTCGGTCAGGCCGTAGTCGTCGCCCAGGTCCGTGATGTCGAACCCCTTGGCCACGTGTTCGGTTATGTCGTCGAAATCCGACTCGTTGTCGTGGGGCGACTGCGGGCTCCCGCCCCCGGCGTCCCGGTATTCCAGCTCGCACCCCACGGCGTGGATGTCGGCCTCCAGCCGGGCTTCCCAGCCTTCGGCCAGGCCGCCCTGGTGATACATGCCGCCCTCGGCCAGCAGGGTCCGGACCAGGTGGGCCAGCACGGCCTCCCGCCGGGTGACGCGCCTGCGGCTCGGCTCGCTGACGAAGAGCCGCCCGCTCGGCCGGAGCAGCCCCCGGACCCGGGCCAGCGCCCCCGGCACGTCCGGGAAATGGTGCAGGGCCCCGACGAAGACCGCCAGGTCGTATCCGTCCGGGTCCCGGAAATCCTCCAGGCTGCTCACCAGGTAGCGCAGCGGGCCGCGCTCCCCGGCAAGGGGGTCGGCCCCGGCCGTTTCCCCGGCCACGCGGATCGCCTCCGCGGAAATGTCGATGCCCGTGACGTCGTGGCCGTGGCGCGCCAGCTCCAGGGCGATGTGCCCCGGCCCGCAGCCTATCTCCAGGATGCGGCGCGGCTCCCCGGCCACGTCCAGGATGCGCCGGGCGATGGCCCCGTACACCAGGTCCACGTAGACCGGGTCCCGCCAGACGTTGTTGCGGAACCACTCGCACCGCCCGGCGCGGCGCAGGTCCGGCACGTGGCCGTGGGCCATCCGCTCCCGGATCTGGGCGTCGAAGGCCCCGGCCTCTCCTGCCAGGTCGCGGGCGCTCTTTTCGGGCTTGGTCATGCGCGGGCCTCCTTGGATGCGCTCTGCCGCGTTTCGAGGTCGAGCCCCGGAACCCCGGCGTATCGGGCCAGGACCGGCTCCGGCTCCCCGGCGGCGCGCTCCGGGGGGCGCACCGTGCGCAGGGCCTGGGCAAAACTTGCCGGATCGGGCGCATAGAGGCACGACCCGTCGTCGATGACGTCCCGGTACACCAGCAGGCCGTGGTAGTGGACCACCACGGACGGGACCCCGAATTCCCGCGCCTCCAGCACGCAACTGGAGCATCCGGTGACGTGGACGTCCGTGTCGGCCAGCAGCGTGGTCAGGGGCAGCGCGGTGGATCTCGCCACCTCGAAGTGCACCAGTCCCTTTTCATGCAGTTTCCGTTCCCAGTACCCGGTCCGATGCGCCGCGCCGGGATGCAGCCGGAACAGGATGGCGTTTTCCCGGCTGAGCTCCGCCAGGCTCCCGTAGATCCAGTCCGGGAACATGGATTCGTCCTGGTGCGTCACCAGGATGCGCCGCAGCCCGGTGTCCGCCAGCGGAGAATCCCCGGCGGCCCCGGCGGCCGGCGCGCGGCTCCACCGCTCGATCCACGGATAGCCCGCCACGAACGGGACGTGGCCCGACACCCCGCTCGCCTCGCGCCAGCGGTCGATGACCCGGCGGTCCGACTCGCTCCATACCGCGAAACGGTCGGGCAGCACCGAGTAGCCCGCCGGGGGGACGTTCTCCCACCGGCCGTAGGCCGGGTGCCACTGGCCCTGCACCCCGTGCTGCACGTCCACCACCGGGATGGACAGGCGGCGGGCGGCCTGCACGGCGGCCATCTGCTTCACCGCGTAGTAGCAGGCCAGGAAGAGCGCCCTGGGCCGCAGGGCGCGGAAGATGTCCTCGAAACAACCGGCCAGGGCGTTGAACCGCCACAGGTCGCACCCGCGCTCGATCATGCCCACGGCCACCTTCAGCCCCCTGGCGGCCAGGGCGTCGCGCACCGCCTCCCAGCCGGGCAGGCCGAGCTCGGCGGCGGACCGGGGGTCGCGCGGGGTGGCCGAGGCGCGCTCCTCCAGCACTCCGTTGACGAAAAATCGGTCGTCCCGGCGGCGGGGGGAGTAGCCGTGGAGGCCCTCCAGCTCCAGCCGGACGCAGGCGAGCCCGGCCGCGCGCAGGGCGTCCATGACCGGGTCCAGGTAGATGTCGACCCGTTCCTCGCCCACCCGCTTGACGTAGGCGGCGTTGGACAGGAACACGCAGTCCGCCCCCCGGGCGGCGTCGAACCGGAACCGGGCGCGGGCGAGCTCGTCGGCCCCCTCGGGGTCGGGCGGGACCGGGGCGCGGTCCAGGCCGTAGTCCAGGCGCTCGAAAATCTCGAAAAGCGCGCGCATGCGGATGAGCGGCCACAGGGAAACCCCGCCCGCCGTCCAGCGGGTCACCGGGGTGGTCCTCTCCAGCTCGTTGAGCAGGACGACCAGTTCATCCCTCTTGACAGGCACGTCCGTCCCTCCCGCTCATCCGGCCCAGGGCCGGGCCGCCACGGTATAGGCCAGCAGCGGCTGGCCCGCGAGACGGCGGATGTTCTTGTCCGGTATCCGCTTGGAGCCGCCGCGGGCCGGGATCAGGGCGAGGCGGGTGCTGGTCATGCCGCCTCCTCCGCCAGGGGCCGGAACCGGCCGGGCAGCTCGCCCACGCAGCGCAGCACGCGGTCGCCGTAGGCGTCGTCGCCGGTCATGACCAGCGGCTGCATGGCGGCCCGCAGCCGTTCCGCCACGCCCGGCTCGTCCGCCATGGCCAGGAGCCGGGGCAGCGCGCCGAAGAATTCCTCCCGGCCGCGGCAGGCCATGACCCCGTCCAGCTTGAACCAGTCCTCGAAATGCATCATCCGCGACACCTTGTCCGCGCTCCAGGAGTGCACGCCGTCGCCGAAGGCCGTGGCCATGATCGGCAGCCCGGCCGCCATGGACTCCAGCAGGATGGAGGACATGGGACTGGCCACCGCGTCGAGCACGGAATAGAGCCGCGCCAGGTAATGCATGGAAAAGGTCCGGTGGCGGGAGGTGATGGTGGTGTTGCGCCTCTTGGCGTCGCCGTAGGAGTCCTCGCGCTCCGGGTCCATGACCACGTTTCTCCAGCCCAGGTCGAGGAAGTTCTCCTCGTGCTCCCGGCGCAGCCGCCAGGGGTGGGGGCGGTAGACCACGCGCATGGCGGGCAGGTCGCCGCGCTCGATGCGCTCGTCCAGCTCGCGCAGCAGGGCCGTCTCGTCGAAATAGCGCAGGGTGCCCGCGAAGAGCAGGGACGGGACGCCGGGGCGCAGGCCGAGCCGTTCGGCCAGATCCTCGTCGCGCGCCTCGCGGCAGTGGCGGAAGGCGTCGAAGTGCGGCGCGCCCACGATGCGGACCCGCTCCCTGGGCATGTCCTGGACCGTCACGGCGTGCTCCAGGCTCTGGCGGCCCCACACGCCCATGAGCGTGGGCAGCCGCAGGAGCAGCCCCTTGCTGCACAGGTTGTCCCAGCCGGTCTGGAGCAGGAGCACCGGGATGTCCAGGGCCTCGGCGGCCTGGAGCAGGTCGTCGGTGCCGGAGTCGAGCAGCAGCGAGGGCAGGACGATGAATTCCGGCCTGAGCCGGTCCAGGGCGGCCGTCAGCTCCGGGTGGAGCCCCAGGGCGGCCTCGGTCTCGGCCACGTGGCGGCGGTAGTGCTCCGGCCGGGCGAGCCGCTCGTAGCGCGCGTACCGCTCCGGGTCGGCCCGGCGCGACTCCTCGTGGCGGACGCGGAACGACGGGCTGCGGTCCCGGTGCCGGATGCAGGAAATGTTGAACAGTTCGGCCCAGGCGGCCATGCGCTCGGGCCGGTGGGGGACCCAGACCACCTCTCCCACCGGGTGCGGGGCGTGGGCCAGTATCAGCTCCCCGGTCATGTTCTCCGCGCTGCGCAGGGCCACGAAGGTCACGTCGTGGGCCGCGCAGAGCGGGCCGAACGCGCCGTGGGCCAGATGGCGCTGCACGGGGTCCGCCCCCTGGAGGAAGACGCAGCCGCGCATCACGCCTCCGCCGCCCTCGCCGGAGCGATGCGTCCCCACTCCGGGCCGCCCCGGAAGTTCCGCCCGGTCTCCGCGACGATGAAACAGGGGGCATCGCCGATCATGCGGCTGCCGATCTGCATGATGTTTCCTTTCCTCATCATAGTCCGCTCCGAGGTTGCGCCGCTCCGGCCGGTGGTTTTTCCGTCCAGCCCGGCCGGGGCCTCTTTTGTTTACTCACTTAATATTCAATTCGGCAAATTGGAATAAAACATTAGGCCGCCGGGCCTTGCGCGGGCTTCACGCACTTCAGGTAGCCGCCCGGGGCCACGGTGACGATCAGCCGGTTCTCCAGCTCCTCGTCCACCACGAAACGGTCGGTGGTCCGCAGGAACTTCGCCACGGCCGTCCGGGGGTTGTCGCCGACGCCCCACGGCCGGTCGGGAAAGGAATCCTCGGGCATGTCCTCGATCACGGTGTCGAACACCACCAGGTAGCTGCCCTCGGTGACCAGGTCCGCATAGGCCGCCAGCTCGGCCAGGACGTGGGCCTCGGTATGCAGGGAGTCCAGGCAGACCATGATCCGCTTGCGTCCCTTGGCGAGCTCCCGGACCCGGGCGACGACGTCCGGGTCCACGGACGAGCCCTGGATCATACGGATGCGCCCGGCCATGGGATGCTCCCGGATGGCCTTGCCGTTGTGCTCGCGGATGTCCACGTCCACGCCGACCACGATGCCGTCGCCGCCCAGCAGCTCCAGCATGGAGGCGTAGAAGACCATGGAGCCGCCGCGGGCGATGCCGGTCTCGACGACGAGGTCGGGCCTGACCGACCAGATGAGCTCCTGCATGGCCAGGATGTCCTGCGGGCGCTGGATGATGGGCCGCCCCAGCCAACTGAAGCGGTAGGTGTACTTGTGGCGGGAGGTGGCCATGAACCACTCCCTGGCCAGCGGGGCCAGGGCGGGGTCCTCCTTCTGAAGGCGGACGCTGTTGCCGATCATTTCGGCGAACTGTCTGCTGTCATCCATTGATGAACTCCTTCCATCCGACCACTGCCGGATTGATGTGTCGCTTCGCCTCGGGGCCGGTGTTGGCCACCAGGTCGAGAATCGTGACGTAGGGGGTGAACGCTCCGTGGAGCTGGGGATAGGGCGTCAGGGCGTAGTCCATGTAGCCGACGCGGACGCCCCTGGCCTCGAAGGCCTCGTGGTCCAGGTAGTTCCTGGCCCCGTGGCCGGTCACGTAGGCGTCGCCGCCCAGGGCTTCCACCAGCTCCAGGATGCGCAGGGAGCCGGTGGATGTGACCTCCAGCTCCGAGGAGCGCGCCAGCCGGGGCCGGATGTCCAGGAACCGGGCCGCGCGCTCGATGAAGTCGATGTTGAACCCGCCCAGGCGCGGGCGCGGCCCGCCGGGCGCGGGTTCGGCCAGGGACGGCGCGGCCAGGGCCAGCATGTCGTCCCGGAACGGGGCCCGGGCATGGGCCTGTTCGAGCAGGGCCAGGTGCTTGCGCCGCCAGTCGCGGCCGTCGTCCGTTTCGGTGCGGGCGATGGTGGTGCGCTCCCCCCGCGCCAGTGGGACGGTCAGCCACTTGCTCCCGTCCTTGGTCTTGACCTGGACCCGGTTGGTGAAGCTGCGGCCCTGGGGCAGCAGGACGTCGTCCAGGTGCACGAACACGTCGCACGCGGCCATAAGCTCGAAAAATCCCCTCCACGGGAGATACATCGGCTGCATGATGGCGACGGTGGTCATTTTCGCTTCCCCGGCTTCCGTTACATCAACTTGTTGAAAACCATATTGTTCTTCACGCGGAACTGGACGGTCCGCCGCTTGTAGGCGACGTGCTCGAAGTGGTGGCGGTAAAGCCCCCAGGTGTTTTGGAGCATCTCCATCCGGTGCGGGAACTGCCGGCACATCTGGGCGAAGATGTCGTTCAGGAAGGACGACGCGATGATCACCGCGTCCACGTCCCCCTCGCCCAGCCGGGCCACGGGGTGGACGGGGTGGCCGTCCAGGGTCCCGCCGCACCTGGCGGGGTCGTTGTCCACAAAGCCGACGAACTCGAAGCCGGGATCGCCCGAGGCCAGGGGCTCGCGGAAATTGTCGACATAGTTGCCGCCGGTGCCCCAGATGGCCACGCGCTTGCCGCGCAGCTCGCCCAGGATGTCCTCGGGTCGGCGGGCATGGGCCCGGCTCAGCACCTCGTAGGGCATCTCCAGGAACCGCGTGGAGGGCGGGACGGTCCTGGCCTTGCGCGCGGTGAAGAGCAGGATGTCCTCGGTGTTGCCGTTCTCCCAGCAAAGGAAGTCGTGCAGGTTCCCCTCGTACTTGTAGACCATGGATTCATATCCCTGGCGCAGGATGTAGACGGCCATGTCCTCGAACCCGTTCTCCTCGTAGAACCGGGCGAAGAAACGGGGATTGATGCGGAAAAAGCCGACGTTGACCAGGTTCATGAGCAGGGTGTGGACCACCCGCCCGCCCTCGCGCACGGCCCCGGCCGCGTTGAGCAGCACCTCCATGGGGTTGCATACGTGGTAGCCGGTGAACCCGTCCCAGACCAGGTCGAAGCGGCCGAGCATGTCGCCGGGCAGCGGCGTGCTCAGGTCGTGGACGTAGGTTTCGTCGTGAAAGGGCAGCAGGTCGGCGCAGACCACGTCCGAGAACCCGAACATGCGGAACAGGGCGATGCAGTCCAGGGTGCCCGGGGCGCGCTCGTACCGCCGCAGGGCGTCGGCGTCCAGGGCCGACGGGGTCAGGCCCCTCCGGAAGAACATCTGGGCCACCTCGCCGAAGGGGGCCAGCACGCTCTGGGTGCCGAAGGTCATGACGGACTCGGCCCGTCGCATCTCCCCGGCCAGCTTGAACAGGAGGCCGACCTCGGAACGGTGGATGGGCATGGCTACTCTCCCGCTCCGGCCGGGGCGCCCGCGCTGGAGTGCTGCATGGCGCCGGGGTTGGTCTTCTTGCTGTTGGACCTGGGCAGGGTGCAGTTCCGGCAATGCTCCAGCTCGCCGCCGCGTCCCGCCTCCATGTACTCCCGGTACTTGGTGAAGTGCTTGTCGTTGAAGATGGCGATGGGGTCGTCGGTGAAGACGTTGCCGTGGTCGAAGTAGCCGTTGGCGTCCGGCGGGCACAGGGCCACGCGGCCGTCGGAGAAGATGATCAGCCTGTCGAAGAGGTAGCCGCAGACGTAGCCGCCGATGGGGTCGTCGTCGCACGCCTTGCTCTCGTAGTCCTCCACGGACCCGGCGCAGTTGTGCACGTCGAACCGGATGACGTCGTCCCCCTTGCCGGGCGAGACCAGGCCGGACCACAGCTCGTGGAACGGCTCCCACTCGTCGTAGTTGAGCTGCTGGCGGATGAACCGGACCAGGACGCGGGTGCCGTCCGGGTACTCGGCGTCGCGCAGGGCGAGGAACCGCTTCACGTTGGCCACCACCTCGTCGAAGTCCGTGCCCACCCGGATGGCCTCGTGGGTCTCCTTGCGGGTGCCGTCCACGGAGCAGATCAGGGTGTCCAGCCGGGCGTCGAGCAGGCGGCGGGCCATGACCTCGTCCAGCTCGGTGCAGTTGGTGGCCAGGCCCAGGCCCTTGAACCCGCGGTCCTTGGCGAAGGCGATCTTGTCCGGCAGGTTCCTGTCCAGCAGGGGCTCGCCGTCGCCGTGGAAGGTGAAGTAGTCGATCTCGTCCCGGTGGGGCTCGAACTTGCGCATCAGCCCGCAGAACTCGTCATAGCTCAGGACGCGGGGCTTGCGCGTCCATTCCTTGAAATTGCACATGATGCATTTCGAGGTGCAGACGCCGTTGATGGTCTCGATCTGGACGGGATGGGGGATGAGCCTGGTCATGGGGGCCTCCTTATTGTGCCTTGTCCCATTGGCGGACGTTGTCGCAGACATAGTCGATCTCCTCCTCCCGGATTCCGGCGAAGAGGGGGAGCGTGATCATTTCGCCGTAGAGCCGCTGCGCGTTGGGCAGCGGGACGGCGTAGGGGGCGAAGAGCGGATGCTCGGTGAGCGGCGAGTAATGCAGCCCGGTGGAGACGCCGTTCTCCTTCAGGTGGGCCATGAGGCCGTCGCGGTCGTCGCAGCGCAGCCCGAAAATCCAGTAGGGGCAGGTCCCGTCGGTGATGTAGGGAAACAGCGGGCGGGCGTGGCGCAGGCCGCCGAGCCGCTCCAGGTAGGCCAGCAGGGCCCGGTGGCGGGACCCGTTCAGCTCTGGGAGGCGCTCCAACTGGACCAGGCCGATGGAGGCGGCCAGGTCGTTCATGTTGTACTTGTACCCGAGCAGGGCGATCTCGTAGTACCAGTGGCGCACGTCGGTGCCGGAGGCGGTATAGAGCCGGTTGCGCTTCCAGGTGTCCTTGTCGATGCCCATCCAGCGCATGGCCTTGAGCGGCTCCTCGAAGCCGGGGTCGGCCAGGGCGATCATGCCGCCGTCGCCGGTGGTCATGCACTTCTTCTCCTCGAAGGAGAACACGCCCATGTCGCCCCAGGTGCCGAGCTTGCGGCCCAGGTACTCGCCCCCGGCGGTGTGGGCGCAGTCCTCCACAACCTTGAGCCCGTGCGGGGCGCAGAGGTCGAGGAGCCGGTCCATGGGCACGGGGTGGCCGCCCATGTGCACGGGCATCACGGCCACGCAATCCTTGTCGATCTTGCGCTCCAGGTCGTCCAGGTCCATGCCCAGGGTCTCGTAGTCGCAATCCACGAACACGGGCTCCAGCCCCTCGTAGAGCGGGGCCAGGGCCGTGGCGGCGAAGGTCATGCCCGGCACCAGCACCTTTGCGCCCTTGGGAAAGCGCCAGGCGGCCAGGGCCAGGTGCAGCCCGGCCGTGGCCGAGTTGGTGGCCACGGAGCAGGGCGCGCCGATGAAGGCGGACCACTTCTCCTCGAACTCCGACACCTTGGGCCCGAGGCCGAGCCAGGCCCTGTCGAAGGCGGCCCGGACGGCCTCCAGTTCCCGCTCGCCCACGTCCGGGCGAAACAGTCTCACGTTCATATCTCCACTCCTTCAAAGGCGTCGGTTATCAGGGGATGCGCCCGGTCCTTGTCCGAAACCACGGCGACGTCCAGGGGCCACCCGATGGCCAGGGCGGGGTCGTCGAAGCGCAGGCCGCCCTCGTGGCCGGGGGCGTAGGGGCGGGTCACGAAATACTGGATCTCCACGTCGTCCTCCAGGGCCTGGAAGCCGTGGGCGAACCCGGCCGGGACGTAGAGCATCTCGCGGTTCTCCCCGGTCAGGACCCGGGCCGTCCAGCGCAGGAAGGTGGGCGACCCCCGGCGGATATCCACGATGACGTCGTGGATGGCCCCGCGCAGGCAGGACACGATCTTGGTCTCGGCAAAGGGCGGCCGCTGGAAGTGCAGCCCCCGCACCGTGCCCCCGAGGCGCGTGGCGGAGCGATTGATCTGGCGGATGGGATCGGCGAGGCCGACGGCGCGCAGCTCCTCGTCGCAGAAGAACCGGCCGAACCAGCCGCGCTCGTCGCCCCTCGGCTCCGGGATGATGGCGTGCGCGCCCGCCAGGGGCAGGGGCTCAAAGCGCATGAGCGGCCTCCATGTAGGCGTCGATCTGGTCGAGGCAGAGGCGGCGCGGGTCCCGCCCCTCGGCATGGGCGCGGTACCAGTCCGCGCACTGGCCCACGGCCCCGGCGGTGTCCAGCAGGGTGCGCCAGCCGAGGCGCTCCCGGGCCTTGGCGCTGTCCAGACAGAGCATGGCGGCCTCGGCCCTGGCCGGGTCCTCGCCGCCCCGCCGCCAGGCCGCCCCGCCGCCCCACCGGGCGCAGAACAGGTCGGCCACCCGGCCCACGGGCCAGGCCTGGGCCCTGTCGGGCCCGAAATTCCAGCATCCGGCGTAGGCCTCGGGCTCCGCGTGGGCGCGCGCGGCCAGGTCCAGGTATCCGGCCAGCGGGTCGAGCACGAACTGCCAGGGCCGGGTCGAGTCCGGATGGCGCAGCTCGGGCGTCCGCCCGGCGGCGAGCTCGCGCGCCAGGTCCGGGATCAGCCGGTCCGCGGCGAAGTCGCCGCCGCCGATGGCGTTGCCCGCCCGGACCGTGCACACCGCCGGGGAGCCGGGCGCGGAAAAGAAGGAGCGGGCGTAGGCGGCCGTGGCGATCTCGGCGCAGGCCTTGCTGGCGGAATAGGGGTCCCGGCCGCCCAGCCGGTCGTCCTCGCGGTAGCCGGGCCCGCCGCCGGTGTTCTCGTAGCACTTGTCGCTGGTGACGATGATGGCCGCGCCCACCGAGTGCGCGTGCCGGACCGCCTCCAGCACGTTGACCGTGCCCATGACGTTGGCGTCGAAGGTGGCCGCCGGGGAGGCGTAGGACTCGCGCACGATGGCCTGGGCGGCCAGGTGCATGACCACCTCGGGCCGGGCGTCGGCCACGGCCGCGAGCAGCCGCCCGCCGTCGCGCACGTCGCCGCGCAGGGACCTCGGGTCCGCGTCGTCGCCCACCATGGTCCAGAGGCTGGGCGTGGAGGGCGGCTCCAGGGAATAGCCCGTGACCTCGGCCCCCAGCCGTTCGAGCCAGAGCCAGAGCCAGCCGCCCTTGAAGCCGGTGTGTCCGGTGACGAAGACCCGCCGCCCGGCGTAGAACCGCTCCAGGCGGGCTACCAGGTCTTCCATCGGGCCTCTCCTTCGTCCCAGAGCCGGTTCAGGCGCAGGGTGTCGCGGTAGGTGTCCATGCAGGCCCAGAATCCCCGGTGGCGATAGACCGCCAGCTCCCCCTCGCGGGCCAGCCGGTCGAACACGCCGAACTCCAGGTCGCACTCCTCGTCCTCGGTCAGGTAGTCGAAGATGCGCCGCTCGCAGACCATGAACCCGCCGCTGACCAGGTCGCCGTTGCGCGGCGCGGGCGGCTTTTCGTGAAAGGCGGTCACCACGTCGCCCTCCACCCGCAGCTCGCCGAACTGCTGGGCCGGGCTGACGCCGGTGATGGTCACGGTCCTGCCGCCCGCCTCGTGGAAGGCCAGCAGGGCCTTGAGGTCGATGTCGGCCAGGCCGTCGCCGTAGGTCAGCATGAACCGGTCGCCGTGCACGTACTTCTCCACCCGCTTGAGGCGGCCGCCCTTGGCCGTGCGCTCGCCGGTGTCGGCCAGGGTGACCTTCCACCCCAGCTCGTCGTGGGGCTCGTGGATGACGCGCGAGCCGGGCCTGCCGAGCTCCAGGGTGACGTCGTTGTTCCAGATTTCGTAGTGGAGGAAGTAGTCCCGGATCATCTCCCCCTTGTAGCCCAGGGGCAGGACGAACTCCTCGAATCCCTGGCGCGAATAGAGCTTCATGATGTGCCAGAGGATGGGTTTGGGGCCGATGTTGACCATGGGCTTGGGCCGGAATTCGGTCTCCTCCCTCAGCCGGGTCCCGAGACCGCCGCAGAAAATGACTACTTGCATCCCAGTGTCCTCACGCCGCGTTCACGATGCGGTCTTTTGGGTCAGGAATCGATGGGCCGCGCGCCGGCCGGCCAGGCGGAGCCTGTGCCGGATCTGGCCCAACTGCCGCCCGGCATAGGCGAAAAACAGGGGGACCACGCCGAGCCGCACCCAGGGGCGCACGTCCGGGCTGGCCAGGGCGAACCGGGCCACGGAGGCGAAGGGCGCGAGGGTGACGGGCGACGCGGTCTGGGCCACGAAGACCCGGCTGAGCGGATCGTCGGGATACCGGTTGGCGAACTTGATCCGCGAGTGGGTACGCACATGCAGGACCTCGTCCACGTAGCGGAACGGGGCCACCAGGGCCAGCTTGGCCAGGAACCACCGCTCCACCGCGACGATGGGCACGTACTCCCCGATGTGCGCGTCCAGCAGGGCGCGCCGGAACAGACCGTAGAAATAGTAGTTCACCTTGAGCCGGGAGTAGAACAGCCGGGCCGTGGCCACGCGGCCGAGCCGGTTCGGGTCGTGCCGCTCGTCCAGGCCGAAGGTGAACATGGGCTCGCCCTCCTCGTCCACCACGTCGAACCGGCACAGGGTCACCCCGGCCTCGGGGTGGGCGTCCAGGTCCGCCGTCAGCCGGGCGAGGAAGGAAGGCAGCCACAGGTCGTCGAAGGCCGCCCACATGAAGTATTCGCCGGCGGACAGGGCCAGGACCTTCTTGAAGTTGGCCATGATGCCCTCGTTGTCCGCGTTGCGCGAGATGCGGACCCTGGGGTCGCGCGCGGCGTATTCGCGGCAGAGGTCCCAGGTCCCGTCCGTGGACGCGTTGTCGCTGATGACCAGCTCGAAATCCTCGAAGTCCTGGGCCAGGAGCGAGTCCACGGCGCGGCGCATGCGCTCGCCACCGTTGTAGACGGGCATGCCGATGCTCACCCTGGGAGCCGGACGGTCGGTGCGGGCGCTCATCGCCTGCCTCCCTTCGCCTGGGGCGCGTCCGAAAGGGACAGGGGCAGGACCCTGCGCTCCGCCGGGGCCAGGCAGATGTTGTCCATGGGATAGACCAGGACCCTTTCCGCCCCGAGGGCGCGGGCCAGCCGGAGCTGCTGCCCGTAGGTCGCGAGATCGTCGAAATTCTTGAGCAGGATGATCTCGTCCCAGCCCGCCGCCGCGAGCCGGGCCGTCACCGGGTCGGCGGGGTCGAAGGCGAATGGCCCGTTGGGGATGCGGTGCATCTCGCCCAGCTCCTCCGCCGGGAGGGACGCCGCCACGCCCCGCTGGACCAGGATGTCCGGGCGGGAGGCGTCGCCGCAGGCCCGGAATCCCTCGATCAGGCTTTCGAGCAGCAGGGCCGGGCCGAAGCGGAGCACCAGGCGGCGGGCCTTCGGGTCCAGCGCGGACAGGGGAACCGCCTCCACCAGGGAAACGCCGTGCAAGGTGGTGCGCCATTTCTCGGGAAAGATCTCGCGCGAGCGGCGGTGGGCTTCGATGGCGCCGGGCGTGTCCCCGGACAGCCGGTGCAGCCGGGCCTTGTGGTCCAGCAGCGGCCCGAGGGTCCGGTTGACGCTGGCGTCGCGCGGGGATTCCACGGCCAGCGGGACAAGGTCGTCCACGGCCTCGCTCACGATGTCCAGGGCCTCCCGGTAGCGGCCGTACTTTTCGAACCTGCGGTAGGCTTCGAGCCGCATCCGCTCGATGGCCCGCCCCGCCTCCAGGGACCAGCGCAGGGTCTTTTCCTCGTCGCCCTCCTGGTCGCAGAGGTTGACGAGCATTCGGAAAGGCAGTTCGCGCTTGTTCTCCTCGGCCTCCAGCAGGGCGATGGCCCGGCGGCGGTCGCCGCTCCGGATGGCCTCCACGATGGCGGAGTCCGAGGGCACGTAGGACTTGCCGCCCACCTCGGTGACCATGGCCGGAGGAGTCCCGGCGGGGATGTTCTCCTCGCGCAGGGTCCGTTCGTACAGCTCGCGGGCCAGGGCGTAGAGCTCCAGGTCCTTGGCCTCGGCCCTGGCGAACCGGGCCGTGAAGGCTTCGTCCACCCCGGTGGAGTCCGGGTTGCGGGACTTGTTGTAGGCGGCGTACGTGCCGGTGCCCAGGCCCAGCCGACCGGCCAGGATGCCCATGAACCGGTCCATGTCCTCCAGGATTCCCACCAGGGAGAACCGCTCCCGCAGCCGCTCCTTGGCCAGCTCCAGATCGCCCTCGGCCAGGTAGTGGGTCATACGGTTGTGGCGGCAGTGGTTGTCGAAATAGTCTTCAAGGGAGAGGGCCGGGCGGTAGTTCATCACCTGGAACCGGTACTCCGAGACCAGACGGCTCAGGGGCTCGCGCAGGATGGTGAAATAGAAGACGTCCCGGACGCCGGGGTACAGGTTCTCCGCGCCCCAGGCGTAGTGCCCGCCCGCCGCGCAGGGGCCCGAGGGCGGCTCGGCGGCGTTGCGCCGGGCCAGGGCGAGCCAGTCGCAGTGGCTGTTGAGGTGGGTGAACCGCTCGCCGAAGTTGTCGCGCAGGAAGTTGACCACGGTGATGCCCGCGCACTTGGGGATGTGGTAGAAGACCGTCAGCCGGTCCGGGGAAGCGTTTGCTCGGCTCATGTTCAGTCCTTGTTTCCGGGAATCCGGGGAGCGATGCAGCGCGCCAGCCCGAGCAGGGCGGCCCGGACGAACATGCCGCCCATGCGGGGATCGCCCTCGCGCAGGTACTTCACGGCCCGATTCCAGAAGATGCGGCTCAGGCGGACGACGTCCCCGGAAAAACGCTCCAGGATGTAGGGGGTCGGGCAGTGCTCGCACAGCAGGGCGGCGTCCCTGGCCCCGGCGCGGGACAGGCACATGCCGTCGGTGCCGTCGTTGGCCCCGGGCAGGACCCGCTCCAGCCAGCCGGGCAGGTTCTCCGCCCGGAAGCACGCCCGCGCCCGGCGGTAGCTGCCGTTGCGCCAGACCTCGGCCAGGGAGGAGCCCGCCCGGCCGGGGACCGGAGTCACCCGGCCGAATGAAAAGGACTCGCTGGGCGCGCTGCAACAGGGGAAGACCGACCAGTTGGGGTTGACCACGGCGGCGTCATAGAGCCAGGAGCACGGGGCGGCGTCGCCGCGCTCGCGCAGGGCCGCCAGTTGCCGCGCCGTCTGCTCGCTCTTGCGGTAGCGCGGGTCGGCGGGCGGCTCGGAGCCCGGCGGCAGGTCGGACGGGGAGGCGGCGAAGGAGTCCACGCCGATGGCGCGCATGTCCTCGGCGCACCGGGCTATCTCGTGCTCGTTGTGGGCGAACACGTGGAACCGGACGTTGATCCTGGGTCCCTGGCCGCCGCTGGCCCGCTTGATGGCCACCAGCCGCCGCAGGTTGTCCTTGACCGTCTCCAGGTTCGAGCCCACGCGATAGGCGGCGTGGCCCTCCTGGGTCGCGCCGTCCACGCCCACCTTGAGCTGGAACAGGCCGCTGGCCATGAGGCGGCGGCAATAGTCGTCGCTCAGGGGCATGCTCAGGTTGCTGCTGACGTAGCAGAGGATGCCCTTGCCGTGGGCGTGGGCCACCATCTCGGGCAGCTCGGGGTGGAGCAGCGGCTCGCCCCAGTTGTAGAAATACAGGGAGAACAGATAGTCGCCAGCCTCGTCCAGCAGGGTCTTGAACCCGGCCAGGTCGCGGCTGGCGCGCTCCAGCCCGCTCCGGCGGGTCCCGGTGGGGCAGGCGGGGCAGCGCAGGTTGCAGAACGACGTGGGCTCGCAATAGAGCACGAAGGGGTGGCCGTGGTCCGGGTTGCGGCGCAGGCGGCGCATGGCGCTCACGTAGAGGGCGTTGGTGAAGGCCTTGAGGCTCTTTCCGTCATAGACCCAGCTCATTGGAGCGCCTCCCGTCCGATGGAGAGGACATGGACGCGGCGCTGTCCCTTGTCCGCGACGTAGAGGGTCCGCGACGCGCCGTCGACCCAGATGTCCCGCAGGCTCGTGTCGTCCTCGCCGGTCAGGGCGGCCAGGTCGAGGGTGTCCACCCGCTCGCCCCGCTCGTCGTAGACGAAGAGGTGGCGCAGGGAGGAGACGAACAGCAGGCCGTTCCACTCCGCCAGGGAGCGGATCAGCCCCGGCGCCTGGACCGCAAAGGGAGTGAACCGGCCCGACCCGGCGTCCAGGCGGCACAGGGACGGAAAATCGAAATCGCCCGCCACCACGCCGCCGGAGGTCGCGGCCAGGGCCTTGGGCGTCAGGAGCAGGGAACTGTCGTAGACGACGGTTTCCGCCGGGCGGCCGGGGCGGATGCCCAGGATGCGCTTGTCGTACGGGGAGTCGGCGGTGGCCACCACCACGATCTCCTCGCCCCGGAGGCAGGCCGAGGCGGGGTAGCGGTGCGCCTCGCCCTCGGGCAGGTAGGCGGCCAGGTCGATCTCCCGGCCCGGACGGTCGTCGGCGGGGACTTCGGCCAGGCGGCCGTTGCGCCAGTCGCACAGCCAGGGAGCGCCGTCCTTGTCGAGGAAGAAGTGCTCGGGGCAGTGCAGGCCGAGCCCGATGCGGCGCACCGGGACGAAATTCGGGGAAAACACCTGCAACTTGTGGTCGGACTGGTCGGCGACCAGCAGGGAGCCGTCCCCGGCGCGCATGACGGACACGGGCTTGCCCAGCGCCCCCCGGCCAAAGGAGCACACGTAGGCGAGGAGCCCGCCCCGGCCCTTGTCGGCGCGCGCCTCGCGGTCCAGCATCCGGGCGCAGGCCGTCTGCATGGAGGCGGCCAGGCGCTTGCCGAAAAAGGCGCGGGCCTCGCCGTCCAACGCTCCGAGGGCGTTGGCGCGGACCGTGTTCAGCCGCGCCGCCTCGCGTTCGGGCGAGCGGCGGGCGGCGGGTTCCGGCTCCGGGGTTCCGGCGGGCCAGATTTCGGCCCTGGGCAGCTCCGGGCTTCCGGCCCCGGCCCGCTGCATGGACACGAGATGGTCGTAGAAGGCGTTGACGCCCGACTGCGGCAGGCACAGGCCCCGGCCGGACGCGGCGGCGGCGGCGAGGACCTCGGGATCGGTCCGGCGAAAGGCGCAGACCGCGCCCCCGGCGGCGAGAATCTCGGGAAAGTCCTGGCGGCCCCGGATCACGGCGTTGGTCCCCAGGTTGACGACCTTGCCGCTGAACTCGTCCACCCCTGCCACCTCGCGGGTCAGGGAGACCAGCTCCCAGAAATCGGTTTCCATCTCCCCGGACTGGGTCAGGTGGACGTAGGGCACCGGGCGCGAAAAATCGACGTCCCCCGGCAGCGTGAAGACGGCGCCGCCGCCCGCGCTCGCCACCCGCGCGACCCGCGCCGCGCCGGGGAAGAGCCGGACCTCGCTCCTGACGGCGTCACGGCTCGCGGCCCGCAGCCGAAGCCGGGGGCCCGCGTCCGCCGCCGTCACCCAGGCCGCGGGACGGCCCTCGGCGTCCACGGCCACGGCCAGGACCGAGGCCGGGTCGGCCGGGATGGCCCCTTCGCCGATGAGCAGCCGCTCGCGGCCGCGGGGGGCGAGGTGGGGGCCGGTCAGGAGCCCCTGCTCCGTCCGCCGCACCGGGTGCAGCAGGTTGACGTCCTCCACGCGGAAAAACAGTTTCATCTGGCAGGGATTGTCGCGCAGCTCCACCGCGCCCGCCACCAGCTCCGCCCCGGTTTCCCGCAGCAGGGCGAGGGCCGAGGCCAGCTCCTCGGGCGACCTGTCGGCCGACGAGCCGGGCACCACCACCACGTGGTCGGGCCGGGCGTCCTCCAGCAGGCCGCGCACGGCCGCGTTGCCGAAAACGCGGCGGTAGGGCGCGCCCTCCTCCCAATAGGCGGCGGGGACCCCGACGACCCGCTCGCGCGCGTCCCCGAGCCGGGGGGCGAAGGCCTGGTCCGTGACCAGGATGCGCAGCGCCCCGGGCATGGCCCGCTCCAGCCGGTCGAGGCCGTCGCGGGCGAGTTGCTCCAGAAAGTCGTGGGCGGCGGCCACGGCCTCCCCGGCCCGGATTTCCAGCACGGCCGCCGTGGTCATATGGCCTCCCGGCGCTCGGGCCGCTGTTCCTCGGGGCGGCGCAGGGGGAAGAGCCCCCAGGCCAGGATTTGCTCGGCCAGGCGCAGATCCTCGGGCGCGTCGATGTCGATGAAGGAGGCGGGATCGCGCAGTTCGTGGAGGTAGGTCCTCCCCGCGTTGCCGACGCCCATGCCGCTGAACACGCCGTAGCTGCGGTAGGCCAGCAGCGCGGCCTGCCCGGGCGAGGCCTCCACGCGCCGGTACGCGCCGTCGGCGCAGACGGCGGCCGACCAGCTCGCCAGGTCCAGGGCCTTGACCGTGGTGATCCGGCAGTTGCGCTCAAGCCCGACGTCGACCAGGTGCTCCACCAGCTCCACGGAGCGGAACGGGCTCGTGGGATACAGGGTGGCGGTGTAGGCGGGCACGTAGCCCGCGCGCCGGAGCTCCCCGGCCGCGTGGGCGAAGGCGTCGCCGATGGCCGCGCCGTCTCCGGCGATGGCCTTGGGCCGCAGGAAGGGAACCTCCGCGCCGTAGCTGCGGGCCACCTCCGCGATCTCGGGATCGTCCGTGGAGACGATCACCCGCGTCACGTTGCGCGCCCGCAGCGCCACGTCGATGGAGTACGCGATGAGCGGGACGCCGCAGAGCGGCTGGATGTTCTTTCTCGGTATCCCCTTGGACCCTCCACGGGCCGGTATCAGGGCGAGCACTTCCGGTTTCATGGCCTTCCTCTCGGCTGGGTTCTCTCGGGCAAGGGCGCATTGCAATATGCCTGCCAGGGCCCCTGCGCCCGGTCCGCGCCGACGCGGCGCATTCCCCGGCGCGCCCCGGCGCGGCAGGCCGCACGGCCCCCCGACGCAACCGCCGAACGCCCGGCCCCGGCCGCGCAACGCCAGCGGCGCGGGTTGGACTGGCCGCACAACCAACCGATTTCATGGAAATTTTCAGAAACGACGTTCAGGCGAGCGCCGGAGACGCCCTCTTCCCGCCAGGCCGCGCCCGTCGCGTCGATCCAGGGGCGGTCCGCCGCCCTGCACGCCAAGAACGCCCGCTCCGGGGGCAGCCCGGCCGCGTCGGTTCCTTGACGCGCCGCGCCCCTCCGGCCAAGGCTCCCGGCGAAGACCATCCCCCCGCCGCGCACGCAAAACAGAGCCGTTTTCGGCACAAACTGTTCACCTTGCGAATGATCGGATGGTTTTTTCGGCGACATGCTCCACCTTGGCGAATTTTTCCGGCCGCCGTCAGGGCCGGTCGAAGAACTGGTCGATATGGCTATTTTTTCCATATTTCATTGATATGACGCAAAATGCAAGAGCCGTGCAAATCAATCATCACGCCTTTCGGACCATCACCCGGAACCGACGCCCGGGGAGCGGGCCAAAGGTTGCGCGTCAATCAATCGTCAAGTGGCTGATCGGTTTTTCCGTCCATTTACTTAAGCCCCATGGACGAGCTATTTACCTCCCGCCCCTTTTGCGGGTACAACACGCCATCCAGCGCGGCGAACGGCCGGGCGCGCCCCGGACCGCCGAACCCTTTTCCGACGGAACGACCCATGAACAAAACCATCCTCGTCACCGGCGGAGCCGGATACATCGGCTCCCACACCTGCAAGGCCCTGGCCGCGCGCGGCTACACCCCCGTCACCCTCGACAATCTCTCCAACGGCCACGAATGGGCCGTCAAATGGGGCCCGCTGGTGAAGGGCGACACCGGCGACCGCGCCCTGCTCGACGACGTCTTCGCCCGCTACCGGCCCTCGGGCGTCATCCATTTCGCCGCCTTCATCGAGGTCGGCGTCTCGGTCCGGGAGCCGGGCAGCTTCTACCGCAACAACGCGTGCAGCACCCTGAACGTGCTCGAAGCCATGCGCGCCCACGGCTGCGAACGCTTCGTCTTCTCCTCCACCGCCGCGGTCTACGGCACGCCCCGGCAGGTCCCCATCACCGAGGACCACCCCCAGTGGCCCATCAACCCCTACGGCTGGTCCAAATTCATGGTCGAGCGCATGCTGGAGGACTTCGGCCGGGCCCACGGGACCCGGTTCTGCGCCCTGCGCTACTTCAACGCGGCCGGGGCCGACCCCGAGGGCGAGATCGGCGAGGCCCACGACCCGGAGTCGCACCTGATCCCCCTGGTCCTCCGGGCCGCCAAGGACCCGGCCCGCTCCATCTCCATCTTCGGCACGGACTACGACACGCCCGACGGGACCTGCGTCCGCGACTACATCCACGTCTGCGACCTGGCCGACGCCCACATCCGGGCCCTGCAATTCCTTGAGGACCACGGCCCGGCCGCCGTCAACCTCGGCACCGGCGCAGGCAACTCGGTCAAGGAGATCATCGACGCCGCCCGCGCCGTCACCGGCCTGCCCATCGAGCCGGTCATCGGCCCGCGCCGCCCCGGCGACCCGGCCCGGCTGGTGGCCGACCGCGCCCTGGCGGGCGAGCTCCTGGGCTGGACCCCGCAACACCTCGACATCCGCGAGACCATCGCCCACGCCTGGGCCTGGATGAACCGGTAATTTCGCCAATCCCGCCGAAACGGGATCGAAAAAGCGGCCGCCGGGCCGTGGGCGGACGGGAAGCGGTCCCCCTCTCCATGCCCGGCGACGGCGTCAGCCTGTCCAGGAGCGGGCGGCCCGGAACGACGAAATCAGCGTCCTTTCCCAGGCAAACGCCCTCGCGCCCACCCCGCCCGATTGTCCCCATCCCCCGAATCCTGTAACATCCCCCCACGGCGCGGCAGGCCGGTTTCCGGGCGACGCACGGCCCAGCAGCCCCGCGACCAGAACGTTTTGGAGAGTCCGGAGGCATCTTGCAGCTCGTCTTCTCGCATCCCGAGCCCGCACCGCAGCGGGCGGCCGTCTGGCCGGTCTTCCTGCCCTTTGCCGGGTGTCCGTACCGCTGCGTCTATTGCGCGCAGGACAAGCAGACCGGCCGGGGCGAGGCCGAGCTGGAGGACGTCTTCCGCACGGCCGGGGAGGACCTGGGCCGGGCGCTGGACGAAGGTCGCGGGCCGTACGAGCTGGCCTTCTACGGCGGCACGTTCACGGCGCTGCCCTGGGCGTGGCAGGCGCGCTTCCTGGAGCTCGGGGCGCGCTTCCGGGAGTGCGGGCTGGTGACGCGGGTGCGCTGCTCCACGCGGCCGGACCGCGTGGACGCGGCCGGGCTTGATCGGCTGCGGGCGGCCGGGCTGGACCTGGTGGAGCTGGGAGTGCAGTCGTTCGACGACGCGGCGCTCCGGGCGGCGTCGCGCGGCTACGCCGGGGACGTGGCGAGGGCGGCCTGCGGGCTGGTGCGGGCGGCCGGGCTGGGGCTGGGCATCCAGCTCATGCCGGGGCTGCCGGGCGACCGGCCGGGAATGTTCCGGGCGGACGCGGCCGAGGCGGCCGCGCTCTCGCCCGAGGTGGCGCGGCTCTATCCGTGCCTGGTCATCCGGGGCACGGCGTTGGCCGAGGTCTGGGCCAGGGGCGGGTTCACGCCCTGGACCCTGGAACGGGCCGGGGAGGAGCTGGCGGCGGCGTTGCCGGTGCTCTGGGAGCGGGGCGTGCGGGTCATCCGGCTGGGCCTGGCCCCGGAGGGGACCCTGGCCGAGCACATCCTGGCCGGGCCGTGGCACCCGGCCCTGGGCCAGACCGCGCGCGGCCGGGCGCTGCTGGCCATCATCCGCGCCCGGCTGGACGGGCTGGACGGGCCGGTAACGCTCTTCGAGGCCCCGCGCCGCTACCAGGGCGAGTTCTTCGGCCACCGCAACGAGCTGGCGGCGGAATACGCGGCGCTGGGCATCGGCCGCGAAACGGTGCGCTGGGTGGCCGGGGACGAGTTCCGGCTGACCACGGGATAAAACGGCCGACGCCATCGGGCGGGGCGCAATCCGACCGCCCGGCCCGGTTTTCGCTTTACCCCGGACCCGAAACATACTACCTATTACTTTCAGTCCGTGCGCGGACACGTCACCGGAACACATATCCCTGTGCGGGAGGAGCGAACCCTCAGGCATGCCTGAACTCTTTCGTGCGGCCAACGCCGCGACCATGGTCCCCGGAGCGCCCGTCATCCACGACGCGGCCGTCATCGTCCACCAGGGGATCATCCGCGAGGTCGGAACCTACGCCGACCTCTCCCCCGCCTTTTCCGGCACCGTCACCGACCTCGGCGACGTCCTGATCGCCCCCGGACTGGTCAACGCCCACTCCCACCTCGAACTGGCCCACCTGCGCGGAGCCTGCCCGTCCGGCAAGGGGTTCGTCGCCTGGGTGGAGGACCTGCTCACCCAGCCCATCTTCGACCTCGACGACGACCTGCTCGGCCAGGCCCTGGACGAATGCCGCCGAACCGGCACCGTCATGGTGGGCGACATCGCCACCCGATTCGCGAAACGCATGGCCGGGGCCCTTGAAGCTTCCGGCCTTTTTTTCACGGTCTTCACCGAGGCCATCGGCGAGTCCCTGCCCAAGAAGACCTTCATCCCCGCCGGCGAGTTCGCCCACGGGACCCTCTCCGTGGCCGGGCACTCGCTCTACACCACCCACACGGACGTGCTGCGCGCCGCCAAGCGCGAGTCGCGCGGGCGCGGCCTGCCCTTCTCGCTCCACCTGGCCGAGCACGACGACGAGGTGGCCATCATGGCCGGGGAGCCCAGCGCCTTCCTGGACCTGCTCCAGGCGCGCGGGCGGCTCCTCGACTTCGCCCCGCCCCGCAAACGGCCCGTGCAACAGGCGGCGGACCTCGGCCTGCTCGACGCAACCACCCTGGCCGTGCACTGCGTCAAGGTCACGGACCGGGACATCGAGACCGTGCGCGACTCGGGCGCCACCGTGTGCCTGTGCCCGCGCTCCAACGAGTTCATCGGCGTGGGCCGCGCGCCGTGGGAAAAATGGATCGGCTCCGGAGCGCCCGTTTGCCTCGGCACCGACTCCCTGGCCTCCAACACCGACCTCGACCTCTGGAACGAGGCCCGCCATCTCAAGGAACATTTCAACGGCGAGCTCTCCCTCGACACCCTGCTCGCCACCGTGACCCGCACCCCCGCCGCCATCCTCGGCGCGGGCCGACACCTGGGGACCCTGGAGCCCGGCAAGCGCGCCGCCATCTCCGTTGTTCCCCGGAAAATAACCGAGCTTTTTCAATAGACCCCGGAGGCTTATGCAAATGAAGTGGCTGCACAAAGACTTGTTGGACGTGTCCCAACTCTCCCGGCCCGAGGTCATGGCCATCTTCGAGACCGCCGGGCGGTTCCAGGAGCTCCAGGAACGCCCGGTCAAAAAGGTCCCGACCCTCAAGGGCCGCAGCGTGGTCCTCTTCTTCGCCGAGCCCTCCACGCGCACCAAGACCAGCTTCGACGTGGCGGGCAAGCGGCTCTCGGCAGACACCTTCTCCCTGGCCAAGAGCTCGTCCAGCCTGACCAAGGGCGAGACCCTCAAGGACACCGCCCTGACCCTCCAGGCCATGGCCCCGGACGCCATCGTCATCCGCCACCGCAGCTCGGGCGCGGCCCGGTTCCTGGCCGACCGCCTGGACTGCGCCGTCATCAACGCGGGAGACGGCCGCCACGCCCACCCCACACAGGCCCTGCTCGACTCCTTCACCCTGACCCAGGAATGGGGCTCGCTCGAAGGCAAGACCGTCCTCATCCTCGGCGACATCGCCCACTCCCGCGTGGCCCGGTCCAACGTCTTCCTGCTCAACCTGCTCGGGGCCAGGGTCCGGCTCTGCGGCCCGCGCACCCTCCTGCCGCCCGCCGTCAAAACATGGAACGCCGAGGTCTACTCCGACCTGAACCAGGCCGTGAAGGGCGTGGACGCCGTCATGTGCCTGCGCCTCCAGCTCGAACGCCAGCAGGACGGCCTGCTGCCCGACCTGCGCGAATACTCCCGGACCTTCGGGCTCGGCCCGCGCCACATCGAGCTGGCCAACCCGGACATGCGCATCCTCCACCCCGGCCCGGTCAACCGGGGCGTGGAAATCTCCTCCGAACTCGTGGACTGCGAACAGTCCCTCATCCTCGACCAGGTCGCCAGCGGCGTGGTCGTGCGCATGGCCCTGCTCTTCCTGTACACCACGCGCAAGGGCGAGGAGCAGTAATGAACTCGAACCCACAGCTTTCCCAGCAAGTTACCCTGTTCTTTTGAAAATACGCCCCAAGCCGCCAACGGGACGACCGGTCCCGGCAATGGGCCCGGCGGCTTGGCACCAAAAAATTTTGGAGATTCTCAAGAACCTTTTTCAAAAGGTTCTTGAGGCCCCCGGCAGGGCCGCCGGAGGCATCCGGGAGGTCACATGGCTAAGATTGATCTGATCGTGCGTCGGGCGAAGTTGGACGGCCGGGACGTGGACGTATTCGTTTCCCGCGGCAGGATCGCCGAGGTGCGCGACGCGGCCGAACCGCTGGACGCGGGCGACGCGGCAGTGGAGGAGGCCTTCGGGCTGACGATTTTGCCGTCCCTGACGGACGCGCACGTCCACCTGCGCGAGCCGGGGTTCGAGTACAAGGAGGACATCGCGTCCGGGCTGTGCGCCGCCGCCTGGGGCGGGTTCGGCAACGTCATGTGCATGGCCAACACCCGGCCGGTCAACGACGAGGGCTCGGTCACGGAGCTCATGCTGGAGCGGGCGCGCAAGGCCTGGCCCGGCGGCCCGAGGCTGTTCCCCATCGGCGGCCTGACCAAGGGGCTCAAGGGCGAGGAACTGGCCCCCATGGCCGAGCTGGCCCGGGCGGGCTGCGTGGCCTTCTCCAACGACGGCGTGCCGGTCAAGTCCACGGAGCTGTTCCGCCGCGCCCTGGAATACGCCTCGGACTGGGACCGCGTGGTCATCGACCACTGCGAGGACCCGTACCTGGGCGTGGGCGCGGGCGTCAACGAAGGCGAGGTGTCGAGCCGCCTCGGCCTGGCCGCCCAGCCGGACGTGGCCGAGGCCATGCAGGTCGCGCGCGACATCCTGCTGGCCGAATACCTGGACATCCCCATCCACCTGGCACACATCTCCTGCAAGAAATCCGTCGACCTCATCCGCTTCGCCAAGGCGCGCGGGGTGCGGGTCACGGCCGAGACCGCGCCGCACTACCTCACCCTGACCGAGAACCACCTGGAAAGCGCGGGCCATGAATACGACACCAACGCCAAGGTCAACCCGCCCCTTCGGCCGGAGGCGGACCGGCTGGCCGTCATCGAGGCCCTGAGGGACGGCGTCATCGACATCCTGGCCACGGACCACGCCCCCCACGCCGGGCACGAGAAGGAGACCGAGTTCGACGTGGCCCCGTGCGGCGTCTCCGGGCTGGACACGGCCCTGTCCGTCACCTGGGCCCTGGTCCGGGACGGCGTGCTCGACCGCGCCACCTTCCTGCGCGCCTGGACCACCGCCCCCTGCGCCATCTTCGGCCTGCCGGTGAACACTTTTGCACCAGGCGACCCGGCGGACTTCTTCCTCTTCGACGAAAACGAGGAATGGACCGTGACCCCGCAGGCCTTGCGCTCCAAGGGAAAGAACTCCCCGCTCCTGGGCGCGGCCCTGAAAGGCCGGGTAAAAACCCATTTCATTCAGGGCAAAAAAATAGTATGACGCCATTGTGAACCAACGGCTCCAAGGGAGCCCGTCAGGACGTTACAACCGGCCTCTCACGTGGAATATACAAAACAGAAGGTTTTCCGGGCGCAAGCGGGAGCAAGGCGCCGGTAACGACCGGGAACGGCGCGCAAAACCGCGCGCAAAACCCCGGCCGGTGATCGGTCGCGTTTCCGCCTCGCCGCGCGGCAACCTGAAGAGGAGCGATATGAGCCAGCCTTTCAAAGAAGCTGTCGGCTTTTGCAAAACCATCATGCGCAACGGCTACGACGCATACGTGGTCAACGCCCGGCTCCAGGCCCTCACCCTGGATGAGAACCGCGGCGCCCAGGAGCTGGACATCTGCACCGACGCGGAACTCGCCGAACTGCAGAAATCCTTCCCCAACCTCGAACCCTCCGGCGACAAGGAAGTCATCGGCACCATCAACGAGGGCGGAGTCACCTACTATTTCTACCCGGCCGACGTGGAGGACGCCTCCTACACCGACGAATGCGTCTCCATCATGACCCCCCGGCTGCTCAAGCGGCTGGAGGCGAGGGGCGACATCCCCCTCTCCTCGGTCTGCCCCTACATCCCGCGCGCCAAGGACGCCTACGCCGACTTCGCCGACTTCTCCGAAGGCATGATCCGCTTCAAGGGCATCCCGGACCAGGCCCTCAAAAAGGACTACTCCCTGGCCTACCGCGCCCTGCGGTTCGCCGCCAACTACGACAAGAAAATCGAGGCCAACTCCTGGATGGCCATCGTCCACAACTCGCGCCGCGTGCTCGACTACGTGCCCATGGCCGACTTCCTGGACGAATGGCGCAAGGTCGAAGCCGAAGCCATGTACCGCTTCTTCGAGCTGCTCTTCGACTCCATGCTCCTGCACGGCCTGATCCCGGAAATCGCCTCCCTGTCCCGCGTAAAGCATATCCGCAACGCGGAGAGCGATGCCGAGGAGACCGTGCTCCGGCACACCCTGGACGTCATGAAGGCCTACCCCGAGGAACTGCCCTACGACTGGTTCGGCACCGTGGCCTGCCTCTTCCACGACGTGGGCAAGCTCTACACCGCCGAATTCTACGAGGGCCGCTGGAACTTCCTCCAGCACCACCGCGTGGGCGCAAAGGTCACCCGCAAGATCCTCAAGCGGCTGCGCTTCGAGGAACAGGACATCGACCTCGTCTGCGACCTGGTCCAAAACCACATGCGCCCGCACTTCATGCTCACCGACAAGGGCATCCGCAAGCTGCGAGCCCTGGACGAATATCCCCGCGTCATGGAAATGGTCCGCGCCGACATCAAGGCGCGCGACGGCTCCTGGCGCGAATTCAACCACAACCTCAAGATGGCCGAACGCGCCGACATCCCGGAAGACGAAATCGAGCCGCTGCTCGACGGCAACCGGATCATGGAGCTCGCCAAACTCAAGCCCGGCCCGGCCATCGGCAAAATCCGCGATACCCTGCTCAAGGCCCAAATCGCCAACGACGTCCGCTCCCTCGAAGACGCCGAACAGTTCGTCCTCAACTACGTCGAAGAAAACCGCATGTACTAACGCCCCGACGCGCCAAAACAACCAACAAGGGCCGACAC
>NZ_JAQUWN010000107.1 GCF_028692895.1 Pseudodesulfovibrio sp.
GAAGGGGAGAGGGGAAACTTTTACAAAAGTTTCCCCTCTCCCCTTCCCCCGGTTCCGCTACGCCTACACCAGCCAGACGTCGATTTCAGCGCCCTGGTAGAGGCCTTCGCTGTCGGCCGGGATGGTGGCCAGGCCGTCGGCGCGGACCATGGTCCGGAGCAGGCCGGACTTGCCGAGCACGGGGTGGGCGAGGGGGAGTTTGCCGTCGCGCGGTTCCAGGCGGACGCGGACGTAGTCCTCGCGGCCCGGTTTGCTGGCCACGTTGCGTGCCAGTTCGGCCCGGCGCAGGGGGCGGCGGGAGCGGGCGAACGCGCCGGGGTCGCCCTGGAGGTGGCGGATGAGGGGCAGGACCAGGACGTGCATGACCACCAGGGCGGAGGTGACCTGCCCGGGCAGGCCGAGGACGGGCTTGCCGTGGGCGCGGCCCAGGATGGTGGGCTTGCCGGGGCTGAGCGCAACGCCGTGGGCCATGATTTCGGAATCGCCCACGCCTTCGAGGGCGGTCACGGTCAGGTCGCGCACGCCGATGGAGCTGCCGCCGGAGAGGAGGACCAGGTCGTTCTGGCGCAACGCGTCGGCCAGGGCTTCGGTCAGGCTCGGGAGGTCGTCGCGCACGATGCCGTAGAGCACGGGCAGTCCGCCCGCCCGGGCCACCAGGGCGGCTACGGTATGGGTGTTGACGTCGCGGACCTTGCCGGGCAGCGGGATGTCGGCCACCTCCACCAGTTCGTCGCCGGTGGAGAGGACGGCCACGCGCGGCTTGCGCACCAGCGGCAGGAAGAGGTGGCCCATGGCGGCGGCCAGGCCGATCTCCTGGGGGCGGAGGACGGTCCCGGCGGGCAGGAAGGTCGCGCCCGTCTTGGCGTCCTCGCCGCGTTGCATGACGTTTTCGCCGGGGGCCACGGTCTTGCGGATTTCCACTGTGCCGCCGCCCATCTCCTGGGTGTGCTCGACCATGACCACGGCGTCGGCGCCGGGCGGGAGCACGCCGCCGGTGCTGATGCGGGCGCAGGTGCCGGGGGTGACGGTGATGTCGGGCAGCCGGTCGATGGGCAGGGCGGCCACGCATTCCAGGTAGCCGGGGTTGGTCTCGCTCGCGCCGAAGAGGTCCGTGGCGCTGACGGCGTAACCGTCCATGGCCGAGCGGTCGGTGAGCGGCCAGTCGTGGTCGGCGACGAGGTCGTCGGCCAGGACCCGGCCGTCCGCCTCGGCCAGGGGGGCCGTCTCGCAGGGCAGCCGGGAGAATCCGGCGAGCCGGGCCTCGAACTCGGCCCGGCTGATGATGGTGAAGAATCCGTGGGACATGGCCGGGTTACCCTCTGGCCCGGATGCGGACGAACTCGCCGATGCGGCTGTCCATGACCATGATGTGGCGGACGATCCAGCCGTTGATGAATTCCAGGGCCCTTTTAGGATCGACCGGGACGCCGCCCAGGATTTTCTCGCGGGAGTTGGCCACGTCGTTGATGAGCCTGCGGTGGACGGCCCGGTGGGCTTCCAGGTCGGGGTAGCCCACGGACTCCATGTACTCCTCCTCGTCGGCGAAGTGGGAGTTCGTGTAGTCGAGCAGTTTCTCGAAGAAGGCCTGGAGGCTCGCCTCGCCGTGGCCTTCGGCGATGGCCCGGAGCAGGTCGTTGGAGTAGCCGATGAGCCTGCGGTGCTGCTCGTCGATGCGGGGCAGGCCGGTGTCGAGGGTGACGGTCCAGTCGACTTGGGTCATGCCTCCTCCTCGAAGTGTTCCACGACCTCGGTGCCGATGCCGGACTTGGTGAAGAGTTCCAGGAGGATGCAGTTTTCGACCCGGCCGTCGATGATGGCCGCCTTCTCCACGTCGGCCACGGCCTCGATGCAGCATTTGATCTTGGGGATCATGCCGCCGGTGATGATGCCGTCCTCGATGCACTGGAAGGCCTCGCGGGTGCACAGGTGGGTGATGAGCTCGCCGCTCTTGTCCAGCAGGCCGGGCACGTCGGTGAGCAGGAAGAGCCGCTTGGCCCCCAGGGAGGCGGCCACGGCCCCGGCCACGGAGTCGGCGTTGATGTTGTAGGTGTTGCCCTCGTCGTCCACGCCAACGGGCGCGATGACCGGGATGAACCCCTCGCGCAGCAGCGAGTGGATCAGGGTGGTGTTCACGGCCCGGACCTCGCCCACCTTGCCCAGGTCGATGATCTCGGGCGGGGCGTCCTTCTTCTCGACGGACAGCTCCTTGGGCTCGGCGCGGATGAGCATGCCGTCCTTGCCCGAGAGGCCCACGGCCTTGCCGCCGTTCAGGTTGATGAGGTTGACGATCTCCTTGTTCACCTTGCCCACCAGGACCATCTCGACCACGTCCATGGTGGCCGCGTCGGTGACGCGGTAGCCCTCTCGGAAGGTGGACTGGATGTTCAGGGCCTTGAGCATGTTGCCGATCTGCGGCCCGCCGCCGTGGATGACCACCGGGTTGATGCCGATGTACTTGAGCAGGATGACGTTCAGGGCGAAGGCGCGTTTGAGCCGCTCGTCGATCATGGCGTTGCCGCCGTACTTGATGACGATGGTCTTGCCGTAGAACTTGGAGATGTAGGGCAGGGTCTCGATGATGGACTTGGCCTGCAACTGGTACCGCTTCATGTCCCGGTCATTGATGGGATGTCTTTCCATGGGTGCTCCTGGGTGCGGGCGGGGCCCGGTGTGCTGCGGATTGTACAAGAAGGGGCCGGGGTGTCAACACGAAGCGGGCCGGAGCCAGCCTCGTGCAGGGCCACAGCGCCTCCCGGAACGGCCGCCTCCTGGAGTCGATATGGCGGCAGACCGTCCGTCCGGTCACCCGGTCCGCCCGGGGATGCGGTCCGTGCCCGCGCCGAGGTCCCCCTCGGACGAAAAGGCGTCCAGGCCGCATTCAGGATGTCGGCCCGTTTTTGCCCCATCTCGCCCACGGGCCTCCTGTCCGGCGGATTTGTGGATTATTTCGCCGCAGCGACGCGGATCGCCGCTTTTCAGTCCCCTGCTAGGAGCAGAGTTTTTCGGCCAGGGCGTCTCCCTGCTCGCCGCCGCCCGCCATGCGCGAGAGCTCGGCGCGGATTTCGCCGGGGCCCAGGCGGTGGCAGCGCGTGAAGGTCTCGTCGTCCACCACGTCCTTGCGGATCAGGAAGTGGCGGTCCGCCTGGCCCGCGAGCTGGGGCCAGTGGGTGATGAGCAGGACCTGCTGCCGGTCGGCCAGGGCGCGCAGCTTCTTGCCCACCGCGCCCAGCGTCAGGCCGCCGATGCCCGCGTCAACCTCGTCGAAGATGAGGCTCGGGAGGGCGTCGTGGCCCTTGTCGTTGCCGCCCAGGGAGACCAGGGCCAGGAGGAAGCGCGAGAGCTCGCCGCCCGAGGCGATGCGGTCCAGCGGCTGGGGGGCCTGGCCGGGGTTGGGCACCCACATCAGGCGGCCGCGCCGGTCCTCGCAGCCGGGGTAGAGCTCGCGCGGGTCGAATTCGAAAAATACTTTGACGTGCTCGGAAAAGCCGAGGTCCGTCAGCTCGTCCACGATGCGGATGGAGAGCTCGCGGGCCGCCTTCTCCCGCGCGCGGTTGAGGCTGTCCAGGGCCTCGCGCAGCTTGACGGCGGCCGCGCTCTCCTCCTTGCGCAGCCCCTTGAGGTCCAGAGCCGAGGCGTCGAGGAATGAGAGGCTCTCGTCGAGCTCCTTCTTCAGGTCCACGATCTCGTCCAGGCCGCGCCGCAGCTTGCGTTTGAGCCGGGCCAGCTCGAAGAGCCGGGCCTCGATGTCGTCGATGCTCATGCTCTCCTCCTCGCCGGACAGCCCCTCGGGGCCCCGGCGCAGGCGGGTGTCCAGGTCGTGCAGGAGCAGGCGCAGCTCCTCGATGGCGTCCCGGTCGTCCTCGAAGCCGGGGAAGAGCCGGGCGATGATCTCCATCTCGCGGGTCAGCAGGGTCATGGCGTCGAGGAGCCCGACCTCGCCGTGGAGCACGTTCAGGGCGTTCTGAAGGCTTTCGCCCGCCCGGTCGCGGTCGCGGATGGTTTTTTTCAGGTCCTCCAGCGCGTTCTCCTCGCCGGGCTTGGGATCGACCTTTTCGATCTCACGCTTCTGGAATTCCAGGAATTCCCGTTGCTTGTCCATGTCCTCGAATCGGGCCCTGATGACGCGTTGGCGCTCCAGGATGTCGCTTAAGGCGGCCAGGGCCTCGTCGCGGTCGCGCAGCAGGGCCGGGGAGGGCAGGAAGCGGTCCAGCACCTCGGCCTGGAAGGCGGGGGAGAGGAGCTTCTGCTGGCCGTGCTGGCTGGTGTGGACGACCAGGCGGGACTTCATGTCGCGGATGGTCGGCTGGGAGGAGAGGGCGTCGTTGACGAAGACGCGGCTGCGCCCGGTCTCGGCCGAGAGCTCGCGCCGGATCACGGTTTCGCCCTCGGGCAGGACGAAGAGGGCCTCCACCGTGGCCTTTTCCGCGCCGGGCCGGACCAGCTTGGGGTCCATGCGCTCGCCCATGAGAAAGTCCACGGCGCGCATGATGAACGACTTGCCCGCGCCCGTCTCGCCGGTGAGGGCGTTCAGGCCGTGCGAAAATTCCAGTTCCACGTCCTCGATCAGGGCGAGGTTCTTGATGCGCAGCAGCTCCAGCATGGTCTCCAGCCTAGTAGAAGAGCAGGGCTCGATCGGTGCGCCGCCCTTCTTCGGGCAGCGCCTTGAGGTGGTCGAGGTACCGGTCGTCCTTATACACCAACGCGGCCCGGTGGAAAAGGGGGGTGAAGAGGAAGGGGTCGAACCGGCCGGTCTCGCCATGTGGCCAGGCCGTTTGCGGGTCGATGAACGGGGCGGCCGCGTCCAGGGCGGCCTTGATGGACCCCGTGCCCGGCCCGCCCGCGCGCCACAGGTCGATGCCCAGCCGCTCGCCCGCCTCGGCCAGGACGAAGAAGGCCTCAAGGTTGAAGAAGGTGTAGTGGCGCGAGCGGGTCCGCTTCAGCTCCTCGGGCATGGTCCCGTCGGGCTTGATCTGGGGCAGGATGCGCCGGATCTCCACGGTGTTGACGATGGACCGGGCCAGGCTTTTGTCCCCGGCGTAGAGGGCGAAGACGGCCAGTTGGGCGTCGTACCAGGTGCCCTGGTTGTTGGCGGCGGCGGCCGCCTCCCGTCCCAGGTCGCTGGTCAGGAGCCAGTGCGCGTATTCCTTGAACCACTCGGCCAGCTTGCGCGTCTCCACGTCGCTCCACAGCGGCGAGGGGTTCAGGATGCGCCCGGCCTCGGCCACGCGGATCAGGTCGCGGGTCTCGATGATCCCGGCGCTGGTCCCCTCGGCCACGCCGGGGCGCGACTGGCCGTACTTGAGGTTCGGGTTGGTCCGGGTCAGCCGGTCGCAGCACCAGGACCAGACCAGGGCGCACCCCTTGCCCGCGTACTGGTCGTTGCCGGTCAGGTACCAGGCCAGGGCCAGTGTCAGGGCGTCGCGGGACATGCGGTTCATGCGCCGGCGGTCGAATTTGTCGCCGTCGGCGTCCGGGTTGCGCCTGCCGTCGCGCCGGACGTAGGGCAGGCCGCCCAGCCTGTTCGGGTCCGGCCACCAGTAGGGGGCCAGGGACCAGTAGTCGTGCATGTCGCCGCCGGGCGGGGGCGCGGGCTTGAGGACCACGGCCTCGGCGGGCGCGGTGACGCACCGGTCCGCCTCCCGGAGCAGCTCCTGCACGGCGGGCATGACGGCCGGGTCGCGTTCGAGATAGCGCTGTTTGGTCCTTGCCATGACCTCGGGCGAGAGGAGGATGGTGTCCGGCAACGGGGCGGCCGAAGCGGCCTGGGCCAGCAGGAGCAGGACGAGCGGGGCGAGGGCGCGAAGAGGCATGGCCGTCACCCCCTGCGGGCGTCCAGGGGCTTTTTCATGGTGAAGACGGTGACCGGGCCGCCCGCCACGCGGCGGGAGGGGTAACGAGCGGTCACGGTGAAGCCCATCTTGCGGTAGAAGGCCAGGGCGCTGGTGTTGCGCTCGTAGCAGTTGAGGGTCACGGCGTCGAACCCCCGGTCGCGCAGCCGGTCCTCGGCCCAGCCGAGCAGGGCGGCGCCGATTCCCCGGCGCTTGTGGTTCGGGGAGACCCACAGCTCGGCCACGGAGCCCGCTTCGCAGGCGATGAACCCGACCGGAATCTCGCCGGACAGGGCCACCCCCATGTCGCTCAGCAGGCGGCGCAGGGTGCGGGCGGGCTCGTCGCTCATCCGCCAGCCGCGCACGTAGGCGCCGGGCATGAACAGGGCGTAGCTCGCGTCGAAGGATTCGCGCAGGAGCCGCTCCAGCGCGGGCAGGTCGCTTCGGGAAGCCTGGCGGATGGTCGTGCTCATTGTTTCAGCCTCGGGTCCAGCAGGTCGCGCAGGGCCTCGCCCAGCAGGTTGTAGCCCAGGACGGTCACCAGGATGGCCAGGCCGGGAAAGACCGAAAGCCACCAGGCTATGCCGAGGACGTCCTTGCCCTCCATGAGCATGTTGCCCCAGGAGGCGTCCGGCGGCTGGACCCCCAGGCCCAGGAAGGAGAGGGAGGATTCTGTCAGGATGGCCCCGGCCACGCCCAGGGTGGCGGAGACCAGCACCGGGGTCACGGCGTTGGGCAGGATGTGGCGCAGCAGGATGCGCGCCGGGCCGGCCCCGGCGGCCCGGGCGGCCAGCACATAGTCGCGCTCGCGGATGGACAGGGTCTCGGCGCGGACCAGCCGGGCCACGCCCATCCAGCCCGTCAGCCCGATGACCACCATGATGTTGGTCAGGCTCGGCTCCAGGAAGGCGATGACCGCCAGGATCAGGAAGAACGACGGGAAGCAGAGCATGACGTCCACCCCGCGCATGATGACCTCGTCCACCACCCGGCCGAAGTATCCGGCCACCAGCCCGAGGGCCAGGCCGATGGTCGTGGCGATGCCCACGGCCACGAACCCCACCCACAGCGACACGCGGCCGCCGAAGAGGATGCGGGCGAACACATCGCGCCCCAGGGCGTCGGTTCCGAGGATGTGGGCGGGAGAGGGCGGTTGCAACAGTGCGTCAACGTTGATGAAATTCGGGTCGTATGGCGTGATGAACGGGGCGAGGACGGCGGCCAGGGACATGGCCCCGACGATGAGCGCGCCCAGGGCAAGCAGGGAGTGCCGCGCAATGGGCGACGGCCGCTTCAGGGGACGGCGCTTCATCGCTGCCTCCCCTGCCCGGCGCGGATGCGCGGGTCGGCCAGGCCGTAGCCCACGTCGGCCAGCAGGTTGCCCGCCAGGGTCAGCACCGCGCCCAGCACCAGGCTGCCCATGATGAGCGGATAGTCGCGGGCCATGACCGCCTGATAGAAGAGCTGGCCCAAGCCGGGCAGGGCGAAGATGGACTCGATGATCACCGACCCGCCGATGAGTGCGGGCACGGACAGGCCGAGGATGGTGATGACCGGCATGAGAGCGTTCCGCAACGCGTGTTTGAAGAGGACGGTCCGGCTCGGCAGCCCCTTGGCCCGCGCGGTCATGATGTAGTCCTGGCGGAGGACCTCCAGCATGGAGGAGCGCATGAACCGGGACATGCCCGCCCAGGAGCCCGAGGTGTAGATGAAGACCGGCAGGATGAGGTGCCTGGCCACGTCCCAGGCTTTTTGCAGCGGCGACATGTCGTCGAACCCCATCGACATGAGGCCGGAGATGGGCAGCACGGGCCAGCGGATGCCCAGCCAGAGCATAAGCAGCAGGGCGAGCCAGAATCCGGGCATGGCGAAGCCGATGAAGACGACGACGGTGGAGATCTTGTCGAAGGCCCCGCCGCGCCACCAGGCCGCAGCGACGCCGATGGGCACGGCGATGAGCAGGGTCAGGACCAGGGAGGCCACGTTCATGCCGAAGGTGAGCGGCAGCCGCTCGCGGATCTTGTCCCAGACGGGCCGGTGGTCGCCGGACATGGACTGGCCGAAGTCGAGCCGGGCGAGGCGTCCCAGCCATGCCGCGTACTGGACGTGCAGGGGCTGGTCGAGCCCGTAGAGCTGTTCGAGCTGCGCGCGGGCTTCGAGCCCGGCCTCGGGATTGAGGGTGGTCTGGAGGTCGGTGGGCGAGCCTGGGGCGAGGTGGATGACCCAGAAGCTGATGACGGTGATGCCGAGGAAGACCACGGCCACCCAGAGGAGCTTTATGAGTATGCGTTTGAAGACGTGGGCCATGGCGACTCCGGTTGCGGGAAACCCGTTTCCCTGTTTACTGCATGTGGGTTTTCGAATCAATCCGCGCGTTCACGAAAAATTCCATCCCTACGCAAGAAATCCGGTTGACAACTTCGGTCCACTTGTCCTAATTACCTCCAACCCAACGACGTGGGGCTGTAGCTCAGTTGGGAGAGCGCTTGAATGGCATTCAAGAGGTCGTGGGTTCAATTCCCTCCAGCTCCACCA
>NZ_JAQUWN010000033.1 GCF_028692895.1 Pseudodesulfovibrio sp.
CGCTGGCCGGTATTCCGTGAGGCCCGGTCCACGGGGATGGCCGCAACCGGATTGTGCTCAAGGCCGAACTCCAGGTCCGCCTGCCCGGTGGTGTAGTCGTTGGCCCGCACCACTCCGTACTGGAAGGCCCCGTGCAAGTAGGCCCGGAGGTGAAAGGCCATGGAGGGGGAAGCCTTGTGGACCTCCGCCAGCACCGTGCGCAGCATGGACGCGGAGACATCCTTTGCCGGGGTTTCACGGCCCAGTGCATCGGCGGCCGGGTCCTTCCCGGTCAGCAAAGCCCTTTCCACCTCCGGCCAGGAACTCTTCCCCCGGGCCTGCATGTCCTTGATGTACAACTCGAACAGTTGCGCCACGGAACCGAGGGCCGCCCGGCGGCGCGCCTGTTCGGCCTTCTCCCGCCGTTCCCGTTCCACCTCGGCTGTCGGGTCAAGCCCGGCGTCCAGAAAGGCCCTGAACGGCTCACAGGCGGCACGGGCATCGGCCAGGGACATGGATTCATAGGACCCGATCCGGAGCAGGCGTTTTTTCCCGGCGAAGAAATACTTGAACAGCCATACGGCCGCGCCGCCTCGGAGCCGGAAGACGAGACGCCCCGCCCCCCGTGGTGCCGGATCGGACCAAGCCACGTTCTTTCCCGCTCGAATCGCCTTTTCAATCTTCAACACAGTCAGCATGTCAACCGCCTTTGCCGTTACGGCCTCACCCCGATCAGTGCGGCCGCAAGTGAGGCCGTAACGCCGAAGCTACAATACCCTTCAATATGAATCAATACTGGCAGGCAGGCCACGTAAAGTCAAGGTTTACAGAGTGGTTGCGAAGAGTTAAGCGCGTTTAAGCGGTTTTCAGCACGTGGGATTGTCGGATTTTCTCCCGATTCGTAATCAGTAGGTCGTGAGTTCAAGTCTCATTCCTGGCTCCAGCGAAATCAAAGGGTTGCAGCATTTTTGTTGTAACCCTTTTCTATTTGGTTCGGATTTTTGGAGATGTCCCGGACCAAAATGGCGGCATCTCCAACGAATCGAAGTACGCTCCAGTCGGATGAACCTGAAAAGGTCTTTGGGTGGGCCGCAACGTCGGGGCGTCAGAGCGCCACGGCAGGGGGGCGGCGTCAGGACGCGAGGTCCAGGCTCAGGCCGGAGCAGGGGAGGACCGTGGCCGTCGTGCCGGGCGGGAGGACGATGGTCGCGCTGTACTCGGTGATGATGGCCGGGCCGGAGATGATGTTGCCGGGGCGGAGGCGGGCGCGGTTCAGGATTTGAGCCTCGCAGGGCGCGTTGCCGAAGATTGCCGGGCGGGCGCCGAGGCGGGCGGCCCGCGGCGGGGTGGCGTCGCCCGGCGGCGGGGCCGGGAAGACCGGCTTGTCCTGGCGGCCGCGGCTGCGCAGGCGGAGGTTGACCAGCTCCACGGGCTTGCCGGGGTTGCGGTGGCCGTAATGTCGCTCGTGCACGGCCTCAAAGGCCTCCACCGGGTCGCCGCCCCAGGGGACCGTGAGCTCGAAGGACTGGCCCTTGTAGCGCATGTCCAGGTAGCGCTCGAAGGCGGCGTTCTCCGGGCGGACGCCCTCGGCGCGCAGCTCGTCCAGGCCGCGCGCCTCCATGGCCGCGAACAATGCTTCCAGCTCGGCCGGGGCGGCCTCGGCCGCGCCCAGCATAACCGTTCGGGACGCGTCCTTGACCACGTCGGCCAGGAGCATGCCCACGGCCGAGAGCAGGCCGGGGTTGGCCGGGATGAAGACCCGCTCCATCCCGAGCAGGCGGGCCAGCTCCGCGCAGTGCATGCCGCCCGCGCCGCCGAAGGAGAGCAGGGTGAACTCGCGCGGGTCGTACCCCTTTTCCACCGAGATGACCCGGATGGCCCGCTCCATGTTGGCGTTGGCCACGGCCAGGATGCCTTCGGCCAGCTCCGCGGGGCCGAGGCCGAGGCCGCTCGCCATGGCCTCCACGGCGCGGCGGGCGGCCGGCTCGTCCAGCGCCATGCCGCCGCCCAGGAAATGGTCGGGCACGATGCGGCCCAGGTAGAGGTTGGCGTCGGTGACCGTGACTCCGGTCCCGCCACGGCCGTAGCAGACCGGGCCGGGGGCCGCCCCCGCGCTCTCCGGGCCCACGGCCAGCGAGCCGCCCGCGTCGCGCCGGGCGATGGAGCCGCCGCCCGCGCCCACGGTGTGGATGTCGATCATGGGCACCTTGACCGGGTATCCGGCGATGGCCGACTGCGTGGTCATGGGCAGGCCGCCGTCCATGAGGCAGACGTCCGTGCTGGTGCCGCCCATGTCGAAGCCGATGAGCCGGTCGAACCCGGCCCGCCGCGCCGTCTCCAGGCCGCCCACCGCGCCGCCCGCCGGGCCGGAGAGGATGGTCCGCACCGATTCGCGCATGGCCGTCTCGGCCGAGATGGAGCCCCCGTTGGACTGCATGACCGAGAGGGCGTTGCCCCGTGTGGCCGCGAGCAGGTCCGTCAGGTAGCGGGTCATTATGGGCGAGACGTAGGCGTTGACCACGGTGGTGGAGGTGCGCTCGAACTCGCGGAATTCGGCCAGGATCTCGTGGGACAGGGAGACGGGCAGCCCCTGCGCGCGCAGGGCGTCGCCCAGCAGTCGCTCGTGCTCCGGCCGCAGGAAGGAGAAGAGCAGGCACACGGCCACGGACTCGGCCCCGGAGGCGCGGACCTGCGCGGCCACGTCGCGCGCCTGGGTTTCGGCCAGGGGGGCGATCTCGCCGCCGTCGCTGCCCACCCGGCCGGGCGCGGCGAAGCGCAGGGCCGGGGGCACGATGTGCGGCTCGCGGGCGTAGGCCAGGTCGTAGAGCCGGGTCCGGTTCTGGCGGCCGATCTCGATGACGTCGGTGAAGCCCGCGTTGGCGACCAGGGCGGTGGGCGCGCCCTTGCGCTCCAGGATGGCGTTGGTGGCCACGGTGGAGCCGTGGACGACGCACAGCCCGGCCGGGCGCTCGCCCAGGCCCAGGACGCGGGCGATGTGCCTGATCCCCGCCAGCACGGCCTCGGACGGGTTGTGCGGGGTCGAGAGGGTCTTGTAGGTGCCGACGGGCCCGTCCGCCGACCGGTAGATGAAGTCGGTGAAGGTGCCGCCCGTGTCCACGCCGATGGTGATCATCCTGTCTCCCGGGCTGTTGGTGCGTGCCGGAAGGTAGCCCAAAGCCGAGCGTTTTGCCAGCTTCCGGCCGGACCCGGCCCGTTCGGGGTTGGCCCGCTCTTTGAAGGAATGGTGATCGGAGAAGGCTGACTGGAAGGACGATCCGTGCGGCTTGATGGGGACAATCTTTTGAACTCAAAGGGTTTTTTCAAGCCGCTGCCGGGCGGGTCGCCGTAAGAGCCTCCTGTCGTCCTGGACAATATTGTTCAAGGCGACGGGCGCTGTGTGCAAAAACGTCAACCCGTGGAGACAGCGTGGGACAACGGTCCGCCCGGAACCGGCAACATGCCGTATTTGTCTACGGAACCATGAAACGGGGCTTCCCCAACCATCGGCTGCTGGCCGACGCCAGCTACCTTGGCGCCGCCAGCACAGTGGAGCGTTACGCCCTGTATGTGGACATGTTCCCCGGCGTGCATCCGGGGGACGCGGTCTCGCCCATCCGGGGAGAGCTCTTCGAGGTCAGCGCCAAGGTCCTCCGCCGCCTGGACGCCCTGGAAGGCCACCCGAACCTCTGCCGCCGCGAGATGGTGGCCGTGGAGACGACGGAGGGGCGGCGCGACGCCTGGATTTATTTTTATCCCACCCGCGAGGGGCGGCTCATACCCAGCGGCGAGTTCGACCCAGACAAGGAGCTGAAGTCCGGTCCCTCCTCCGCCGACTGACCGTCCTTCCGGCCCGGCGCGACCCCGGCCGGGATTCTCTTGTCCCGCCCGCGCTTTCGCGGTAGGTTCTTCGGGCCCGTGAACCTCTGCCCCGCAGGAGCCGCCCGTTTTGACAGACAAGGAAAATCTGCACGCCTTCTTCCACCCCGAGACCGTTGCCGTGGTCGGCGCTTCCGCCACCCCCGGCAAGGTCGGCCATACCATCCTCGCCAACATGATCGGGGCCGGATACCGGGGCAGGCTCCATCCCGTGAACCCCAAGGCCGAAGTCATCGAAGGGCTGCCGGTGGTCCCGTCCATAGCGGACCTGCCGCGCGGCCTGGACCTGGCCGTGGTCGCCCTCCCGCGCGAGATCGTGCTCGCCGCCCTGGAGGAGCTGGCGGCCAGGGGGTGCAAGTCCGCCATCGTGGTCACCGCCGGGTTCAAGGAGGCGGGGCGCGAGGGATACCGCATGGAGAAGGAGATCGCCGAGCTGTGCGCGCGCACGGGCATGGCGCTGCTCGGGCCCAACTGCCTGGGCATGATCAACGCGGCCGCCGGGGTCAACGCCTCCTTCGCCGCCGGGCAGCCCGGCAAGGGGTCCATCGCCTTTTTTTCGCAGTCCGGCGCGCTTTGCGTGGCCATCCTGGACTGGGCCTTGGGCGAGAACGTCGGCTTCTCCAAGTTCGTCTCCCTGGGCAACAAGGCCGCCCTCGACGAGGCGGACATGCTCCGCTACCTGAACGAGGACCCGGAGACCAAGGTCATCCTCGGCTACATCGAGAACGTGGAGCACGGCGAGACATTTTTGGCCCAGGCTCGGGCCGCCTGCCTGAACAAGCCGGTCATCATGATAAAGGCCGGGACCACGGCGGCGGGCGCCAAGGCCGCGTCCTCGCATACCGGGGCCATCGCCGGGGCGGACCAGGCCTACACCGCGGCCTTCCACCAGGCCGGGGTCATCCGGGTCAACGACGTGGCCACGCTCTTCAACCTGGCTCAGGCTTTCTCCACCCAGCCCCTGCCCAAGGGGCCGAACCTGGCCGTGGTCACCAACTCAGGCGGCCCCGGCATCCTCACGGCCGACGCGGCGGACCGCTCGCGCCTGACCATGGCCCCGCTCTCGACGCGGACCGTCCAGCGGCTCCAGGAGTTCCTGCCCAGCTACGCGGCCTTCTACAATCCCGTGGACATCGTGGGCGACGCCGACGCCAGGCGCTACCGCCAGGCCCTGGACGTGGTGGCCGACGACCCCATGGTCCATTCCATCCTGGTCCTGCTCACGCCCACCGCCGCCGTGCAGATCGAGGAGACGGCCGAGGCGGTGATCCACACGGCCCGGCGGAGCGGCAAGCCGGTCTTCGCCTGCTTCATGGGGCGCACCCGCGTGCGCGCGGCCAGGGAGCGGCTCATGGCGGCCGGCATCCCGTGCTACGCCTTTCCGGAACCGGCGGTGAAGTCCATCGAGGCCATGTACGAATTTTTCCTGTGGAAGAACCGCCCGGCCCCGCAGTACGCGGAGGTGGAGCGGAACGTGACCCGCGCCCGCAAGGTCATCGACGAGCACATGCGCCGCCGCGAGCCAGAGATCGTGGAGTTCGAGGCCCAGGAGGTGCTGCGCGCCTATGGCCTGCCCACGCCGAGGACCGAGCTGGCCCGCTCCAGCGAGGAGGCCGTGGCCGCGGCGGACGGGATCGGCTACCCCGTGGTCCTCAAGATCGCCTCGCCCCACATCTCGCACAAGTCCGACGTGGGCGGCGTGGCCGTGAACCTGGGCGACGCGGACGCTGTGGCCGGGGCGTTCCGGGACATCACGGCCCGGGCCCAGCGCATGCGCCAGGACGCCTACATCGCGGGCTGCCTGGTCCAGGAGATGGCTCCCGAGGGCGTCAAGGAGGTCATCATCGGCTTCAAGCGCGACGAGCAGTTCGGGCCCATGCTCATGTTCGGCCTGGGCGGCATCTACGTGGAGATCATGAAGGACATCGCCTTCAAGCTGGCCCCGCTCTCCAGGCGGGACGCGGTCGAGATCATGCGCGAGATCAAGTCCTACATGCTGCTCAAGGGGCTTCGGGGCGAGCCCGCGGTCAACTTCGCGGCCCTGGAGTCGATCATCGCGACCATGTCCCGGATGGCCCTGGACCTGCCCGAGGTCTGGGAGGCCGAGTTCAATCCCGTGCTGGTCAACGACGAGCGCGCCCTGGTGGCGGACGTTCGCCTGACCCTGCACCTGCGGGGCCTTTGACCTCGGCCCGGCGGGCTGGGTTTCCCTATTTCCCGCGCAGTTCGGTGACGGACTCGCCGCCGATGCCCCAGTTGTCGGTGTCCACCTCGTCGATGATGACGAAGGTGGTCTTGCGGTTCTTGCCCAGCACGTCGGCCAGCAGGTCGGTGACGCCCTCGATGAGTCGGCGTTTCTGGTCGGCGGTGGCTCCCTCTTTGGTGATGCGGATGTTGACGAAGGGCATGGTCGGCTCCTTGGGATGGGGTGAAGGGACGGCCGGAGCATAGCACGGGCGCGGCCGGAAGCGGAAGGGCCAGCGGCCCGGAAAAGGGCGGTTTCCCCTTGCCAAGGCGTATTGCGGTCTTATGTTTGGCCGTATCATGTTTCACGCGCGCGTCGGCTCCGGCCAGCTCCATCTCCGGCAGGGAGACATCACACAGTACCTGGTGGACGCCATCGTCAACGCCGCCAATTCCCGGCTGGCCGGGGGCGGGGGCGTGGACGGGGCCATCCACCGCGCGGCCGGCATGGCGGAGCTGCGCGGCGCCTGCGCGGCCATCATCGACGTGATCGGCTCCCTCGCCACGGGCGAGGCCGTCATCACCCCCGGCTTCAACCTGCCCGCCCGCTACATCATCCACACCGTCGGCCCGGTCTGGCGCGGCGGCCTGCGCGGCGAGCCCGCGCGGCTGCGCGACGCCTACCTGAACTGCCTCCGCCTGGCCCATGAGCACGACCTGCAGAGCGTGGCCTTCCCGGCCATCTCCTGCGGGGTCTACGGCTATCCCGTGGAGCCCGGCGCGCGCGTGGCCCTCGCGGCCCTGCGCGAGGGGCTGGAGGCCGGGCTGGTCGAGGAAGTGAACATGGTCCTGCACGGCCCGGAGAACCTGGCCGTCTGGTCCGGCGTGGCCGAAGAACTTCTGTAAGCAAGCAAGGAGAAACCCATATGGAAATCAGGGGAACCACCATCGTCGCGGTCAAGGACGACAAGGGCACCGCAGTGGCCGGAGACGGCCAGGTGACCTTCGGCCAGGCCGTGGCCATGAAGCACACGGCGCGCAAGGTGCGCCGCATCTACAAGGACAAGGTCACCGTTGGCTTCGCCGGGGCCACGGCCGACGCCTTCACGCTCTGCGAGCGGTTCGAGGCCAAGCTGGAGACCTATGCGGGCAACCTGCTCCGGGCCGCCGTGGAGCTGGCCAAGGACTGGCGCACCGACAAGTATCTGCGCAAGCTCGAAGCCATGCTCCTGGTGGCCGACGGCGAGCACATCCTGATCATCTCCGGCACCGGCGACGTCATCGAGCCGGACGACGGCGTGGCCGCCATCGGTTCCGGCGGGTCCTACGCCCTGGCCGCGGCCCGCGCCCTCCAGCAGAACACCGGCCTCCCCGCCGGGGAGATCGCCCGCAAGGCCATGGAGATCGCGGCCGACATCTGCGTCTACACCAACAACAACATCATCTTGGAAACCCAGGACAAGTAGATATGAACAACCTGACCCCCCGCGAGATCGTCTCCGAACTGGACCGCTACATCATCGGCCAGGAGGCGGCCAAGCGCATGGTGGCCATCGCCATGCGCAACCGCTGGCGCCGCCAGCAGATCGATCCGGAGCTGCGCGACGAGATCGCGCCCAAGAACATCATCCTGATGGGCCCCACCGGCGTGGGCAAGACCGAGATCGCCCGCCGCCTGGCCAAGCTGACCAACTGCCCCTTCTTCAAGGTCGAGGCCACCAAGTTCACCGAGGTGGGCTACGTGGGCCGCGACGTGGAGTCCATGGTCCGCGACCTCATGGAGATCGGCGTGAACATGGTCCACAAGGAGGAAACCGAGAAGGTGCGCATCAAGGCCGAGAAGAACGCCGAGGAGCGGCTGCTCGACCTGCTGCTGCCGCGCCCGGCCTCCAAGCCAGCGACCGGGTTCTTCATGGGCTCCTCCGGGGGCGAGATCGAGGCCCAGCCCGCCACCGAGGCGGAGAACTCCACGCGCGAGAAGTTCCGCAGGATGTTCCGCGCGGGCGAGCTGGACAAGCGCGAGGTGGAGCTGGAGGTCACGGTCCAGTCCGGAGCCCAGGTGGAGATCATGGCCATCCCCGGCATGGAGGAGATGGGCTCCAACCTTCAGAACGCCTTCGCCAACATGTTTCCCGGCCGCAAGAAGTCCCGAAAGATGACGGTCAAGGACGCCTACCAGACCCTCATCGAGCAGGAGGCGGACAAGCTCATCGACCCGGACGCGGTCAACGAGCTGGCGCGCGAGCGGGTGGAGCAGCAGGGCATCCTGTTCATTGACGAGATGGACAAGATCGCCTCGCGCCAGGACGCCTCGGGCGGGGCGGACGTCTCCCGCGAGGGCGTGCAGCGCGACCTGCTCCCCGTGGTCGAGGGCAGCGTGGTCAACACCAAGTACGGCATGGTCAAGACCGATCACATCCTGTTCATCGCGGCCGGGGCCTTCCATTTCGCCAAGCCCTCGGACCTCATCCCCGAGCTCCAGGGCCGGTTCCCCCTTCGCGAGGAGCTCGCCTCCCTGCACAAGGAGGACTTCTACCGCATCCTGACCGAGCCCAGGAACGCCCTGACCGTGCAGTACAAGGCCCTGCTCGCAACCGAGGGCGTCACCGTGGACTTCACCCGCGAGGCCCTGGAGGAGATTTCCGCCTATGCCGAGCGGATCAACGAGGAGACCGAGAACATCGGCGCGCGGCGGCTCTACACCATCATGGAGAAGATCCTTTCCGACCTCTCCTACGAGGCCCCGGACAAGTCCGGCCAGAAGGTGGAGGTGGACCGGGGATACGTGCGCGACAAGCTTGAGGACGTGGTCGAGAATCGCGACCTGTCCCGCTACATCCTCTAGGGGGCGGCCGTGGGTGCGTTCATCGACCTCATCGGCGTCCCGCTGGATGAAAATTCGTCCTACCTGCGCGGCGCGGCCCAAGGGGCCGCCGCGTTGGCCTCGGCGGCGTGGTGCGAATCGGCCAATCTCTGGACCGAGACCGGGCGCGACCTCGCGGACGTGCTCCGGAACCGGGGGAACATCGACCCCGGCTCGGGCGACGCGGCCTTTGACGCCATTGCGGACGCGGCCGAGGCGGCCGGGCGGTCCGGCGGCCTCCCCATCTTCCTGGGCGGGGACCACTCGGTGACCTGGCCCCTTGCGCGCGGCCTGCGCCGCGCCGTGGGCGACTTCGCCATCCTCCATTTCGACGCCCATCCCGACTGCTACGCCGACTTCGAGGGCAATCCGTTCTCCCACGCCTCGCCCTTCGCCCGGATCATGGAGGAGGGGCTGTGCACGCGGCTCGTCTCCGTGGGCGTCCGCACGGCCACCGGCCACCAGCGCGAGCAGAAGGCCCGCCACGGCATCGAGTGGCTGGAGATGCGGGAGCGGGCCCGCTGGCCCCGCCTCGCCTTCGACGTGCCGGTCTACATCAGCCTGGACCTGGACGTGCTGGACCCGGCCTTCGCCCCCGGCGTGTCCCACCACGAGCCGGGCGGCATGTCCGTGCGCGAGGTCCTGGACGTGCTGCACGCCATCGATGCGCCCATCGTTGGCGCGGACGTGGTGGAGCTGAACCCGTCCCGGGACCTGAACGGGGTCACGGCCATGGTCGGGGCCAAGCTGGTGCGGGAGATCGCGGGAATGATGCTCGAAAACAGCTAGGCGGGCGCCAGGCGACAAACGTTCGGCCCTCGTGCACGGGAAGTGCGCGAGGGCTTTTTTCGCAGCGACGCCTCGGGCCGATGTTTCGAGGGGTCGCCTAGCCGAGGGAATCGAGCAGGGCCTTGACCTTGGGGTTGGCCGGGTCCGCGGCCAGGAGGTGTTGCAGCAGGGCCTCCGCCTTTTTCGGCCGGTCGGCCTTGACGAGGACCTGGGCCATGACGTAGGCGGCCTGAACGTTGTCCAGGTGGAAATCGGGGTGGAGGCGCAGCAGCCGCTCGAACCGCTGGGCCGCGCTGCCGTAGTCCTTGCCCTCCACGTAGGCCATGCCCATGTTGAAGAGGACGTTCGCGTCGTCGGGCAGGCGTTGGGCCGCCAGGGTGTAGGCCTTGACGGCGCCCCGCCAGTCCCCTTCCTGGCGCAGCAGCATGCCGAGCCGGTTGTGGACCGTGCCGTCCAGCTCCACGCGGTTGAGCCGCGCCAGCCTGGCGCAGAGCTGCAGCAGCGGACGGGCCGCCTTGTTGTTTTCGCGGAAGACCCGGTCGGCGTATCCTTCGGCCTGCGTCACGCATTCGGGCTGCTTCATCTGGTGCATGATCTGCACGGCTTCGGCGAAGTATTCGGACGCGTGCGCGACGTCCCGCCGCTCGAAGTGGAGCTCGCCGATCTCCTTTTTCCGCTCCACGTGCAGGGGCGAGAGTTCGTCGATGCGGGTCAGGTAGCTGAGGACCTCGTCCCGGTCGCCGTCCTCCTTGTGAAACTCGACGATCTTCTTGAGCGGCTCCAGGTACATGGGAGCGTTTTCCGCCGCCTGGAGATACATCTTGAGGGCGTCGGCGCGCTTGCACAGGCCCTTGAGGGCGTCGCCCATTATCATCAGCCCGGCCGGGCTGCCCGGCTTGATCCCCAGGATGTCTCGGGCCACGCCGTAGGCCAGGGCGAACTCGACCTTGCCGAGCCGCCGCTTGCCCTCCAGGATCATCTTGCCCACCTCGTCGCGCGGCTCCAGCGTGTTGGCGACCTTCTCCACCAGGATGTTCACCGAGACCGGCTTGGTGATGAAGTTGTCCGCCCCGGTCTCCAGGGACCGGGCGATGACCTTCTCGTCGGCGTCGCTGGAGAGCAGGATGATGAACATGTCCTTGAACCGGGACTTGATCTCCTCGACCAGCGGCAGGGTCGAACGGCCATCCAGGGAGGCCTCCAGGAACAGGAAGGGTTTCTTGCCGTATTCGCGATAGACCGGGATCTCCTCCAGCGCCCGCTTGGTCGAGGACAGGAGGCGGATGCGGCCCTGGTCGATCTCCAGCTCCTTGCAGAAGGAGTTGCGGAAGTTCAGGAAGAAGGTCTTGTCCTGGCTGACGACCAGGAACAGGCCGTCGCGGTCGACGAAGTCGATGACGGTGTCGCTGTAGCGGTGGATGGCCTGGTCGTCGGACTTGAGCAGGTAGAGGTTCTTGGTGCTCAGTTCGCCGTGCCTCTCGTCGATGTCCGGGGAGGAGGACTTGACGACGTACACGTTTTTCATCCTAACCGGTTGCTTCATGGTCACCGCCCCGCTGTCGAGAGTGCGGCGGGCCGTCCGGGGACAGCCCACCATATCGAGGCATACAGGCAATCCGCAACGCGGACAAGCACGTTATAAACCGGCGTCGGGCCGGGCGGTGCTAATCCGGCAGCTCCTCGCCGCCCCCCTTGAGCTCGGCGATGGCCTCGGCGTACGCCTGGAACACGTCGTCGCGGTTGATAAGGCCGATGATGTCGCTGGTGTCGGTCTGGGAGACCACGGGAATCTGGCCGTAATCCGTGTTCACGAACCGGAGCAGGGCCTGGTAGAGGTCGTAGTCCGGCCGGACGTAGACCGGGCGCGACATGAGGTCGCGCACCACCACCAGGTCGTGCAGCCCCTCCTCGAACATCCAGTTGCGCACGTTGTGGATGGAGATCATGCCCGAGTACCAGCCGTCCTCCCGCCTGACCGGGAAGTAGAGCTGGTCCGTGTTGGCGATGATGTCGGTCAGCGCCTTGAGGGTGGTCGACTCCTCCAGCACGATGACGTCGCCGGGCTTGTAGAAGTCCGTGACGTGCATCTGTTCCAGGATGTTGATGGTCGCGTCCTCGGTGTGGGCCGGGGAGTCGAACTTGTTTTCCGCCTGGTGCTCGTAGAGCGAGAAGTTGCGGCTCAGGACCAGGCACAGGGCGGAGGCGAGCATGAGCGGGGCCAGCAGGCCGTAGCCCTGGGTCAGCTCCGTGACCATGATAAGCGGGCCGATGGGCGCGTTGGCCACGCCCGCGAAGAAGGCGGCCATGCCCACCAGGATGTACGCCCCCGGCTGGGTGACGATGTCCGGAAAGAACTTGTGGCCGAGGTTGCCCACCAGGCCGCCGGACATGCCGCCCACGAACAGGGCGGGCGCGAACATGCCGCCCGACATGCCGGAGCCGATGGTCACCGAGGTGGCCAGGGTCTTGCCCACGATGATGTAGCACATCCCGAGCGCCGGGATCTGGCCCAGGATGGCCAGCTCCAGCCAGCCGTAGCCGCCGGAGAGGATGCCGCCGGTGACCAGGCCGTCGGTGGCCGTGTAGGGGTAGGCGATGCCCAGGACGCCCATGGCCAGGCCGCCCAGACCCATGGCCCACATCAGCCCGATTTTCTCCCGGAGCGGGAAGAAAATGTGGTATTTGATGTAGTAGAAGGTGCGCACGTACATCCAGCCCACGGCCGCGCAGACAAAGGCGAGGATGGCGTAGAAGATCAGCTCGCGCGGGTCGCGGAAGGAGAAGCGCGGGATGCCGAAGATGGGGTCCGTGCCGAAAAAGAAGGTGAAGATGGAGTAGGAGACCACCGAGCTCATGACCGAGGGCAGGAGCGCCTCGGCCTCGAAGTCCTCGCGGTAGATGACCTCCACGGCGGTGAGCGCGCCGCCCAGCGGGGCTCGGAAGATCGCGCCAAGGCCGCCCGCCGCGCCGGAGAGCAGGAGCAGCCGCCGCTCCTTGGCCGAGAACTGGAGCTTCTTGGCCAGCCAGGAGCCCACGCCGGCGCCCATCTGCGTGATGGGGCCCTCGCGGCCCGCCGAGCCGCCCGAGGCGATGGTCAGGACCGAGCACAGCCCCTTGATGATGGCCACGCGAGCCTTGATGATGCCGCCCTGGTTGTGGAAAGCGTTGATGGTGGCGTCGGTGCCGTCGGTGCCGCCGTTGATGGTCTCGGGAATGTAGCGGTTGACCAGCCAGCCGGTCAGCAGGCCTGTGCCGGTGGTGAACACCGGGATGAGCCAGGGCCGGAACGGGCCCGCCGGGCCCTCGAAGATGCCCTCGCCCGCCGGTTCCGGCGAGACGATGCCCGCCAGATTGTGCTGGAGGACGAACTTGCCGAACTCCACCAGGTAGAAGAAGCCCACGGCCACCAGGCCGGACATGCACCCCACCAGCACGCCGATGACCAGCCAGCGGAAGGACGCGACGGTGGTGTAGGATTTGACGAAGTCGCGCCAGTAGTCGATGAGGTGGGTGAGGGGAGGCATGGTCACGCCGCTCCGAAATCCGGCCGGGTCACCTTGATGGCGGCCTCCGGCTGGGAAAGGATCTGTCGGCCGAGTTCGATGTCCTTGCCGATGCGCTCCTTGAGCTCGTCGAGGCCCGAGAACTTCCGCTCGTCGCGGATGCGCTGGACGAAGTGGACCCGGATGTCGCTGCCGTAGAGGTCGCCGGAGAAGTCGAGCAGATGCGCCTCCACCGAGAGGGCGTCGTTGCCGAAGGTCGGGTTCTTGCCGATGTTGGCGACGCCCATGTGCACCGCGCCTCCGGCCTCGACCCATATGGCATAGACGCCCGGCTTGGGAAAGAGCTCATCCACCAGCTTGAGGTTGGCCGTGGGGAAGCCCAGGAGGCGGCCGCCCCGGTTCATGCCGTGCACCACCTCGCCCCGGACCTGGTAGAACCGGCCGAGCAGCGGCTTGACCTGCCAGACGGAGCCCGCCTGGACCATGTCGCGGATGCGGGTGGAGGAGACCACGGCGCCGTCGATGGAGACCGGGTCGAGCCGGTCCACGGTGAAGCCGTATTTCTCGCCCAGCGCGGCCAGGGTGTCGAAGTTGCCGGAGCGCCCCTTGCCCAGGTGGTAGTCGTAGCCGATGATCATCTCCTTCATGCGCAGCCCGTCCACCAGGTAGCGCTTGACGAAGGCCTCGGGTTCGAGCCTGGCCATGTCCATGTCGAAGTGGAGCAGCAGGCAGACCTGGGGCCCGTACTGGGAGATGAGTTCGAGCTTTTGTTCGGTGAGGGTGATGAAGGGCAGGCCGGGGTCGGGGCGGAGCACGCGCAGGGGATGGGGGTCGAAGGTGACCGCCACGCTGGTCAGGCCGCACGCCTTGGCGCGCGAGCAGGCCAGCCGGATGAGTTTCTGGTGCCCGCGGTGTACGCCGTCGAAGTTGCCGATGGTGACGCAGGACCCGGCGATGACGCCTTGTAGTTCCTCTATGGTTCTTGCGATGATCATGATTGGGGTATTACAGGTGAAAAAAACGAGAGAGTATGCCAAAAACGCCTGGTGTTCAAGGGGCGGATCAGCCCATGGGCTGGTTGCGCAGCTTGATGACGTTGTCGAGGTCGGCCAGCGCCTTTTTCTGCTCCTCGGTGGTGGCCACGGCGGCCGCTTGCTGGCGGTGGTAGCCCGCCTTGCGCATGTCGCCGGAGTAGACCGAGGCGTAGGCCAGGTTCAGGTTGCCGCCGAACACGTCGCCGGATTCGCCTAGGATCATGCCCAGATGGTAGTGCACCTCGGCGTCCTCGGGCACCATGGAGAGCACCTGGCGCATGTTGGCGATGGCCCGGCCGTAGTCCTTGTTCTCGGCCTGGAGGCGGGCCATGTAGAACAGTCCGACGGCGTCATTCCGATGCTTGATGATGGCCTTTTGCAGATACTTGAACGCCTCGGAATAATTGCCGTTCTTGAAATAGAAGATGCCGACCTCACGGCAGACCAGGGAATCCTCCCGGTCCATCTCCAGGGCTTTTGCAAAGGCCTTCCGCGCCGCGTCCTGGTCCTTGAGCCGGATTTCGACGTTGCCCAGGCCGATCCAGTCCATGGCCGTGTATTCCTTCTTGGGCTTGCTGTCCCAGTAGGCCTTGGCCGTGGCGGCGTCCGACATCTTGGAGCGGATCAGCACCTGGATCTTGTGGAGCATGGTGTTGTCGTCCGTGCGCTCGGTGAAGACCGGGGGCATGCGCGCGATGCGGTCCTTGAGGTAGATGATGCGGTCGGCCAGGCCGGGGTGGGTGGAAAGATAGGTGGGGACGCTCGATGAGCCGGAGTCGAACCAGCGGTTCTTGAGCATGATCTCGAAAGTTTGGGGCATGCCGTTGGGGTTGTAGCCCGCCTTGACCAGGGAGTTCATGCCAACGTGGTCGGCCTCGCGCTCGTCGTCCTGGGAGTAGCCGAGCATGGCTGCGGTGCCCAGCCCCTGGGAGCCCATTATCAGGGCCTGGGCCGCCTTGCCCGAGCCGGAGCCGCCCGCGATGCCGATGAACGCGCCCGCCAGGACGCCGGCCATGGTCAGCAGCCCCACGGTCTTCTGCTTTTCGATGCGCTGGGCTACGTGGCGCTGGGAGACGTGGGCGAGCTCGTGGCCGATGACCCCGGCGAGTTGGCTTTCGCTGGTCACTTCCTGGATCAGGCCGGTGAAGATGTAGATGTAGCCGCCGGGGATGGCGAAGGCGTTGAGGATCGGGTTGGCGATCACGGCGCTTCTGACCTTGAAGGGCATGGGCCGCTTGGCCGCCACGATGCGCTGGACTACCCCGTCCACGTAGGAGGTGATGTAGCTGTCGCCCACCATGGACATCCGGGTGCGCAGGATGCGGTCGAACTGAGCGCCCAGCCGGTTCTCGTCGCGGATGGTCATCTTGTCCGGGCCGAGCAGCCCGGCCCGGGCCGCAGGAATCGGCGCCAGGACCGTGGCCAGGGCCGCGATGAGGGCGGGCAGGATGGTGAAGAGCCGTTTGCGCATTGCGTCTCCGTGCTTTCGGACTGTCCCCATTGTAATCATTTATCCGGAGGAGGCAACCGGGCGCACCGGGGTGCACAAAAAGCGAAGCGGCCGATCAGGCCGCTTCGCAACAGTTCGATATCGCAGGATTACTTGCTCATGGAGTCCATGAACTCGCGATTGTTCTTGGTCCCCTTCATCTTGTCGCGCAGGAACTCCATGGAGTCGATGGAGCTCATGGGCGAGAGCAGCTTGCGCAGTATCCAGACCCGGTTGAGCACGTCGTCGTTGAGGAGCAGCTCTTCCTTGCGGGTGCCGGAGCGGTTGATGTCGATGGCGGGGTAGACGCGCTTTTCGGCCAGATGGCGGTCCAGGTAGAGCTCCATGTTGCCGGTGCCCTTGAACTCTTCGAAGATGACCTCGTCCATGCGCGAGCCGGTGTCGATGAGCGCGGTGGAGATGATGGTCAGGGAGCCGCCTTCCTCGATGTTGCGGGCCGCGCCGAAGAAACGCTTGGGCCGCTGGAGGGCGTTGGCGTCGATACCGCCGGAGAGGACGCGGCCGGACGACGGGGTCACGGCGTTGTAGGCCCGGCCCAGGCGGGTGATGGAGTCGAGCAGGATGACCACGTCGCGCTTGCGCTCGACCAGCCGCTTGGCCTTCTCGATGACCATCTCGGCCACCTGCACGTGTCGGGTCGGCGGCTCGTCGAAGGTGGAGCTGACCACCTCGGCGCGGACCGTGCGCTGCATGTCCGTCACTTCCTCGGGCCGCTCGTCGATGAGCAGGACGATGAGGTCCACCTCGGGGTGGTTGGCGTTGATGGAGTTGGCGATGGTCTGGAGCATGATGGTCTTGCCGGTTCGGGGCGGGGCCACGATGACGCCGCGCTGGCCCTTGCCGATGGGGGCGAGCAGGTCGATGATGCGCGCGGAGTAGTTCTTGTCGCCGTTTTCGAGCTTGAGCTGTTCCTCGGGGTAGAGGGGCGTCAGGTTGTCGAACAGGACGAGATTCTTGGAGTGCTCGGGCTTTTCATAGCCGATCTCGCTGACCCGGAGCAGGGCGAAGTAGCGCTCGCCCTCCTTGGGGGGGCGGATCTGGCCGGAGACAACGTCGCCCTTGCGCAGACCGAAGCGGCGAATCTGGGAGGGGGAGACGTAGATGTCGTCCGGGCCCGGCATGTAGCTGTACATGGGAGAGCGCAGGAATCCGAAGCCGTCGGGCAGGATTTCCAGCACGCCTTCGGCGAAGATCTGGCCGTTCTGGGAGGCGCACTGCTGCAAAAGTTGGAAGATGAGCTCCTGCTTGAGCAGGCCGCTCGGGTTCTCGACGTCGAGCTGGACCGCCAGGTCGGTCAGCTCCTGCATGGATTTCAGCTTGAGCTCGGCGAGATTGAGCTTGTCTACGCCGTTGCCGTTGCCGTTGGGGGTTTCGGCGCCGGTTTCGGCCGCCGGGGCGACGTTCTTTTTGCGGCCCTTGCCGGAGGACTTGCCTTTGGTGGGCGTCTCGTTGCCAGTGTTGGTATCGGGCATATGTGTGAAGAATTGGGGGGTTATAAGGTTGCGTGGGTGTATGTGGTCCATCGCCGCCTCGACGCGTGGCGAAGGGGCGAAGTGTTCCGGAGATTGGGAGAATGCGCGGAAATAGGGGCGACCGCGGGTCGGGCGGTCGGGCGGTAACGGGATTACCTCTTGCTAGGGTTGCACGGCTTGGCGCCGCGATTCAAACAGGCTCTTTGGTGATGCGGCAGGGAACTGCCATCGGCGACGACACAACCGACGTATACCAAACCACGCGTCTTGACAAGTGGGTCAGGCTTTTTCCTCCTGGGCCGCGATGACGTCGGCGAACATCTCGTTGATGCCCTCCTTGATGTCGTCCTGCGGGCGGTCCAGGGAATAGGCCAGTTCCATGGAGACCAGCCCCATGGCCTGCTCGAGCAGGCGGCGTTCGCCAAACGAAAGTTCCTTGTCCTTGCCGATGAGGAAGAGCTCCTTGAGCACGTAGGCCACGTCGGAGAGGTCGCCGCTCTTGAGCTTTTCCGAGTATTCGCGGTACCGTCGGTTCCAGTTCTGGCCGGTGTAGCCCGTGAAATCGGAACGGTCCTCGAGGGACGCAAAAATTTTCTTGCCCACGCTCGCCTTGCACACCGGACGGAGCCCCACGTTGGCCGCGTTGGCCACCGGGACCATCAGGGTCACGTTGTTGCTCAGGATGCGGACAATGTAGAAGTCGGCTTTTACGCCTCCTATCTCCTGGGACTCCACGCGCTCGACGCGTCCGACCCCCTGGGAAGGATAGACCACCAACTCGTTGACCTTGAACACTGGGAAAAAACTCCTTGATCTGGCGCGGAACAATTGCGCAGAAGGACAGTATAGCCAAAACGCGGGAAAGAGTCCAGTTACCTTGGGCCGTTGTTTTCCTCTTCCCCGCCGGTGGCCGGGGAGCCAGCGCCCACGTCCGGTCCGACCGGCTCCGGGAGCGAAAAACCGTTGACGTGTTGGGTGGCGAAGCCCACGCCACGGCGGTAGAAAATGTCCAGCCCCTTGACCGCATGGTCGAGAATGACTGGCAGGTGCTCGGCGTCTTCGGCGGAGAAGGGCTCCAGGACCCAGCGGACCACGTCGCCATACTGACCCGGGCGGCCGATGCCCAGGCGCAGCCGGTAGAAATCCGCGCTGTTCAGGCATTCCTGTATGGATTTCAGCCCGTTGTGCCCGTTGTCGCTCCCGCCGCGCTTCAGTTTCATGCGCCCCACCGACAGGTCCAGCTCGTCGTGCGCCACCATGACCTGGTCCGGCGAAAGCCCGTGGCGGCCGCAGATCTTGGCCACGGCCCGGCCGCTCAGGTTCATGAAGGTCATGGGCTTGGCCAGCAGCCGGTAGGCCCCGGCGAACTTGACCTGCCACAGTTCGTAGTCGCCGGATTCCTCCAGGCGGGCGGGCTGCATGTTCTTCCGCCCCCCGGCCATGGCCAGGATGGCGTCCACGAGCATGAACCCGACGTTGTGGCGGGTGCCCGCGTACTGTTCGCCCGGATTGCCCAGGCCGACGATGACGCTCTTGTAGTCCATTGGTGCGGTCTCTCCCTCTGGTTGGGCGCGATGCGCGTCCGGGCCATGATAGCAGCACCCGGACCAGGACGCAAAAACTCCCGGAGCGCAGGGAGCGCGCCCCGGGAGATGATGTCGTTGATGCCGGAAGTCCGCTATTCGGCGGTCTCGGCTTCGCCTTCGGCGCCTTCGGCTTCTTCGTCGTCACCGCGCGGCGCGACAACGCTGACCACGGCGTAGTGCTCCTCGAAGATCGGGGTGACGCCTTCGGGGAAGACGACGTCCTGAATGTGGATGGAATCCCCGACGTCCAGGTTGGTGATGTCCAGGACGATGGAATCGGGGATGTGCATGGGCTTGCAGACGACCTCGATGGTGTCGCGGAAGAGCTCGACCAGGCCGCCCTGCTTGAGGCCCTTGGCCTTGCCCTGCAGCTCGAAGCGGACGGCGACCTTGATGTCCTTGGTCAGGTCCACGCCGAAGAAGTCGACGTGCTCGGGCACGCCCTTGACCGGCTCGTTGCGCACGCGCCAGAACAGGGCCGGATGGGTGCGGGTGGCGCCGTTGTCCTCGATGACCAGCTCGAACACCTTGGCGTTGCCCAGGGTGGCGTAGGCCTTCTGCAGCGGCACCATGTTCATCTTGACCGGGATGTTGTTGCCCTCGGTATCGTAGTAGATGCCCGGGACCTTGCCTTCCATGCGCAGACGGCGGTTGGGGCCCTTGCCCATCTTGTCGCGCTTCTGCACGTTCAGTTTCATCAGTTCAGCCATGGTGGTTTCTCCTTTTGCGCCCTGGCCGCCCACTTTGGACGGACGCTCGCGCCTTAACAGGTTGCGGGAACGATTTCCCTAAACGAACAGCACGCTGACGGACGATTCCGTGTGCACGTTGTTGATCGCCTTGGCAAGCAGCGACGCGATGGAGCACTGCTTGATCTTGGAACATTGCTTGGTCGGGCCGAGCGGGATGGTGTCGGTGACGATGATCTCGGTGAAGGCGGACTTCTCCAGCCGCTCGATGGCCGGGCCGGAGAGGACGGGGTGGGTGGCGCAGGCCATCACTTCCTTGGCTCCGTTGTCCATGATGACGTCGGCCGCCGCACACATGGTGCCCGCGGTGTCGATCATGTCGTCGATGACCACGGCCACCTTGTCCTTGACGTCGCCGATGATGTGCATGGCCTTGGCCTGGTTGGGCGCGTCGCGCCGCTTGTCCACGATGGCCAGGTTGGCGCCCAGCCGCTTGGCGTAAGCCCTGGCGCGCTCCACGCCGCCCGCGTCGGGCGAGATGATGGCGAAGTCCTCGTCGCGGTTGCGCAGTTGCTCCAGCAGCACCGGCGCGGCGAAGAGGTTGTCCACCGGGCAGTTGAAGAAGCCCTGGATCTGGCCCGCGTGCAGGTCGCAGGTGACCAGGCGCTGCATGCCCGCCGTGGAGAGCAGGTCCGCCACCAGCTTGGCGGAGATGGGCGCCCTGGGCACGACCTTGCGGTCCTGCCGCGCATAGCCGAAGTAAGGCACGACGGCGGTCACGCGGGAGGCGCTGGCGCGCTTGAGCGCATCCAGCATCAGGCACAGCTCCATGAGGTGGTAGTTCACCGGGGAGCAGGTGGGCTGCACGATGAACACGTCGTCGCCGCGCACGTTCTCGCCGATCTCGATTCGGATTTCGCCGTCCGAGAACCGCTCGCGCAGAACCGGGGAAGGCTTGGTGCCCAGGTGTTCGCAGATGGCCTCCGCCAGCTTCGGGCTGGCGGAACCGCTGATGATTTTAAGCTCTCCGTGCATGCATCTCTCCCTGCGTCACGGGTTGATTCAAATGGCTGGGGCGGGAGGATTCGAACCCCCGAATGTCAGGACCAAAACCTGATGTCTTACCGCTTGACGACGCCCCAACAAAATTTTGCCGATATGGGTTCGATCGCCGCGTTGCTTCACGAAGACCAGACCCTCGCGTATTAAGATACGCTTCGGTCCTGATCTTCGCTCGCGCCTTGCGCTCGACCCCATCTCGACAAAATTTGCCGAGCCGATATGGGGCCGCCCGCCGCGTTGCTTCGCGAAAATCAGACCCTCGCGTATTACGATACGCTTCGGTCCTGATCTTCGCTCGCGCCTTGCGCTCGACCCCATCTCGACAAAATTTGCCGAGCCGATATGGGGCCGCCCGCCGCGTTGCTTCGCGAAGACCAGACCCTCGCGTATTAAGATACGCTTCGGTCCTGATCTTCGCTCGCGCCTTGCGTCGGGCCCCGGTCCGACCGGATGTCCGGCCGACAGGGGGCAGCGCCGCAGTGCGGCGTCCGGGGTCGCCTTTCGGGCGGCGCGCCGGGCCTTTTGCACGTTCGCGTTGATCGATCCTATTAAAGATGAACTGGCTAACGACAATCCATCACTACGGTGTCAATGCCGTCGTTTTGCAGGGCTCGGGCTGTGGACATGGCTGATCCCCTGTTGCGGAACAGGCCGAACAGGGAGGCTCCCGAGCCGCTCATGGCGGCGCAAACCGCTCCGCTCCTGATGAGCTTTTCCTTGATTTTCCGGAGAATTGGATGCTCCGCGAAGACCACGGGCTCGAAGTCGTTGCTCACGACCAGGGGCGAAATGGAAGATGGATTCTTAGACTCCATGTATCGGGATGTCAAGGATTGGCTGGCCTGCGGCCGGTCGTTGGCCGCGTCCCAGGCCTTGAAGGCCCAGGGCGTGTCCACGTGCACGGGCGGGCAGGCCAGGAGCAGGAACAGGCCCGCGAGGTCGACCGCTGTCGGGGTCAGTCTTTCGCCGATGCCCGTGGCCAGGGCCGGGCCGTCCAGGAGGAAGAAGGGCATGTCCGCACCGAGCCCGGCGGCCAGGTCCATGAGGGCTTGCAGGGGCAGGGCGCGCTCGCCCGCATTGTCGTTGAGCCAGCGCAGCATGGCCGCGCCGTCCGAACTGCCGCCGCCCAGGCCGCCGCCCATGGGGATGCGCTTGTTCAGGGTCACGAACAGGCCGGGCTGGAATCCGGTGGCCGCGCCGAACGCCTTCCACGCCTTGTAGATCAGGTTGGAGGTGGACTCCAGGTCCGGGTTCTCCGGGCAGCGCATGTACATGTGCTCGTCGTGTCCGGGCTCGATGCGCAGGGTGTCGGCCAGGTCCCGCACCGGGTAGAACAGGGTGGATAGCTCATGGTAGCCGTCCTCGCGTCGGCCGAGAATGGCGAGGTGCAGGTTGATCTTGGCCGGTGCGGCCAGCAGGGATTCGGAGACGGGAGCTTGCATGGCGAAGAAGGGAGGGGACCCCGCACGGGGTCCCCTCGGATGGAGTTACTTTTTGTCCAGGGGCAGGGAGACGATGGCGTTCTGGCCCTGCCGCTTGATGAGCAGCATGACCGCGCCTCGGGTCGCGTCCCGCTTGAGGATGGACTGGAGCGCGTCGGGCGTCTTCACTTCCTCCTGGTTGGCCTGGAGGATGACGTCCCCGGGGCGCACGCCGCCCTCGCCGGCCACGGAGTCCGGGGTTACCTGTACCACGACCAGCCCGGCGGGCTTGTCCAGGCCCAGGGCGCGGGCGTCCTGGGCGGTCACGGGCCTGAGGCTCATGCCGAGGACGGCGGATGCTTCCTGCGGGCCCTGCTGGTTGGGGCTCATGGCGGCCATGTTCTTCTCGTCGCGCTCGCCCAGCGTCACGGTGCGGTTGATGACCTTGCCGTCGCGCCACAGCGAGAGGTGCGCTTTGTCGCCGGGCCGCAGGTCCGCGATCCTGCGCAGCAGGTCGTTGTTGTTGTGCACGGCCTGGCCGTTGACTTCGAGGATCACGTCGCCCTGCCTGACGCCCGCCTTGTCGGCCGGGTGCCCCTTGCCCACGGAGGCGATGAGCGCGCCCTCGGGCTTGTCGAGGCCCAGGGCCTTGGCGTCGTTTTCGCTCACGGGCTGGATGGTCACGCCGAGCCAGCCGCGCTGGATGGGCTTGCCCTCGCGCAACTGGTCCACGATCTTCCGGGCCTCGGTGGACGGGATGGCGAAGCCGATGTTCTCGGCCGCCGCGTTGATGGCGGTGTTGATGCCGATGACATCGCCGTTCATGTTCAGCAGCGGGCCGCCGGAGTTGCCGGGGTTGATGGACGCGTCGGTCTGGAGGAAGTTGTCGAACGGCCCTGCGCCGATGATGCGGTGCTTGGCCGAGATGATGCCCGCGGTGACCGTGTTGTCCAGGCCGTAGGGGTTGCCGACGGCCAGGACCCACTCGCCGACCTGGATGGAGTCGGAGTCGCCGAAGGCCAGGACGGGCAGGGGATGGGGCGCGTCGATCTTGATGACGGCCAGGTCGGTCTCGGTATCGCGGCCCACGACCTTGGCCGGGTACTCGGTCGGGTCGTCCTGGAAGCGGACGGTGATCTTGTCCGCGCCGTCGATGACGTGGTTGTTGGTGACGATCTGTCCGTCAGGGGTGATGACGAAGCCGGACCCCTGGGCCATGCGCTTGCGCGGCTGACGGGGCTGGCGGGGCTGTCCGGGCTGTCCGGGAATCCCGCGCGGTCCGAAGAACTGGTCGAATTGCTCGAAGAATTCCTTGAACGGGTGGTTGTCCGGGATCTGGCCCTGGAACCCCATGGAGCCGGGGGCTTCCCTGGCGGTCATCTCAGTGGAGATGAAGACCACGGACTTGCCTGCCTTTGCCGCCAGCTCGGTGAACACGGGCAGGCCGTTGGCGGCCAGGCCCATGGTCGGCATCGCCAGCAGCAGCGTCAGGAACAGGGTTGTGGTTTTGAGATGACGAATCATGCAACAAGCCTCCTAGGCGGATTGCGGAAAACAGGATTACGGCTTACGCCGCATTCGAAACTATAGGGTTTTTTTCCGCGGTGTAAATAGGGTGCAGCAAATTGCACCCCGAATCGCCGCCCGCCGGTCCCGCGCTCCGCGACCGGTTCCGGCCCGCGCTTCTGCCTTCCGGCCCGGTCCACCCCGCTGCGCCGGGGATGAAATACTTGCCTTTTGCCCCCCGGTCGGCTAGGGAATCCTCCTCAGTGCCCCCGTAGCTCAGGCGGATAGAGCACAGGATTCCTAATCCTGGTGCCGCAGGTTCGAATCCTGCCGGGGGCACCACAATTTTGAGGGTCTGCACCGCCTGCGGTGCAGACCCATTTTGTTCGTCACCCCATCATTATCACCGTTGTGTGATTCCGTTCAAATTCGCTCTCGGTCTAAGCGTAAATTGGAAAGCTGATTTACCAGCTTATATGCCATGAAAAAGCCTTGAAGCCTGGTTTTCTTAAGCCTTGTCAAGAGGCCATGTTTATCCTTTTTCGTCCTTTTTTATTCCTCTGACGTCCGTTTTTCCCTGGGCCGAAAACCTGTGTTAGGATTCTCGGCAAATATCGGGAGGTGTACCGGATGCCTCCTGCAAGCCAAATGGAGAAACGGAATGGGTAAGCATATCGGGGATGATCAACTGGTCTACGGTATGTCTAAGCACATGAGTTCAGTGGGAGGCAATAAGCAAAGTTCTGAATCGATTCCCGGAGATCCGCCCTCCAGAACGCCTCCGAAGACAGAGGGCAAAGTCACATACTGGACCGTGCACCCCAAGACTGGCGCCTGTGAAAAGTGCCGGGCAATGGAGGGGATCAAGTTCAAGGAGAAGCCGGACCGGGCTCACCCCAATTGCAAGTGCGAAATCCGTGAACACGAACGCTTGCCTCAGAAACATTACCTTTGGGGTTTTATAGAAGGCTTTGAAGGGAGTGCGGTTGAACAGTTTTCGGTCTGGGACTTGTCAAAGTCAGGATCAGGCACGTAACAGGTGCGATGGCATCCGGCGTACACGTGTATTCGAACTTTGATGGAGCCCGTCAGGGTCATACATTGGGCGGAGAGGTTTCCTTTACCTTCAGCACGTTGACGGATACACCTGTTTTCTGGAGCATTAGATAGTTCAGAACGGTGCTGATAAAAACATGATTCAATACTGGACAGAATATGAAGCGTAGCATCGTGTCGATAATTCTCTTGGCTTTGGCGCTGGCGACATTTTTCTCGAATCCGTCTGGCAGGTGAACCTGATCCGTTTGTCATCTCCTGCGATAAAGTGGAATCAGTCGTTGTTGAGCTCGCCTATGATTTGCGGGGCCCGGATCGTCGGGTTGTCGGATGTCAGGTGGAGTTGACTCAGGCAGCCGGAATTGAGCCTGATGCGCATTGCGCCAAATGGTTTGGCGACATGTTTCCCGTCACCGCCAATGGGATTCCAATAACCACGTTCGACAGTACTACTCGGTCCATACCGCCAAAGTTCTTTTTCATGGAAGAGACTTGGGAGGATGCCAAGGCAAAGCTCATGGCGATCTGTCCCGAGAAGATACCGGGAATTCCTCAGAGGGTTTTGGATCATCGACCCGGGCAGTAGTTGCCGATTGCGGGCCATTGTCGCCTCAGGCGCTTGAAGACCGGTAGGCAGCAAAAGAATAAATGAGAGGAGTCTTCATGGCTTCCCGCATTTCATCGGTTGCGCTACGTGCTTTGGGCCTGGGCGCGCCTCGGCCGGGACCTGGTCCGGGAAGGTTGCCGTCCCGGACCGATTCGGGTAGTTCGCGGAAGATGGCAATGGACGGGGGCGGACGGCGTGGCCGTTTTCCCGCAACGACCGCAACGAGCGGGAAAACGGCGGCAACTCGGTGCTGACGCCGGGCATGTCCCGCGTGGTGTCCGACGCCCTCGGCTCCCGCCATTCCGTGACCGAACGGCGTCAAGCTGCTGATCTTCGATGGCGACTTCCTGAAATTGAAGGAATAAGCCGATCCGCGCCGCCCCGATTGTCGGCGGGACCTGAGAAAGCCGGGTTTTTCGTCATCTCGCAACACAACGTATTTTGGAGGGATTCATGAAAGTGTGGAAGAAAGCCGTCGTCGTCCTTTGCCTGCTGGCCCTGACCATTCCCGTTTTCGGGTGCAGCGAGGAAGGCCCCATGGAAAAGGCCGGAAAGAAGATGGACCAGGCTGCGGAAGACGCCTCGGACGCGGCGCATGACGCGGCGGACAAGGCCAAGAAGATATTCGAATAGCGCGGCGTTCCGGCCCGGCTCGCCCTTGCGGCGCGTCCGGGCGGCGAAATGTTCGGGGGGGGGGCGGTCCGGTGAGCGGGCCGCCCCCTTGTCGTTGTCGGGGGGCGCTCGGGCTAGAACGACAGGTGCGTGGCCCAGGGCAGGTCCGGCCCGATGCGGGCGCAGAGCATGTTCAGGGCGTTGAGGATGCGCCGCTCGGACCGCCCGGCGAGCTCGGCCAGGACGTCGTCGGGGGCGAGGTCGAGGTTGGCGTCCTCGCGCAGGACGCGGATGATCTGTTCCCGCTCTTTCAGCTCCCGCCCCATCCGCAGCCGAGGACGCGAGGCAGGGGGGCGTCAGGCCGCCTGGGCCATGCCGGTGACGTTGCGAGCCCGCCACAGCTCCAGGTTCATGTGCAGCAGCAGGGCCACGCTGGCGGCCATGAAGGCGATGCCGATCCAGAACAGGACGCCCTCCAGGCCCACGGTGTTGATGACGTGGTCCGGGACCTTGACCACCTCCACCACAACCTCCATGAACAGGCCGAGGAGCAGGGCCGCCATGCCGTAGATGTGGCTGGCGTGGTCCGCCTCCTTCTCCACGGTCGGGCACCCTTTGGCGTAGGCGCCCAGTGACTCCATCAGGGTGCCCCGTTCCTCCAGGGCCACGCCCCAGGCCACGAGGATGACGGCCACGGTGTCCAGAATCTCCTCGATCTCGCCCGCGTTGCTGACGGTGTCGGACATCAGGTCGTACAGCTCGAAGGAGACCAGGGCGATGAACCCGACGATGAGCAGGTGGATCAGGGCGATGCCCCGGCGGGAAATGAGCAGGCGCAGCAGACGTTTCATGGCGATGGACGACTCCGCTTGAGAGGTGATGACGTGGGGCGCGGCGGCGACCGGACGCCGCCCGGCCCGGGACCGTCCGATGATTACGCAAAAAAGGCTGCGCTGCCAACGGGTTTTTGGCCCGCCGGGAAAGGTCGGCGGGGGATGTCGTCAGGCGTCTTCCGGCTGCATCAGGGGGATGGTGAAGAGGAAGGTGCTGCCGACCCCCAGCTCGGATTCGACCCGGATGACGCCGCCGTAGTGGGAGACGATCTGGCGGCAGATGGCCAGGCCAAGGCCCGTGCCGAACTGGTGGCTGTTCCGCAGGTTTTCGTCCCAGACCTGGTAGAAGATGTCGAAGACCTGCTCCACGTCCTCGGCCGGGATGCCCCGGCCCGTGTCCCTGACCCGGAACCGGGCGAAGTCGCCGTCCCGGACCACCGAGAGCCGGACCTCGCCCTGCTGCGTGAACTTGAAGGCGTTGTTCAGGAGATTTATCAGGACCTGCTGGATGCGGTCGGCGTCGGCCACGATGGTCAGTCCGGCGGGGGCCGGATCGACCACAAGGGCCACCTCCGGCTTTTCGGCTTCCTGCCCGGCGAAGACTTCGGCCGCGCTGGTCAGCAGGGTGGCCATGTCCAGCGGTTCGTCCCGCCACTCCATGCTGTCCGATTCGATCTTGTTCAGGTCCAGCAGGTCGTTGACCAGCCGCCCCAGGCGTTCGGCCTCGCTGCGCACGATGGCCATGTTTTCGGCGAATTGGCGGACCCTGGGCGACAGGGGCGCGTATTCCTCCAGGATGGGGGCGAAGGAGTTGCTGAACCGTCGTTCCATCAGCTTGACGAAGCCCAGGATGGAGGTCAGCGGCGTGCGCAGCTCGTGGGAGGCGGAGGAGAGGAACAGGGTCTTGGCCTTGTCCAGGACGATGAGGTCCTGGTTGGCCTTGGCCAGCTCGCTGGTCCGGGCGGCCACGGTGGCCTCCAGCCCTTCCTTGATCTTTTCCAGCTCGCGTCGGGACCGCTCTATTTCGCTGATGTCCACGATGGTCTCCAGCAGGAGCCGTTCCCCGTTCCGATCCACATAGGCCACGGACTTCATGATCGGGATGGTCCCGCCGGAAGCGGTCAGCAGTTCGCGCCTGGAGAGGTCCTCCGGCTGGCGCCGGTCCAGGATGGGGCACTGGTCGATTTGGGCCGGGCAGGTCAGCCTGTGGCAGATCTTGCCCACGACCTCCTCCCGCCCGCGGCCCGCCATGGCCAGGGCGTGCCGGTTGGCCGCGATGATGGTCCGGTCGCTCGGCCGGATGAGCAGGATGCCCACGGAGAGGGAGTCCAAGACCTGGTGGAGGAACCGTTCGCTGCTGGCGATCTCGGCGGCCTGGGCGAGTTGGTCCCGGTGGGAGCGGTCGATTTCCGCCAGGAGGCTGTTGAAGCTCCCGGCCAGGGCGGCGATTTCGTCCGTGCCGCGCACGGCCACGGCGGTCCCGCTGTCCGGGTTTCGGCGGATCGCCGCGATTTGGGCGTCCAGCGACTCCAGCCGCCGGAAGACCTTGAAGTGCAGGAGGAGGTAGGCCCCGAGGCAGAGCAGGATCATGGCCAGGGCGATGCCGACGCTGTTGTAGGTGGCCACCTTGTCGCCGTAGGCGGTCATGTCCCGGTTCACGGTCACGCGGATGGAGCCCGAAGTTCCGTCCAGGGTGCGCAGGGGGGCGATGCCCACGACGGCGGCCTCGCCCGCATCGGCCACGGTCTCCTCGTCGTCGGCCGTGGCGCCCTCGCCGGGCGGGATCAGCCGGACGGGGTGGCCCACGCCCCTGCCGATGGCTTCCACCATTTCGGGGGTGATGATGCGGACCATGGCCATGGTGCCCCTGGGCGGCCCCAGGCCTTCGCTGGTGAGGATCGGCCGGAGCGACACCAGGTGGTATTCGCCGCCGACGTAGACGATGCCGCCCCGGCCGCCCCTGTCACCCTTGATGGCCGGTAGGATGCCGCCGGTGATCCGGAGGAGTTCGGTCAGCAGCTCCGGCTCGTTCCTTTCCCGGGAGGACATGGCGCGGGCGAAGACCGCCTGGTCGTCGCTGTCGCGGATGATGATGGCGCAGAGCCCGAGGGCTTCGAAGGTCTCGTCGAGCAGGTTGGAGTCGCGGTATTCGCTGTTCCGGTCCCGGACGTAGGCGTAGGTGTCGTCCCATGTGGCCCAGTCGTTGACCGTGTCGTTTAGCTGGTCCAGCCGGTTTTGCAGCTCGTGGCGGGTCGAGTCCAGCGCGCCGAGCACATGCTGCCGCTCCAGCGCGGAGAACCCGGCGCGGATGACGTGATTGGAGAACAGCAGGTGCCCCGTGAAGATGACGGCGGAGAGGAGCAGCCCCGCCAGGACGGATATGTATCTCAGCTTCACGTGAAGTCACCCGCGGTTTGCCGACGTCGTGGCCCGCGATTGAGGAGCCGGGTTTTGCTTCGTGTTCATTCCGGCCCGTCGGCCGACGATTCGCACCGTTCCATCGTACCCTGAATCAAGGGCAGTGAAAAGTGGAACGTGCTTCCCCGGCCATGTTTCGATTCCACCCAGATGGAGCCGTCGTAGTGCTCCACTATTTCCTTGCAGATGGCGAGGCCGAGGCCAGTGCCCTTGGCTTCGCCGACCACGGTGTCGCCGTAGCGGATCTTGTGGAACTTGTCGAAGATGAGCGGCTGCTCGTTCAGGGGGATGCCGATGCCGGTGTCGGACACGGAGACCGTCAGGGCGTCGCGCGTGGCCCGGAGCCGGACCATGATCTCGCCCCGCTCCGTGAACTTGCCCGCGTTGTTGAGCAGGTTGATGAGCACCTGCTTGATCTTGTCGGCGTCGGCCAGGATCAGGGGCGTGGCGTTTGGGAAATCCGTGGCCAGCCGGACGTGGGGGTTCGCGGCGAAGGCCCCGGCCACGCTTTCCACGGACTGGCGGACCACGTCGCAGGGGTTGAGGAGCCGGTCGTTCCAGGTGGCGTTGCCCGACTCGATGCGGTTCAAGTCGAGAAAATCGTTGATGAGCCGGGTCAGCCGTTCGCCCTCGGTCCCGATGATGTCCAGGTTCTGGCGGATGCGCTCCCCCTTGCGCCGCAGCTCCGGCGAGTTGGCCAGGGGCTGGAAGAGCCTGCCGAACTCCTTGCCGGTGAGCTTGGCGAATCCCCGGATGGAGGTGAGCGGCGTGCGCAGCTCGTGGGAGACCGAGGAGACCAGGCCGGACTTGATCTCGTCCAGGGCCTTGAGCCGCCGGTTGGCCGTCTCCAGTTGGGTCGCCTTGCGTCCCAGCTCGCGGGTGCGCTCCTCGACCTTGCTCTCAAGCTCCTCGTTGAGCCGGGTGAGCTCCTCCATGTTGGCCTTGCGCTCGATGGCCAGGGCCACCTGTTCGGAGACGGCCTCCATGAAGGAGACGTCCTCCTCGGTGTAGTGGGCCGGGTTGGTATAGTGCTGCACGGCCATGGCGCCGATGATGACGCCCTTGATCTTGAGCGGGACCCCGAGCCAGACGGCGGGGAGGGTGCCGATGTAGCCGGTGCGCTCCATGTGCTCCGGGGTGGCGATGTCGTCGCGGGTGACGAGCAGGGGGCGGCCGGTGCGGACCACGTGGGCGGTCAGGCTCTTGGTCTTCGGGTTGCTGACGTTGACGATGTCGTAGTTGGCGTCCCGCTCGTCCTCGAAGTACGGGAGGACGATCCGGTCCTCCTGCGGGTCCAGCAGGCCGATGTAGAAGTTGGTGGCGTCGATGACCTCGCCGAGGATGGCGTGGATGGTGGCGTAGAGGTCGTGGAGGTCGCCGGAGGTGGTGATCGCCTTGGAGATGGCGTACATGGCCCGGGTGGTCCGTTCGCTGTTCTTGCGTTCGGTGATGTCCTGCAGGAAGCCTTCGAAGCAGGCCACGCCGCCTTGTTCGTCGCGAATGGTGCGGATGTTGGCCAGGACCCAGATGGGTTTGCCGTCGCGCCGCCTGAGGTGCATTTCGCATTGTTCCACGCTGTCCCGTTCGCGGATGGCGTCGAGGAAGCGCTGCCGGTCCTCCCGAACGGCGTAGCACTGGGTGGCGATGTCGAGCACCTCGGCCAGGAGCGCCTCGGGCGACTCGTAGCCGAGTATCCTGGCCGCGGCGGCGTTGGCCTTGATGAGCCTCCCGTCCGGGGTGGACTGGAAGATGCCGTTGTTCGCGTAGGTGAAGATGTCGCGGTACTGGCGCTCGGAAAACTTGAGGGCCTGGTCGGTCTTCTTCCACTCGGTGATGTCGGTGATGGTTCCGGCCAGCCGGCGGCAGGTTCCGTCCGCGTCCCTGGACGGGATGCCTCGCGCCAGGATCCAGCGGTAGGTGCCGTCCTTGTGGCGCAGGCGGAATTCCGTCTCGAAGTGCTCAAGGCCGCCCTCGATGCATTGGTAGTGCATGTCGAGGGCCCGGTCCCGGTCTTCCGGATGGAGAGAGTCGATCCAGCTTCTCAGCCTGTTGGGCATCTCGCCGTCCCGGTAGCCCAGGATGACCTTGTAACGGGGCGAGAAGTAGATCGTGTTCGAAGGCAGGTCCCAGTCCCATATGCCGTCGTAGGCGCCGCGCACCACCAGTTCGTATCGTTCCTCGCTCTTGCGCAGCGCCTCGCGCGCGTTCTCGCTTTCCGTAATGTCGATGAGGGAGCAGACGCGGTCGCCCGTGCCGGGGATGAGGCCCACGGAGACGTGGACCCGTTTGCGTACGCCTCCCCTGACCAGGAAGGTGAAGTTGTAGCGGCGGGGCGCCGCCCGTCCGTTCCCGCGCGCGGAGTGGTAGGTTCGCATCAATGCAAGGTCATCGGGATCGACCCGGTCCATCCAGGTCATCTTGTTCACGATCTCCGAGGCGGGGTAGCCGGAGAGCTCCTGAAACTGGGAGTTGCAGCTCCGGATGACGCCGTCGTCGCTGAAGATGACCATGGCCGTGCCCGTGTTCTCGAACAGGGTGCGGTAATACTGTTCGCTCTCCACGAGGGCGGCCTCGGCCTGTTTGATGTCCGAGATGTCCACCACCACGCCGCGTGCGCCCCGGGGCCGTCCGTCCTTGATGATCCGCTGGGCGTAGACCTTGACCGGGATGGGGGAGCCGTCCTTGCGCAGGCCGAGGTACTCGTGGCCCGGAGAGGGGGCGCCCGACAGGATGTCCTCAAGCGCGCGCATACCGAGGTCCAGGGAGTCGGGATGGATGGTCTGGGCGATGTTGACGCCCGCCTCGATGTCCTGCCTGGTGAAGCCGTAGATGTGCAGGGCGTAGTCGTTGACGTAGGTGAACCGGCCGTTCAGGTCGAGTTCGAATACCAATTGCGGCAGGGAGTCGACCATGTCGCGGAAGGCGTCGGGCCGAGACTCCAGCTCCCGGATGCGCGCCTGGAGCTCTTGTATATGTCGTCGCAACGCCGCCATGGTTTCCCTGTTCCCGTTTCCCATGCTTCGCCTATCTCATTAGCATACGCCGTTGCGGAGCGGACGGCAATACTGTCCATAACCGGGGATCAGCGTGTGCCGCCCGCGTGCCGCGCCACGGATTCGAGCAGCTTGCGCTTGCTGACGGGCTTGGCCAGGTAGCCGGTGCAGCCCGCGGCCTCGCACCGCTCCTGGTCCTCGCGGAAGGCGTTGGCCGTCACCGCGATGACCGGGGTGGGGGCGGCCCTCCGCTCGCGCTCCAGGGCCCGGATGGACCGGGTGGCCTCGTAGCCGTCCATGACCGGCATCTGGATGTCCATCAGCACCATGTCGTATTCGTTGCTGGAGAACTTCTCGACCGCCTCCCGGCCGTCCGAGGCGAAGTCGAGGGAGCAGGCGGTCTTGGAGAAATAGAGTTCGATGAGGGCCTGGTTTGAGTCCGAGTCCTCGGCCACGAGCAGGCGGACCGGGGTGCGGGCGAGGGTTTCGGTCAACCGCTCCAGGGACGGGCTGTCGGCGCGGGGGGCGACGGCCGCCGTTTCGCCCGCCCCGAAGTCCAGGGTGAAGGAGAAGGTGGAGCCGCGGCCGGGCGCGCTCTCCAGGTGGATGGACCCGCCCATGAGCCGGACCAGCCGGTCGCAGATGGCCAGGCCGAGCCCGGTGCCGCCGTACTTGCGGGTGGTGGAGGCGTCGGCCTGGGTGAAGCGGTTGAAGATTTCGCCCTGGACCTCACGGGGGATGCCGATGCCGGTGTCGGTCACGGTGAAGGTCATGCGGCCGGGCGGGTCGCTCTCGGCGCGGTCGATGGACAGGCGGACCGTCCCCGTTTCCGTGAACTTGACCCCGTTGTCGATGAGGTTGACCAGGACCTGGCGCAGCCGCACCGGGTCGCCCGAGAAGTGGGACGGGACGCGCTCGCCGATGTCCACGGTGAAGGCGAGCCCCTTCTGGCGGACGCGGCCCGCCACCACCTCGCGGGTGCGCTCGGCGAACTGGCGGGTGTCGATGGGCGCGTTCTCCAGGACCACCTCGCCCGCCTCGATCTTGGAGAGGTCGAGGACGTCGTTGATGATGCCGAGGAGCATCTCTCCGGAGGCTTGGAATATCTCGATGTATTGCTGTTGCAGCGGGGTGGGGCTGGTTTCGAGCATCAGCTCGGCCATGCCCAGGATGGTGTTCATGGGCGTGCGGATCTCGTGGCTCATGCCCGCCAGGAAGTCGCTTTTGGCCCGGTCGGCCGCCTCGGCCCGCTCCTTGGCCCGGGCCAGGTCGTCCTGGACCTTCTTGCGCGCCTCGATCTCCTGCTCCAGGGCGTCGTTGGCCCGGCGCATGGCCTCGGTGCGGTCGGCCAGCTCGGCCATCAGCGTGCCCGAACGCTCCACCGCCTCGTTGATGTCGTGCAGCTCCCGCAGGCGCGCGCCGGGCAGCGTGATGTCGCGCTCGCCCTTGCCGATGAGGTCCAGGCCGCGCACGCAACGCAGGATGGGCACCACGATGACCCGGTGGATGAAGCAGATGAACACGCCGAAGGCCAGGGCGAGGACGGCCACGGCCAGGATGCCGGTGTGGATGGCCCGCCCCGCCTCGGCCGCGATGGCGGTGAACCGGCTGTCGGCCGTGGTGGCGGCCTCCACGGAGAGGTTGCCCGCCACCTGCTCCAGGGTGGTGTTGACGTGCAGCCAGAGGAGTCGGCACCGCTTTTCGATGCGCAGGTCCTGCATGCGCAGGTCCAGGTAGGCCCCGGCCTGGTCGAGGGCGGCGCGGGCAGTCCCTGCGGCGTGGGAGGCCTTGGCCGCCTGGTCGAACTCCGCCTTGAGGGCGGTCAGGGTCTCGATGACCCGGGCCCGGGAGGCCAGGAACAGGGTGTTGGCCATGTCGCCGCCGTGCGGCAGGGAGAGCAGGGGGGCGAGGCGCGCGCCGCCGGGAGCGAAGTCGAGGAAGAGGATGTCGGCCTGTCGGCGCTTGTTGTCCTGCTCGTCGCGCAGGGTGGCCACGGCCTCGATGTCGCGATAGGCGTCCACCACCTGGCGGTTGACCTCCGGCTCGCCGAACACGGAGTCCTGGGTGAGGATGCGGGCGGCCAGGCGGTATTCGCGGCGGATGCGGGGATCGTCGGCCTGGTAGACGGTCTCGGCGAACCGGCCCAGCCGCTCCAGGTTCACGGCGGTGCGCTGCTTGACGAAGACCTCGGGCAGGACGACGTCCCGCGTGTCGGTGGCCAGGGCCCCGATGCGGGTCAGGGAGCGGGAGATGACCAGCCCGATGGTGGCGAGGATGATCAGGGCGATGAGGTGGAAGGCGACCATGGTGGGGACCAGACTCGGCTTGTCGTTCCGGTCCCCGGAGTTTTTTTTCGCGCGCTTGTTGCTCATTGGTGTTCCCGGCTGCGGCTCAATAGATGGAGAAGGGGAAGTATTTCCGGTTGATGCGGTCATAGGTCCCGTCCTGCCTGATGGTCTTGATGGCCGAGTCGATCGCGTCGAGGAGTTCCCGGTTCCCCTTGCGCACGGCGATGCGCGCGGTGGAGGATGGGTCGTCGGCGGGCAGGGGCACTCCCACGAAGTCGAAGCGGGCCCCTTTATCGGTCTGGAGGAAGCGGAAGGCTGCCAGGGAGTCCACCAGGGCGGCGTCCACCCGGCCGTCCTCCAGCAGGCCCAGGGTCTCGGCCAGGGTGGCGGTGAGCACGATCTTCGAGGTCGCGCCGTAGGTCCGCCGCAGGTAGCCGGCCTGTGCGGTCCCGGCCTGTGCGGCCAGGGACTTGTCCGCCAGCCCGCCCGGGGTCTGGATGAATTCCCGGCCCGGGTCGGCCACGAAGGAGGAGCGGGAGCGGTAATAGTAGTGGCTGAAGTCGACCAGGCGGCTCCGCTCCGGGGTCTCGGCCATGCTGGCCACGACCATGTCGTACCGTCCCGCCTCCAGGCCGGGGATCAATTGGCCCCAGGCGTCGACGAGCACGGTGCAGGGGCGGCCCATGGCTTCGCACAGGGCGCGGGCGATGTCCACGTCGAAACCGGCGGGCTCGCCCAGTTCATCCATGTAGTTGAACGGAGGATAAGCGCCCTCGGTGGCGATGCGAAGCCCCCCGTCCGCCAGGGCCGGAGAGCCGGAACCCAGGAGCAGCAGAACGAGGAGAAGGCGGCAGGCAAGATTCATGCGCCCTCCACGGTGGTTGCGTCACCGTTGAGTATGCCACGTCCTGGCCGACATATCCATGATTATGTATGCGCGGCCCCGCGCGGGGCGCCGGGTCAGAAGGTCAGTTGCCGCCACCCGGCCCGGAGCATATGGGTCACCGGCTCGCCCATGTAGCGGACGTCCACGCCCATGGCTTCGAGTTCCGCCGCCAGGCCGTAGTTGTCGGCGCAGGCGCGGCAGGCCCAGACCTCCACGCCGTCGCGCAGCATGGCCTTGATGGTTTCGCGGATGGCCGGGTCCTCGCAGGCCAGGCGGGCGGACGGGCCCCAGATGACCAGGCGCACCCGCTCCCACCAGCCGTTGCGCAGGGAGTTGTGGGCGTACATGAAGGCGAGATTGTGCGCCACTTCCGGGTCGGCGCTGCTCCAGATGATGAACATGGAATCCATGGCGGCGACTTCCTGCATGGGGCTCCTCCTTGCAAGGCGGGGGTTGCGGACGGGCGGTCAGGCCCCCAGGCGGGCCAGGTCGTCCAGGATGATGGACGCGGCGCGGCGGGCCGCTCCGGGAGCGCCCACCTGGTTCCGCAATCCGGCCAGGTTCCGGCGGACCGCGTCGTAGCGCGCCGGGTCGTCGAGCCAGGCGGCGGCGGTTTCGGCCAGGGTCGCGGGATTGGCCCGCTCCTGGATGTATTCCGGGTAGACCTCCCGGCCCGCGATGAGGTTGGGCAGGGAGATGAAATCCACGTTGACGAGCAGCCGCCCCACGATCTCCGAGAGTTTGGAGACCTTGTAGGCCACGATGGCCGGGGTGCCGATGAGCGCGGTCTCCAGGGTGACCGTGCCCGAGGCGGCCAGGATCAGCTTGCAGGCGCGGAAGGTCTCGTAGCGGGTGTCGGGCTCGACGCACTCCACGGGCACGTCGTCGGGCCAGAGAGCGGCGAGCTGCTCCTTGTCCCGCCCCGGGGCGCAGACCATGACGCAGCGCAGGCCCGGCCGGTCGGCGCGCAGCCGCCGGGCGGTCTGGGCGAAGAGGGGCAGCAGGGTGGCGATCTCGCGGGTGCGGCTGCCGGGCAGGATGCCGATCAGGTTCTCGTCCACGGGCCGGCGGTCCAGGTCGTCGAGGGGCAGGACGTCCATGAGCGGATGGCCCACGTATTCCACCTCCATGCCGAATCCGGCGTAGAAGGGCTTTTCGAAGGGCAGGATGCAGATGACCTTGCGGACGTGCTCGCGCAGGAAGTTGACCCGGCCGGAGCGCCAGGCCCAGATCTGCGGGCTGATGTAGTAGTAGACCGGGATGCCGAGCTTCCTGGCCGCCTTGGCGATGCGGAAGTTGAACTCCGGGCAGTCGATGAGGACCACGGCGCGTGGCCGCGTTTCGGCCAGCTCGCGCTTGATGGCCCTGAGCAGACGCAGGATGCGCGGCAGGCCGCCCAGGATTTCCGTGATGCCGACCAGGGATATCAGGCGCATGTCGTGGCGCTGCTCGAACCCCTCGGCGCGCATGGCCGGGCCGCCCATGCCGGTGAACCGGGCGGATGGGTCCAGGGCGCGCAGGTGCTTCATCAGCTCCGCGCCGTGCAGGTCGCCGGAGGCTTCGCCGACGCTGAACCAGATGGGGCGTTCGTCATTCATGGGCAGGGGTGTAAACCGCTTTGCCGGGCCTGCGCAAGCAGTTCGCTCGGCTGCGCCCGGTCCACGTACGTTCCATTGAGGTTGCCAACCCGACCGCGAGCGGGTAGAACCGGGCCGAAATACGAACCTGAGACCGAGGGATGCTGATATGTTGAAAGTCGGAGTGGTCGGCCTGGGCAAGATGGGGCGCATTCACCTGCGCAACTACACCGAGATGGCCGACGTCGAGGTCGTGGGCGTGGTGGACGTGGCGGCCGAGGCCCGGGAGGAGGTCGCGGCCCGGTTTGGGGTGGCCGCCTTCGCCACGGTGGAGGAGCTGCTGGCCCTTGGACCCGACGCGGTGAGCGTCTGCGTGCCGACCGTCTTGCACCACGACGCGGGGAGCAAGCTCCTCGACGCCAGGGTCAACGTCCTCATCGAGAAGCCGCTGGCCGCCACCGCCGGGGAAGGCGAGGAGCTGGTCCGTCTGGCCGCCGAAAACGGCGTCACCCTCATGGTCGGCCACGTGGAGCGGTTCAATCCGGCCATCGTCCGGCTCAAGGAGCTGCTGGGCGACGACGTGGTCTCCATCCAAATCACGCGCGTGAGCCCGTATCCGGCGCGCATCCAGGACGTGGGCGTCATCAAGGACCTCGGGTCGCACGACATAGACCTGATCCGCTTCCTGTCCGGTTCGGATTTCAAGTCGGTCCACGGGGTCTGGTCGGCCTCCCTGGGCGAGCACGAGGACAGCGCCCTGATTGCCGCCGAAATGGAGAACGGCGTGCTGGCGAGCGTCACCACCAACTGGCTGACCCCGTACCGGGAGCGCAGCATTGCCGTGACCTGCAAGGCCCGGCGGCTGGCGGCGAACCTGATAACCCAGGAGGTCCGCGAATATTCGGCCGCGCCCGGCTGCGACAACGCCTGGACCGTGCGCGAATGGCCCGTCATGGCCCGCGAGACCATCAAGGAGGAGCTGACCCGGTTCATCGAAGCGGTGCGCGGCGGCGCGGCGGCCCCCATCACCGGCGAGGACGGCCTCAAGGTCCTCCAGGTGTTCGACCGGATTTTCTCCCGCGCCGGGTAGCGCGGGCGGCGAAGCAATGGAAAAGGCCCCGTCTCCAGCGAGACGGGGCCTTTCTTATGCGGCCCCATGTCAATCCCTCCCATTTGCCCTGTCTTCGACTGTTCACAGGCCATACTTCACCCTCAGCATAACGGCTAATTTGTTGTATTCATTTTCTTATTCGTACTCTGCGGCACCAAGTACCGATTCGGTACGGTAGTTGTTTTGGATCGCCATTTTGTTCGTAGTCGATGCTACCTAAGGCCCCCCGCGATCCGTTCAGGCCGTTGCCGGTGGCAAGCTGAGCTTCCACAGCAATGCGGCCAGCTTTCGAGCCAGCGCGGTGATCGCCTTTTGCGGCACGCCGTGTCGGCTCAAAATCCGATTGTAGAACTCCCGCGCCCATTCATCCCGTTGCTTCCAGCCCCAGGCCGCCTCCACGAGCAGGCTTCGCAACCGGCGTTGCCCGACCGGACGGATGAACGACTTTTCCTTCCCCCCG
>NZ_JAQUWN010000001.1:0-101143 GCF_028692895.1 Pseudodesulfovibrio sp.
CTACGACGAATCCACCCACGCCGCCCGCGTGGCCGAACACCTGGGCACCGAACACACCACCCTCGTCGCCACCCCGGCCCACGCCCTCGACCTCGTCCGCCAACTGCCCGACATCTACGACGAGCCTTTCTCCGACGCCTCGCAACTGCCCACCCACCTGGTGGCCGCCCTGACCCGGCAACACGTCACCGTCTGCCTCACCGGCGACGGCGGCGACGAATCCTTCGGCGGCTACAACCGACACTTCTGGGCCCCCTCCCTCTGGACGCGCCTCGCCCCCCTGCCCGCCCCCCTGCGCTCCCTCGCGGCCCGCGCCATGCGCCTGCTCCCCCCCGGCGGCTGGGACCACCTCTTCCGCCTCGCCGACCCCGTCCTCCCGGCCCGCGCCAAGATCCGCACGCCCGGACACAAGGCCCATAAACTCGCCGACGCCCTCGACGCCCAGACCCGCGAAGACCTCTACAAACGCCTCGCCTCCACCTGGCCCGACCCCGCCGCCCTCCTATCCGGCGCAACCGAACCGCCGACCGCCCCGGACCAGCCCGAAACCTGGCCCCCCCTGCCCGACTTCACCCGCTGGATGCAGTTCATCGACACCCTCGCCTACCTGCCCGGCGACGTGCTCCAGAAAGTCGACCGCGCCACCATGGCCGTGGCCCTCGAATCCCGCGCACCTTTCCTCGACCACCACGTCGTCGAGTTCGCCTGGAGCCTGCCCCTCCCCCTCCTCGTCTCCGGCAACCAGGGCAAACTCCTCCTGCGCACCCTCCTCGACCGCTTCGTCCCCCGCTCCCTCGTCGAACGACCCAAAGCCGGGTTCGACGTGCCCCTCGACCAGTGGCTGCGCGGACCCCTGCGCAACTGGGCCGCCAACCTGCTCGAACCCGAACGCCTGCGCCAACAAGGACTCCTCAACCCCGAACCCGTGCGGCGCTGCCTCGCCGACCACCTGGCCGGACGCCGCAACAACCAGTACCGTCTGTGGAACCTGCTCATGCTTGAGGCATGGCTCGAAAGGTGGATGTAAGCACGGAGGAAGAATGCCTCCGGCGGCCCTCCGGGGGCCACTTCGTGGAGACCAGGGCGCTGCCCTGGACCCGCCAAAGGCGAGCCTTATCGCTGCTGTCTTCATCCGTAAGGCTCGAAGACTCGCCAACGGCTGAAGCTGGAATCCACTCTCCGCTTTCGCGGGGGCATAACTTGGCAGGACGACTCATGCGCGGAGACGGACTGCTCGCTCGCCCCCGCCGTGCCGGGTAACGGCTGGGCCCGAGAAAAACGGGCGGGGATACGTGCCGCTTACCGGAACACCTCCCGCCGCTTTTCTCGGCCCCAGCCGGGGTGTTTTTTGAAGACAAAGAAACAGGTCAATTTTAAAATCAAGAACCCCGCCTCTGCAAATGTCTCAGACGCCGTAACGACAGGCTTTTCAAATCTTCACCAAGCAGTTCACACGGCGTGGGCTAGTGTCCTGAAAGGTTTGGCCGGTCCATTTCCGTCCCGAAGGGCGGGAATGGACCGGCCAAACCTTTCAGGACGCCGCTCAGCCGCCGCCAGCCAATCCCCCCGCTCACCAACTCCCAATCCCCCGAGCTACTCGCCCGCGAAGCGGAGATGGGGGTGCAGGGGCTTTGTCCCTGCCGGGTCCAGGGCAGCGCCCTGGTCGCGCCGAAGGCGGCCCCCGCCGGCGAGGCGGCCGCCGGAGGCATTCCCCGCGCCAGTCCAGCCCAGCCCTATCCCTGCGCGTTGCGCGCGCGCAATTTTTTCATGCGCAGGTTCAGGAATTCGACGAACAGGGAGAAGGCCATGGCGAAGTAGATATAGCCTCGGTCGATGTGCTTGTGCATGCCTTCGGCCATGAGAAAGATGCCGACGAGGAGGAGGAAGGCGAAGGCGAGCATTTGGACGGTGGGGTGGTTGGAGACGAAGGTGCTGACGGGTCTGGAGAAGAGGAGCATGACGCCGACGGCGATGACGATGGCGGCGATCATGACGGTGAGGTGTTGCGCCATGCCCACGGCGGTGATGACGGAGTCGAGGGAGAAGACGATGTCGAGGAGCATGATTTGGATGACGGCGGAGGCGAGGGAGCTGACGGACCGGGCCCCGGCGGTTTCCCGGCCGGGCTCTTCGAGTTTGTCGTGGATCTCGTGGGTGGCCTTGGCGAGGAGGAAGAGACCGCCCAGAAGGAGCACGACGTCGCGTCCGGACACGGTATGTCCCCACGCGGTGAAGAGGGGCGCGGTGAGGCCCATGATGGCGGAGATGGCGAGAAGCAGGGCGATGCGGGTAATCATGGCCAGGGCGATGCCAAGTCTCCGGGCGGTGTCCCGGGTCGTGTCGGGCAGTTTGTTGGTGACGACCACGACGAAGACGATGTTGTCGATGCCGAGCACGATTTCGAGACCGGCGAGGGTGATGAGAGCGACGAGGTTTTCGAGGGTCCAGAGTCCTTCCAGCATATTGGCTCCGTGTTGGTGGGGGGTGGGCGGACGGAGTATGTGAGATGGCTGTTATAAAATCAAGGTCAAGCGATTGACGCGAACCTTCGGGTATGAAATGGTCCCCGGCAAACCCTAGTCGGAGGAAGGCATGGCGGATTTTCATGTATTCGAGGACACTGCGGCCGTAACCGAGGCGGCGGCGCGTCTTTTTGCCGATCTTTCCCATCAGGCGCTGTATGAGCGCGGGCGGTTCACGGTGGCGCTTTCCGGCGGTTCGACGCCGGTGCCGCTGTTTCAGCGGCTGACGTTTTCCCCCTGGTGTTCGGCCATCCCATGGAACCGCACCTTGTTTTTCTGGGGTGACGACCGGGCCGTGGGTCCTGAGCACGAGTACAGCAACTATCGCATGGCGCGGGTGACGCTGCTGGACCACGTGCCGGTGGCGGAGGAGAACGTGATCCGGATTCGGGGCGAGCTGGGCGCCGTGGAGGCGGCCAAGGCGTACAAGGCCGACCTGGCCGAGGCCTTCGGGCCGTGCGGCGCGCCCCGGTTCGACCTGGTGATCCAGGGCGTGGGCATGGACGGACACACGGCCTCGCTGTTTCCGGGCGGGCCGGAGCTGGAGGCCACATCCTGGGTGGTGCCGGTTTCCAATGCCTCGGCCGACCCGGCCGTGGACCGCGTGACCCTGAGCCTGCCGGTCTTCAACCGTGCGCGCACGGCGCTTTTTTTGGCCACGGGCACAGGCAAGGCTCCGGTGGTGCGCGACGTGGTCAACGATCCCGCGGCGATGGACCGGTATCCGGCTGCGCGCGTGGAGGCGGAGCAGACGCTCTGGTACGTGGACGAGAACGCCTTCAGCCTGGCCAAGAAGGGCTGATTGCTTCGACCATACAATGCAGGAAGGTGCGTCGTACAATACGGCGCACCTTCTTTTTTTCATTCGATATTCATCCGGGTGTAAATCGGAGAATTTGCTAGATGCCTTCTCCGGCCGGTTCGGGGTCCTGGGCCGGGGGATCGTCCATGTCCGGCGGCGGGCCGGGTTTTTCCTCTTCGACCCCGGCGTCGGGCAGGTTGGCCAGCCGCGTCTCCACGACCTTGGGGTTGGGGTAGGTGGTGCGGATGGATTCCAGGAGTTCCCGGGTCTTGGCGTAGTTGCGCTCGTTCTCGTAGATGTCGGCCAGCAGGAAGATGGAGAGGGCCCGGGTCTCGTCGCTCACGTCCGGCAGGTCCAGAAGCGTGTCCACGGCGCGTTTCGACTGGCTCCAGTTGGAGATGAACGAATAGCTCTGGGCCAGCTCGTAGAGGCATTTGGCCTTGGATTCGTTGTTCGGGGCCGCGTCCGCGCAGTTGGACAGCGTGGCGGTGACCAGGTCGTAGTTGCCCATGGCCCGGTAGAGCTTGGCCATGCGCATCTGGGTCTGGCACATCCGCTCGGGATTTCCGGCCGCGTGCACCAGACATTTTTCGTATGATTCCACTGCCTTGGTCAGGTTTCCCAACTGCGAATAGACGTCGCCCAGCCGGTTCATGATCCGCCAGGCCTCGTCCGGGTCGGTGCCGAGCTCCAGATACATGGCCTCCAGGAGCACCACGGCCCGATCCAGCTCGCCCTTGATGTTCACGGCGATCTCGCTCAGCCGCTCCCAGGCCTCCTTGCGGAACTTGCCCTGGGGCTCGACCTGGAGATAGCGCTCGTATCCCTTCTCGGCCTCCAGGTAGAAGCCCTTGGAATAGGCGTCGCGCGCCTGCTCCAGGTCCTCGGCCCCGGCCGAGCCGGACCGCGAGCAGCCCACCAGCGCCAGAAGCGCCAGGACCACCGCCATATATGCCATCGCTCGCCGCATCGTCGTCAGAATGCCTCCGGCGGCTTAAGAACCTTTTGAAAAAGGTTCTTAAGAATCTCCAAAACTTTTTAACGCGCTTCGCGGGTCAAAGCGGGGGTGGGTAGAGCCTATTGAAATCCAATGGGCAACGCCGAACCCCATTCAGAAACAACCATGGTTTCAACCCCTCCCAAGCGAAGCGTAGCCAAAAAGTTTGGGAAGGGGATGGGTTGCGCGGGGAAGGGAAGGGGAGAACCCTTTTCAAAGGGTTTCCCCTTCCCCCCGGCCGCCGGAGGCATTTTCTATGCTTCCGTGATTTCCTCGTCGTCGTCCATGACCAGGTCGAACCCGGCCACGCTGTTGCCTTCGTCCATGCGCACCAGGCGGACGCCCTGGGTGGCGCGGCCGCGCGTCAGCGAGACCTCGGACACGGACATGCGGATGATCTTGTTCTGGGTGGTCAGCAGGATGACGTCGTCGGTCTCGTTGACCATGCGCGCGCCCACGACCTTGCCGGTCTTGTTGGTCAGGCGCATGTTCAGGATGCCCTTGCCGCCGCGCGACTGGCCCCGGTACTGGTCGATGCCGGTGCGCTTGCCGAAGCCGCCCTCGCTGACCGTGAGCAACTGGTCGCGTTCCGGATCGCCGGTGACCTCGCAGGACACGACCACGTCGTCGCCGCGCAGGGCCATGCCCTTGACGCCGGCGGTGGCGCGGCCCATGGGCCGGGCGTCGTCGATATGGAAGCGGATGGCCGAGCCGTCGCGGCTGACCAGGATGCAGTCCACGTCCGGCTCCACCTCGCGCACGGTCATCAGTTCGTCATTGTCGCGCAGGTTGACGGCCCGGATGCCGGTGGCCCGGCAGTTGCCGTACAAGCCGATGGACGAACGCTTTATCATGCCCTTGCGGGTCACGAACAGGAAGAAGCGGTCGTCCGCGAATTCGCGAAGGGAGAGGGCGGTGGCGATGTGCTCGTCCTTCTCCAGCGGCAGCAGGTTGTTGACGTGGCCGCCCTTGGCGTAGCGCGAGCCCTCGGGCACCTGGTGGACCTTGATCTTGAACATCTTGCCCAGGTTGGTGAACAGGACCAGGTGCTGATGGTTGGTGGTCAGCATGAAGGTGTGGATGAAGTCGCCGTCGCCGGTCTGCACGCCAGCGATGCCCTTTCCGCCCCGTTTCTGGGCCGTGTAGTTGGAGAGCGGGGTGCGCTTGATGTAGCCGCGGCGGGAGAGGGTGATGACGGTTTCCTCGTCCGGGATGAGGTCCTCGATGTCGATGGCGTCGAGGTCGGCCATGAGCAGCTCGGACTTGCGCGGGGTGGCGTAGCCCTCCTTGATCTCGGTCAGTTCCTGGCGGATGACCGACTTGAGCACTTCCTCGTTCTCCAGGATGGACTTGTAGTATTCGATCTTCTTGAGCAGCTCGGCCAGTTCCTCCAGCAGCTTCTCGCGCTCCAGGCCGGTCAGCTTCTGAAGGCGCATGTCGAGGATGGCCTTGGCCTGGATCTCGGACAGTGAGAAGCGGGACATGAGGGCGTCGCGCGCCTCCTCGGGCGACTTGGACGCCCGGATCAGCCGGACGACCTCGTCGATGTTGTCGAGCGCGATGCGGAGGCCTTCCAGGATGTGGACGCGCTTCTCGCACTTGTCGAGGTCGAACTTGGTGCGGCGGATGACCACCTCGCGGCGGTGCTCCAGGAAGTGGGACAGGGCCTCCTTGAGGTTCAGGAGCATGGGCCGCTTGCCCACCACGGCCATCATGTTGATGCCGAAGCTCGTCTCAAGCGGCGTGTACTTGTAGAGCGCGTTGACGATGATGTCCGGAATGGCGCCGCGCTTGAGGTCCATGACGATGCGGATGCCCTTGCGGTCCGACTCGTCGCGCAGGTCGGCGATGCCGTCGATGCGCTTCTCGTGGACCAGGGCCGCGATCTTCTCCACCAGGGTGGACTTGTTGAGCGCGAAGGGAATCTCGCGGATTATGATCCGCTCCTTGTGCCCCTTCTTGGCCTCCTCGACCTCGACAACGCCCCGGATCTTGATGGAGCCCCGGCCGGTGGTGTAGGCGTCGGTCAGCCCCTGGCCGCCGAAGATGGTGCCGCCGGTGGGGAAGTCCGGGCCCTTGACGTACTGCATGATGTCGGCCACCGAGCAACCGGGGTTGTCCAGCAGGTGGACGGTGCCGTCGATGAGCTCGCCCAGGTTGTGGGGCGGTATGTTGGTGGCCATGCCGACCGCGATTCCGGTGCTGCCGTTGAGGAGCAGGTTGGGCACCTTGGTGGGCAGGACCAGGGGCTCCTGCAGGGAGTTGTCGTAGTTGGGCCCGAAGTCGACGGTGTTCTTGTCGATGTCGCCGAGGAACTCGGAACAGAGCCGGGCCATGCGCACTTCGGTGTAACGCATGGCGGCCGCGGAGTCGCCGTCGATGGAGCCGAAGTTGCCCTGGCCGTCCACCAGCGTGTCGCGCATGGAGAAGTCCTGGGCCATGCGGACCAGGGCGTCGTAGACGGCGGAGTCGCCGTGCGGGTGGTATTTACCGATGACGTCGCCGACCACGCGCGCGGACTTCTTGTACGGACGGTTGAAGTAGTTGCCCAGGTCGTGCATGGCGAAGAGAATGCGCCGGTGGACGGGTTTCAGGCCGTCCCGCACGTCGGGTATCGCGCGTCCGATGATGACGGACAGCGAATACTCCAGGTAACTCTTCTTCATCTCCCGTTCGATGGTAATCGTATCGCTCATTCAGCCTCCTGGGATGCCTCGGGCGGGCCTGTCGGCCGTCGCCCCCGGCGGTCGCGGAAACCGGAAAACGGTCGCCGGGACGCTCCCAAACTGTTTGTTCCGCCGCCTGCCGGACCGGGTCGAACCTCCCTGACCGGACCTGCGGCGAACCGTTGCTGTCGTGTTCTCTAAAAGTAATCCACTGTGGCCGGCCTTCTGCCGCGCGGGTCACGCTTGTCCCTGGACCCGGTGGCGGCGGCTCGGCCGGTCTCGCCTAGATGTCCAGCTCCTGGACGGCCAGGGCGTTCTTTTCGATGAATTCGCGCCGGGGCTCCACGTTGTCTCCCATCAGGTCGATGAAGATGTCGTTGGCTGCGGCCGCGTCCTCGACCCTGACCTGAAGCATGGTCCGCTTTTCCGGGTCCATGGTGGTCTCCCAGAGCTGTTCCGGGTTCATCTCGCCCAGACCCTTGTAGCGCTGGATGTTCCAGCCCTTGTGGGCCTCGTCGATGACCGCGTCGTAAAGCGCGAACATGCCGGAAACCGGCACCTCGGGCGAATCCTTGAGCACCAGGGCGAACTCCAGTCCTCCGCAGGCCGCCTTGAGCTCGCTGTAGGTGTTGTAGGCGTGCTTGTAGAGCCTGGAGTGGAAGAACTCCATGGCCAGGCGCGTCCGGTGCCCGTTCTGGTTTTCGAAGACAACGTGGGTGCGGTCCTTGTCGAGCTCGTGGTCGTGCTCCACCTCGATGGTCACCTTGTAGCCAAGGCCGTCGAAGGCGCGGGCGAAGGCCTCGGGATCGTGGTCCTCGAAGTGGGTGAAGGAGATGCGCTCCGGATGGTCCAGCAGGACCTGGTAGAGGGCCGGGTCCACGCCCGCGGTCTCGGCCTCGTGGAACTTGACGCGCAGGAAGCGGATCTTGTCCAGGAGCTCCATGAGCGGTTTTTCGGTCAACTGGCTGCCCGTGCCGGTGCGCACGGTCACGTCGCCGCCGACCTTTTCCATGAGGAAGTCGTCCAGCTCCACGTCGTCCTTGATGAACTGCTCGAACTTGCCCTTGTGCACGCGGTAGAGCGGCGGCTGGGCGATGTACAGGTTGCCCCGGTTTATCAGCTCCTCGTACTGGCGGAAGAAGAAGGTCAGGAGCAGGGTCCGGATGTGCGAGCCGTCCACATCGGCGTCGGTCATGATGACGACCTTGTGGTAGCGCAGCTTGTCGTAGTCCTTTTCCTCCTCCTCGTGCCCGATGCCGATCCCCAGCGCGGTGATGAGCGCGCGGATTTCCTTGTTGCCGAGCATCTTGTCCAGGCGGGTCTTCTCCACGTTCAGGATCTTGCCGCGCAGGGGCAGGATGGCCTGGATCTTGGGATCGCGGCCCTGCTTGGCCGAGCCGCCTGCGGAGTCGCCCTCGACGATGAATATTTCGGAATCCTTGGGGTCCTTGGACTGGCAGTCCGCCAGCTTGCCGGGCAGGGAGTTGTCCGAGAGCGCGCCCTTGCGCCGCACCAGGTCGCGGGCCTTGCGGGCCGCCTCGCGCGCCCTGGCCGCGTCCACCACCTTCTCGATGATGAACCGCGCCTCCTTGGGATTCTCCTCGAAGAAGACGTTCAGCTTGTCGTAGATCACGGCCGCCACCAGGCCAGCCGCCTCGGAGTTGCCGAGCTTGGTCTTGGTCTGGCCCTCGAACTGCGGGTCGGGCAGCTTGACCGATATGACCGAGGTCAGGCCCTCGCGCACGTCGTCGCCGGTGAGCTTCTGGATGAGCTTCTTGGGGATGTCCGCGTTCTGGACGTAGTTGTTGATGGCGCGGGTCAGCGCGGTCTTGTAGCCCGCCAGGTGAGTGCCGCCCTCAATGGTCCGGATGTTGTTGGCGAAGGTGTAGGTGTTTTCCTTGTACCCGGCCGTGTACTGGAGGGCGAACTCGACCAGGATGTTCTCCTGCTCGCCCTCGCCGTAGACGATCTCGCCGATGGTGGTCTGGTTGGAGTTGAGGTCCTTGACGTACTGGCGGATGCCGCCGGTGAACTTGAAGGTCTCGGGCTCGGCTTCGCTGTTGCGCTCGTCGAGGAACTCGATCTCCAGGCCGGAGTTGAGGTAGGCCAGCTCCTTGAACCGCTTGCGCAGCACGTCGTAGTCGAACTGGTTGACCTCGAAGATCTCCTCGTCCGGGCGGAAGCGCTGGGTGGTGCCGGTGTGGTCGGAGGTGCCGATCTCCTCCAGCTCGGAAACGACGTGGCCGCGCTCGAACTTGATCCGGTAGGTCTTGCCGTTGCGGCGTACCGTGGTCTCCATGAACTCGGACAGGGCGTTGACGCAGGACACGCCCACGCCGTGCAGACCGCCGGAGACCTTGTAGGTCTCGGAGTCGAACTTGCCGCCCGCGTGCAGGGTGGTCATGGCCAGTTGGACCGCAGGCACCTTTTCCTTGGGGTGGATGTCCACCGGGATGCCGCGGCCGTTGTCGGACACGGTGCAGGAGTTGTCCATGTGCAGGACGACCTTGATCTTGTCGCAGTATCCGGCCATCGCCTCGTCGATGGAGTTGTCGATGACCTCGTAGACGAGGTGGTGAAGGCCCCGGATGTCGGTGGACCCGATATACATGGCCGGACGTTTCCGAACGGCCTCGAGTCCTTCGAGTACGGTAATTGAATCGGCGTTGTACTGTTCGCTCATCTACGCATTTTCCTCGGTGTAGTAAGTCTCTTCCTGGATCATCATCGGCATGACGATGACCTGGTAGTCCTTGTCGTCCGGTCCGGTGACGCCGCAGGGCGCCTCGGTGCCGGTCAGGGTGAACTTGACGGTGTCTGAATTGAAGTGGTTCAGGATGTCGATCAGGTGCCGGGTCGGGAAGGCGATGCGCTGCATGGACCCGGTGAAGGTCGCGTCCAGGGACTCGCGCGCCGTGCCGGTCTCCTGGCCCTGGGCCGAGATGGTGACCTCGTTGCCGCCGAAGGCGAAGTAGGCGCAGCGGTTGGAGTCGGTGTTGAACAGGGCCACGCGGGACAGGGCGTCCACCAGCTCCATGCGCTTGACCTCCAGGGTCGAGACGTCGGGATCGCCGAGCTTGGCCAGGAAGTTGTGGTAGTTGGGATACTGGTAATAGGAGAGCGGCAGGGTGAAGGTCTCGCGCTGGTTGCCGGTGCGGAAGAAGAGCCGCTTCTCGGAGATGGCCAGTTCGATCTCGTCGGCGGTGAGCCATTTCTTGAGCTCGGCCAGGTACTTCTTCTGGATCAGCACGCCCTCCTCGGGGAGCATGGCGTGGATGTCGTCGTTCAGGAAGTTGAACATGGCGAACTGGTGGCCGTTCAGGCCGCAGACCTCCACCTTCTTCACCCCGCCCTCTTCGCGCGGCGCGAAGTAGATGCAGGCGATGGCCTCCATGGAGTCCTCGTCCGAGATGCAGAACGAGATCTTCTCGATGATCTCGTGCAGGAAGTCGCCGGACCAGAACACGGTGTTGTCCTCGGGAAATGCCGAGAACTTCTGGAACCACTCGGGGTCGTTGACCGGAAACTTGTACTTCCTGGCCTTCTGCTCCACCAGGACGTTGGCGGACTCGTCGTCCGTGCGGATGGTCAGCTCGCCCTGGTCGGAGCGAAGCTGCTTGACCAGGTCGTAGAAGGCCCGGCCCTGGACGCCAGCCAGTCCGTCATTCTCGATGGAGGCCGGGTAGGACCCTTTGAACTCCAGGTTGGAGTCGGTGGACATCACGTTCAGGTTCCCGTTTTCGCACTGGAGCCAGATGGTCCGCAGGAAGGCGGCGCCCGTCTTGGCCGGGATGATGTTCGCCGACTTCTGCAGGCCTTCGATGATCTCGTCTCTGTTCACTTTCAAAAACATAAACAATATCTCCTTAATTGGGATTTATTGTCCCGGTTCTTATGTTCGTTTCCAGCTTATCATGCCGGAATGAATGAAGATTATATGCACACATCCTGGTTCGTCGTTCAGGTGCCGGTTTTCCAAACTCCCTGTCCGTCGCTCTCGCTCACGACATGCGACATTTTTGCTTCAGGGTTTTCAACAGTTGTTTCAATTCCATGTCATCTTCCTGTAATTGATCGATTTTTTTTACGGAGTACAGGACCGTGGAGTGGTCCTTGCCCCCAAAGGCGCGGCCCAGGGAGGGGTAGGAGGTGTTCAGCATGGTCCGGCACAGGAACATGGCCACCTGCCTGGCCTGGGCGATGTTCTGGTGCCGCTTGGCCCCGGTCAGGTCCTTGACGTGGATGTTGAAATGCTCGCTGACCACGCTCATGATCTTCTTGGGCGTCAGGTCGTCCGTGGCCTTCTCCTCGGTGTTGGAGAGGATGTGCTGGAAGTCCTTCTGGGTCAGGTCCTTCTTGACCAGCTCCTTGAAGGCGAAGAGCTTGAGCAGGATGCCCTGGAGATAGCGGAAGTCCGTGAACCGCTGGGCCAGGGTCAGGATCTGCTCCTTGGACAGGTTGAGGCGCTTGAGTCGGCACTGGCGCTGGATGTATCCGACCCGAATCTCCAGGTCCGGCTCCTTGAGGGTGACGATGAGCCCCCAGCCCAGCCGGGATTGCAGGCTCTCGTCCAGGAAGTCGTAGCTCGTCACCTTGTCGCGGCAGGCGATGACCATCTGCTTCTTGTTGTCGTAGAAGTGGTTGAAGATGTTCACCAGCTCCTGCTGGAAATGCGGATATTCCCGGATCTTCTGGAAGTCGTCCAGGAACAGGAATTCATACTCGAACAGGTGGTTGCGGGCCCGGAACGGGTCGCCCCGGAACTGGATGGTGTAGAGCGAGTTGAGCTCGTCCATGGTGCCCATGAAAATGGCCGAGTAGTCGTGCTTCTTGCTGATCTCGTTGCCCACGGACTTGATGAGGTGGGTCTTGCCCGAACCGCCCGGCCCGCAGATGATGAACGGGTTGAACAGCGAGCCCGACTGCTTGGAGACCTCCTTGGCCGAGGCGATGGGGAAGTAGTTCTTCTTGTTGATGAGGAAGGTGTCGAAGGTGAATTCCTGGCCGAAGGGGAAGTCGATGCGCTTGACCAGCTCCACGGCCTGGACGCCCTTGGACCGGTCCACCGCGCCGTTGTCCCGGTAGCTGACCACGTATCCCGCGCCCAGGTACATGTTGAGCTGCGCCTCGAAGCGGTCCTGGATTTCGCTTTCGAACCACTTGGCGAAAAAAGCATGGGGAAAACCCACGGTGACCCGCTTGTTTTCCTCGTCGTATTCGAACTGCAACGGGTCGAACCAGCGCTTGAGATCGTCGTCCGAATTGGTCTGCAGAAGATGGGTGCGAAGACTTTGTTTCACGCTGAACCGAACCGTTGTACCGTGGTTTTCCAACTACGTTGATTTACAGCTATAAAAATCGGCTATATCGAGTCTAAAGAAAATCCCGAAATTCCTTCGACCATATACATTAAAATACCCGGGAAGCCAAGCGCCGAGGCCCGGTTCGGGTCAAAAAAACTCACCTGCGCCAATTTCTGGCGGCATCCGATCCCCCGTACTGGAAATACCGGAGTTAGTACACGACAACACGCTTGAATAACTACGAAATTAATTGTGATATTGAGTGGCTTGTCCAGGGGCGGTTCGCGCCGGGCCAGGACCGTCTTGTGCCCGGCGCGGATTTCTACTAATTACCAGGCGATCGGGAGCGGGGGGAAGGGGAGAGGGGTCCGGTTCCGGAAACGCTCTTTTTCCTTCCCCCCGCCTCCGCGTCCCAAACGGAGACGCGACCCGACACGCCGGTCGGGGTACAAGGGGCCTGAGGGGCCCGCAGACGCATTTTTCGCACCCGGCCCCTCTGGTACACGGGATTTGAAAATTGAACGCGGCATGGCCGCGAAACGAACAAGAGAGCCCGGGAACCGGACAGCGGTTCCCCCCGCCCCCCAGCCGGGAGGGCATATGGAGGTACTTCATGGCTCAATTTCAGGTGAACAAGACCATCGCCGAGATCAACGAACGGATCCGCAAAGGCAAGGCCGTGGTGGTCAACGCCGAGGAAATGATCCGCATCGTGCAAAAGGAAGGCAAGGTCCGCGCCGCCCAGGAGGTGGACGTGGTCACCACCGGCACCTTCTCGCCCATGTGCTCGTCCGGCGTGCTCTTCAACATCGGCCAGCAGCCGCCCGTCATGAAGGTGTCCAAGCTCTGGCTCAACAACGTGCCCTGCTACTGCGGCATCGCCGCCGTGGACGCCTACGTCGGCGCCACCGAGCCCTCCGAGGACGACCCGCTCAACAAGGTCCACCCCGGCCGCTTCGCCTACGGCGGCGGGCACGTCATCGAGGACCTGCTGCGCGGCAAGGCCGTGCACCTGCGCGCCACCGCCTTCGGCACCGACTGCTACCCGCGCCGCGAGCTCGACAAGGACATCACCCTGGCCGACCTGCCCAACGCGTGGATGCTCAACCCGCGCAACTGCTACCAGAACTACAACGCGGCCGTGAACCTGACCAGCCGGACCATCTATACCTACATGGGCCCGCTCAAGTCCAACTGCGCCAACTGCAACTTCGCCACGGCGGGCCAGCTCTCGCCGCTCTTCAACGACCCCTACTTCAGGACCATCGGGCTGGGCACCCGCATCTTCCTGGGCGGCGGCATCGGCTACGTCATCGGCGAAGGCACCCAGCACGTCCAGAAGCCCAAGCGCAACGAGCGCGGCCTGCCCGTCAACCCTGCGGGAACCCTCATGCTCAAGGGCGACCTCAAGCAGATGGACGCCCACTACGTGCGCGGCCAGTCCCTCACCGGCTACGGTCCGTCCCTGGCCGTGGGCGTGGGCATCCCCATCCCCATGCTGAACGAGGAAATGGCATGGTTCACCGCCGTGTCCGACGCCGACATCACCATGCCGGTCAAGGACTACGGCTACGACTACCCCAACGGCATCCCGCGCGAGCTCGCCCGGGTCACCTTCGAGCAGCTCCGCTCCGGCGAGATCGAGGTCAATGGCAAGAAAACGTCCACCGTGCCCGTCACCTCCTATTCCATGTCCCTCGAAATCGCCGATAAACTGAAAAAATGGATCGAAAACGGCAAGTTCCTCCTGACCGAAAAGGTCGAGAACATTCCGAGCTTCTAAGTCCCGAAATAACTGCACGTCAAAAAAGGCTGCCGGACCTGTCCGGCAGCCTTTTTCGCGGTCTTTGTGCGGGGATGATGTGTTGATTGTATGGACGGAGTGGGAAGAGCCTACAGTTTCTGATCGATCTCCCGGAAGCAGGGGATGCAGTAGGTCTCGCCGCCCATGCGACGGGTGCGGGATTCCATGGTGGATTCGCCGCAACGGGCGCAGGGGATGCTTTCGAGGACGCGGGGAGGCCGGGGGAGCCCCTTGTCCACGGGGGTTACGTTGAAGAGGTCGTCCAGGTCCATCCGCATGAGGTGCTGCTGGAGCCGGGCGCGCAGGTCGGCGATGGCTTCGCGTTCCTGTTCGGTGATGCGTCCCTGGGCCTCCTTGTTGGTCAGGTCGCGGTATTCGGTGAAGAGGCCGTTGCGCGCGGTGGTGTCGAGCACGGCGCGGACGCCCTTGCCGGTATCGCGGTTGAAGAAGGAGAAGGCCATCTTGCCGTAGTCGCGGTGGATGAAGTTGCCCTTGCCCAGGGTGCAGCCGGTGATGAACTGGATGGCGTCCACGCCGCACATGTCGGTTTCGGCGATGGCGACCATGTTGATGACGGCGGGGTCGCCGACGTCGCGCAGGGCGAGTTCGGCGGCGCGGATGCCGATGGACAGGCCGGGGCAGACGTGGCCGTGGTAGGAGATGGTGGCGCGGATGATCTGGTCGGGGATGGTGCAGGGCATGGCTGGTTCCTTGGGGGTTCGGGTTCAGGCGGCGGGGACGACCATGAGGCGTCCGCTGACGTTGTGGATATCCACGGGCAGGCCGTAGACCTCTTCGACGACCTCGGGTGTGACCTGGCAGGCCGGGCCGGTGGAGTGGATGCGGCCGTTCTTGAGGAAGAGGACCTTGTCGGCGTATCGCAGGGCGGTGTTCAGGTCGTGCATGGTCATGATGGCCCCGAGGTGGTGCTCGGTGATGATGTGGCGGAGCATGTTCAGGATGTCCACCTGGCTTTTGAGGTCCAGCGAGCTGGTCGGTTCGTCGAGCAGGAGCAGGCGCGGCTCCTGGACCATGGCGCGGGCGATGGCGACCTTTTGCAGCTCGCCGCCGCTGAGCTGGTCGATGTAGCGCAGGGCGAGGTGTTCCATGTGCAGGTGGCGGATGGCCGAGTCCACGATCTTGAGGTCATGGTCGGCGACCTTCCATTTGACGTGGGGCTTGCGGCCCATGAGCACGGCGTCGAACACGGTCAGCCGGGCCGAGTCCGAGCGCTGGGCCACGTAGCCGATGGTCAGGGCGATCTCGTGGGGGCGCATCCGCAGGACGTTGCGGTCCTCCACGAGCACGGCGCCGGAGGAGGGGGCGTGGATGGCGTTGATGCACTTGAGCAGGGTGGTCTTGCCCACGCCGTTGGGGCCGAGGATGGCCAGGAGTTCGCCGCCTTCGAGGCGGAAGTCCACATTGCCGAGGACCTGGTGGCCGCCGTAGCGGAAGTCCAGGTCCGAGACCGAGAGGATCATCGTTTTTGCCCCCTGATGATGAGGTAGATGAAGACCGGCGCGCCCATGAAGGCGGTCAGCACGGACACGGGCAGGACGTGCGGCGCGAGGATGAGCCGGGCCACGGTGTCGGACAGCAGGAGGAGCAGGCCGCCCAGCAGCAGCGAGGCGGGGATGAGGAAACGGTGGTCCGAGCCGATGACGCGGCGCACCATGTGGGGCACGACCAGGCCCACGAAGCCGATGATGCCGAGGAAGGCGATGACGAAGGCGGTGAGCAGAGAGGCCAGGAGCATGCCGACCATCCGGACGCGCTCCACGCGCACGCCCAGCCCCTTGGCGGTCTCGTCGCCCGCGTCGATGGCGTTGTAGTTCCAGCTATTGGCGATGAAGTAGGCGGAGCAGAGCACGGTGGCTGCGCTGATGATGCCGACTTCGGCCCAGGAGGCCCGGGCGGTGTCGCCGAATGTCCAGAAGACCATGGCCGCGAGCTGCACGTCGTCCGCGAAGTATTGCAGGAACATGGTCCCGGCGGTGAAGAGCGCGCCCAGCGCCACGCCGGTGAGGACCATGACCTCGGGCGTGGCCCCGCGCAGGCGGGACACGCCGATGATGACGCCGGCGGCCGCCAGGCTGAAGGCGAAGGCCACGGCCGTGGTCAGCCAGGGGTCGGTGATGTTCACGGCGTCGCCCTGGGAGGAGGCCATGACGCCGCCTCCCAGCGTCATGACGGACAGGGCCGCGCCGAAGGCGGCGGCGTGGGAGATGCCCAGGGTGAAGGGCGAGCCCAGCGGGTTGCGCAGGATGGACTGCATGGCCGCGCCGGACACGGAAAGGGCGGCCCCGGCCATGATGGCGGCCAGGGCCTGGGGCAGCCGGATGTTCCAGACGATGGCGTCCACCCGCCGGGGCACGTCCAGCCCGGCCAGGCTCTTGGCCACGGCCGAGAGGGGCAGGCCCGCCGCGCCCAGCGAGATGGCGGCCATCAGGCACAGGACCAGGGCCACGGCGCTGACGCCGATGAGCGCCGCCTTGCGTCCGACGTAACGCCGGTATTCCTCGGGAACCTGCCCGTCGGCGAAGTGCATGCTACCGCAGCGGGACGGGCTTGTAGGCCAGGTTCCGGAACATGGCGTCCATGTCCTTGAACACCGGCTTGCCCACCAGGAAGGTGAAGATTTCATCCGCCTTGGCCGCCGGGTCCACGTCCGCGAACCGGCCGGGGTAGAGCAGCTTGCCGATGAAGTAGGCGTTGGCCAGGGTGCAGCCGAAGTTGCTGGTGTACCAGTTGTAGGGCAGCAGGCCGTAGACCTTGCCCTGCTTGACGGCGGTCAGGGTCTGGTAGGCCGGGTCGTGGCGCAGTTCGAAGAGGCCGCCGGTCTCGTCGCCGAGCTGGAGGGTGGAGAGGTCCAGGAAGAGGAAGTCCGGGTTCCACTTGACGATCATCTCCTTGGAGACGTCGGCGTGGGAGAGCTCCTTGCCCTTGAGACCTTCGCGATAGGCCAGGTTGTTCGCGTTGACGAACTGGAAGGGCGGGTAGGCGGGCTCGGTGGACTGGTAGCCGTGCGGCCCCTTGAAGGCCACGCCGCCCACGAAGACCGTGGGGCGCTTGTCGGCCGGGATGTCCGCCGTGCGCTGCCGCAGGTCGTCGATGAGCCCCTGCATGTAGGCGATGACCGCCCCGGCGCGTTCTTCCTTGCCCACGACCTCGCCCACGATGCGCAGGGACCGGAACAGGTCCTTCTTGTAGCTGAACAGGTTGCCGTAATTGAGGGTGACCACGGGAATGCCTGTCTTCCGGGCCAGCTCGTCCGGGTCGTGGCCCATGGTCGGGTAGGTCTTGAGGATGACCTGGGGCTGCGGGTCCAGCGTCAGGATCAGCTCCGGGTTGTCGTGCCCCCGGAACTCGCCGAAGACAGGCATCTTGCGGAACTGCGGGTTGGCGATGGAATAGGGCCGCGCGTCGAAGGCGCGCCGCCGCGTCTCGATGTCGTCCACGGCCACGATCCGGTCCTGGGCCTGGAGGTAGGTCAGCAGCCTGAGCGAGCCCGGCCCGGAGCAGATGACGCGCTCCACCTTGTCCGGAATGACCACGGACTTGCCCCGTCCGTCCTCCACCGCGCGCTCACCGGCCAGGGCGGCCGCCGCCATGGCCAAGACCAGGACCAACGCATAGATACAACGTTTCATTCGATCACCCTTTTACGCATATGATTGATATGAAGTATCACCTATGTTGTCATGAATCATGAAAAGGTGACACGGGAGGACCCTAGGCAATCTCCGGATTCCCGTCAAGGCCATCCGGAATTTCAGGCTGTTGCGCGATGATTTGGGTGGCGGGGAACGAACGCGCGCAAGGGCGGCCGGCGGGGAGCCGGGCCAAAGGCGCGCCGTTGGGCCGCGTCAGGGGGAGCATGGCCGGTGCAGGCCGTTGGGGGCCGGGGCTCAGCCCTCGTCTTCCCTGGGGAACGAGCCGGGCTTGAGCAGGGTCATTGGCGGCGGGTTGAACAGGTCGTAGGGGTTGGCCACGGCCTCGGTGAGCTGGTGGATCAGGTCCACGTTGTAGGTCATGGGCTGCGGTTCGCAGGGCAGGGCTCCCCTGGCGCACACGGCGATGAGCTTGGTGGCGAAGAAGGCGGCGTAGGAGGGCCGGATGTCCTTGGGATATTGGATGGTGAAGGGGGGCATATCCGGGTATTTGCGCTGCACTTCCGTGGGCGGGAACTGGATGGTGGTCAGCCCTCGCTTGGCCTGGATGACTTCCCGCGTGGCGTCGGCCCCGAGCTCCAGGCAGTATTGCCGGACCTCGTAGCCGCCGATGGCCAGGACCGTGAGCAGGCTGGCCGGGGTGTACCAGCGGAGGTGTCCGGGGTGCCATATGCCGTGGCCGTAGGGGAAGCGGCCGGACATGATCTCGTACTGCAATCGCCAGTGCAGCAGGTTGGGCGTGGAGATGATGGCCAGCCCGCCCTCGGCCAGGTAGTCCCGGATGCGGGCCAGGGTTTGCCAGGGGTCGAAGAGGTGCTCCACGAAGTCGTGCATGATGACGAGGTTGAAGAATCCCTTGTACCTGGCGGGCAGGATCTCCTCCTTTTCGATGTCCGCCACCCCGGCGTAGTCCACGAAGTGGCGCAGCCTGGCGATGGCGTCCTGGTCCATGTCCACGCCGTAGAGCTCGGTGCACGCCTTGTCCCGCTGGAGCCGGAGCAGGAGCCCGCCACGGCCGCACCCCACGTCCAGGATGCGCGACGCGCCCTCGGGAACCATTTCGAAAACGGCCTTGCGCATGATCGAGGAATTGATGATCGAGATTCTGAGTTGTTCCAGGGTCACGGGAGCCTCCAGGCGGTGTTTTCCCTTCTCTAACCAATTTCCCCAAACAAAAAAAGGCGCTCCTTTTCACGCCCATGCCATACGCGCGAGGCGCGGCCAACCGTTCGGGAAGGGGCTTGGATGGGCCGGAGACGAAAAAAAACGGCCTGTCCGACCGAGGTCGGGCAGGCCGTTCAATTGTTCGCGTCCGGCGCGGCTAGCCGATGGTTTCGGCTCCCGCGTTGATGGCGTCGGTATTGGCCGGGATGAGCTTGTGGTAGCGCTTCGAGATCACGTTCTCCAGGGAGCCGATAACGGCCGAGAGGGGGATGATCTTCGTGGCCTGGACGAAGGCCCCGATGGCGACCATGTTGGCCATGCGCGAGTTGCCGAGCTTGTCGGCGATCTCGTTGCAGGGCACGGCGTGGCAGTCGAGGCGCTTTGTGTCCGCGAGGCTCATGTCGATGAGCGACGAGTTGATGATGTGCACGCCGCCGTCCTGGACCCGGGGCTGGAACTTGTCCAGCGACGGGCGGTTCATGGCGATGAGCGACTTGGGCCGCAGGATGATGGGCGACCCGATGTCCTCCTCGGAGAGGACCACCGTGCAGTTGGCGGTGCCGCCGCGCATTTCCGGCCCGTAGACCGGGATGTAGGTGACGTTGAGGCCGTCCTTCATGCCCGCGTAGGCCAGCAGGTTGCCGATGAGCATGACGCCCTGGCCGCCGAAGCCCGCGATGATGGTGTCCATGTAGCGCATCAGCAGACACCTCCTTCGTCGGAGACGTCCTTGAAGACGCCGAGGGGGAAGTAGGGGATCATCTCGGTCTCGATGCGTTCGTTGGCCTTGACGGGGGTCATCTTCCAGTTGGTCGGACAGGCGGAGAGCAGCTCCACGAAGCCGAAGCCGGTGTTGCTCAGTTGGAACTCGAAGGCCTTCTTGATGTATTTCTTGGCCGTCTTGATGTTCTTGACGTTGTTGAGCGCGGCCCGGGCCGCGAAGGCGGTGCCGCCCAGGGAGGCGATGATCTCGGTCATCTTGATGGGCGCGCCCTCGTGGGTCATGCACCGTCCGGCCGGGCTGGTGGTGGTCACCTGGCCCAGCAGGGTGGTGGGGGCCATCTGGCCGCCGGTCATGCCGTAGACCGTGTTGTTGACGAAGACCACGCAGACCTTCTCGCCCCGGTTGGCGGCGTGGATGATCTCCGCCATGCCGATGGAGGCGAGGTCGCCGTCGCCCTGGTAGGTGAAGACGAACTTGTCGGGCCGGGCGCGCTTGACGCCGGTGGCCACCGCCGGGGCGCGGCCGTGGGGCGCTTCAACGGAGTCCACGTTCAGGTAGTTGTAGAGGAAGACGGAGCAGCCGATGGAGGCGATGAGGATGGCGTTTTCGGCCAGCCCCAGCTCGTCCAGCACCTCGCCCACCAGCCGGTGGGCCACGCCGTGGTGGCAGCCGGGGCAGTAGTGGGTGGCGCGGTCGATGACGGACTCGGGCTTCCGGAAGACGATCTTTTCAGCGGACTGGGTCATTTATTTACCCTCCAGGCAGTTGAGGATGGGTTCCTCCAGTTCGTCCGGGGTGGGCATGTTGCCGGGATAGATGGGGTGGAAGCCGGAGTCGGCCACCGTGCGGATGGCGAGGCGGACGTCGTCCACCATCTGGCCCAGGTTGTGTTCGATGGTCAGGAACCGCTTCCCTTCCTTGGCCAGCTTGAGCAGCGGCTCGGAGGGGTAGGGGTAGAGGGTGATGGGCCGGAACAGGCCGACCTTCCTGCCTTCCTTGCGGAACTTGCGGACCACGGACTTGGCGATGCGGCCGATGGAGCCGTAGGCGCAGATGACCAGCTCGGCGTCGGCGCACTCGAACAGCTCGGCCTCGGCCAGCTTTTCCCAGCTCGCGTACTTGGCCTGGAGGTGCCTGTTCTGCCCGGCCAGCTCGCCTTCGCCCAGGAAGAGGGACTTGAGCAGCCGTTTTTCGCGGCCGCCGGTCCGTCCGTTCAGGCACCAGTCGCGACCGGCTTCCTCGTCGATGTTCTCCGGGGTCCACGGGGTGATGGGCTCCTTCATCTGGCCGAGGATGGCGTCGCCCAGGATGAGGACCGGGTTGCGCTGCGTAAAGGCGATGTCAAAGGCGCGGATGGTCAGGTCGTAGGCCTCCTGGACCGTGCCGGGGGCCAGGGTGAAGTGGCGGTAGTCGCCATGTCCGCCGCCACGGGTGGACTGGTAGTAGTCGCCCTGGGCCGGGCCGATGTCGCCCAGTCCCGGGCCGCCCCGGTTCATGTTGACGATGACGGCCGGGAGCTCCGAGCCCGCCATGTAGGAGATGGCCTCCTGCTTGAGCGCGACGCCGGGGGACGACGAAGAGGTCATGGCGCGGATGCCCGCGGCCCCGGCGCCCAGCAGCATGTTGGCCGCGGCCACCTCGGACTCCGCCTGGACGAAGTCGCCCCCGGCCTTGATGATCTCGGAGGACATGAACTCCGGGATGTCGTTCTGGGGCGTGATGGGGTAGCCGAAAAAGCACTTGCACTTGGCGGCCAGAGCGCCTCGGGCGATGGCCTCGTTGCCTTTGACGAAGATGCGTTCGGGTTGCTTGCTCATGCTATTCCCCCTTCTTTTTCTTGGGGGTTTTGTAGACGGTGATCGCCACGTCGGGGCAGATCTGGGCGCAGGACGCGCAGCCGGTACATTTGTCCGCATCGGCTTCGCAAACCTCGGCGACCTTGTAACCGCTGACGTTGAATCGGTCCGACTGGACGATGATGCCAACGGGGCAGACCGTGGTGCAGAGCAGACAACCTTTGCACCGGTCTTCCTGGACTACGATTCGGGACATGCAATAGACTCCGGTTTGATGGGGATTACGTCTCCAGCCATTACCTTATCAGCATCGCGTCTCCGTAGGAGAAGAAGCGAAACCCGTTTTCGAGCGCGTAGTTGTAGGCCGATAGGACCCTCGCCCTTCCGGCCAAGGCCGCAATCATAATGATGAGGGATGACTCTGGCAAATGAAAGTTTGTGAGCATTGCGTCCACCACCTTGAAGGTGTAGCCCGGCTTGATGAAGATGTCTGTTTCACCTGAAAATTCGGCTATTTCGCCGCAGGCCCGGTACATGCCCTCCAGGGTGCGCGCGCTGGTGGTGCCGATGGCGACCACGGGGCGGCCCTCCGCCTTGGCCCGGTTCACCGCGTCGACGGTTTCACGTGAAACCTCGATGTACTCGGCGTGCATCCGGTGGTTGCGGATGTCCGGCTCGCGCACCGGGCTGAAGGTGCCGTAGCCCACGTAGAGGGTGACCTCGGCCCAGGTGAACCCGCGTCCGGCCAGCCCGGCCCGCAGCTCGGGCGTGAAGTGCAGCCCGGCCGTGGGCGCGGCCACCGAGCCGGTCTTGGCCTCGCTCGAATAGGTGGTCTGGTAGCGCTCGCGGTCCGCCGCCGAGTCGGGACGCCGGATGTAGGGCGGCAGGGGAAGGTGGCCCATGGCCTGGAAATGGCCGGTCAGGTCCCCGCGCCAGCACAGGCGGACACGCCAGCGGCCGAAGGGCGAGGGCTCCTCGGCGAGGAGGAACAGGTCGTCGCTGATGGTCACCCGGCTGCCGGGCTTGGGCGACTTGGAGGCGCGCAGCAGCCCCTCGGCCGGGGCCGCGAGCCAGCCGTCGCCCAGGTCGGGGGCGGGGGCGGGCGCGAGCAGGGGCAGGGGCGTGAGCAGCAGGAACTCCACCCGCCCGCCCGTGGGCTTCATCCCGAAGATGCGGGCCGGGATGACGCGGGAGTTGTTGGCCACAAGCAGCGCGCCCTCCGGCAGATAGTCGGCCAGTTCGGTGAACCGGGCCGGGGTGAGCGTGTCCGCCGCCCGGTCGAGCACGAGCAGGCGCGAGCCGTCGCGCCGGTCGGCGGGTTGCTGGGCTATGCGATCCTCGGGCAGGTCGTAGTCGTAGCTCGCCAGCCGGAAGTCCTGGGGTATTTCCATATATGAAGTCCGTCCCTCGATTGGTGACCTCTTGTAACCCATTGAAACCATGAGGTGTAGGCTTTTTTATTCCAATGATTGCGGTTGGATGCCACGCTTTCGTCCAGCTCCGGGGTTGGGACTTGCCATTGCTCGTAATCCTGGTATTTCATTATACCATGAATTGGCTTTCCGTGGCTGAGATAGCCAAGCTTACCCGCATCCCCGCGCCGACGGCCCGTCGGTACGCTTCCCTGTTCAAGGACTTCCTGAACGGACGCAAGATGGGCCGGATCACCAAGTACCCCGAGGACAGCCTCGTGGTTTTCGAACGGATTTCGCGAATGTACGGCGAGGGCAAGGTCACGGCGGAGATCGAGGACGGCCTCAAGCGCGAGTTCACGCGCACCATCGAGGTGGAGCGCGAGGCCGAGCCGCCCGTGCGCGGGGAGATGTTCGCCGAGCTGGCGGGCGTCTTCAACGGGGTCATGGGCAAGGTGGCGTCCTGCATGGAGGTCATCGCCAACCAGAAGTCGGTCATCGAGCGGCAGCAGGACGACATTCAGAAGCTCAAGACCGCCTTTGTCCTGCTCGCCCGCAGCCAGAAGAAGATGAAACAGTTGCCCGGACCGTCCGACGTCCTGCCCGAGGAGATCCTCCGCCAGACCCAGGCCCTGGAGCAGAAGGACGCGGAGATCGAGGAGATGGCGCTGAAGCTCAGTTTCGACACCTCGGACATCAAGGCCAAGATGCAGATCCTGGAGTCGGAGCTCATCCGGCTGCGCAAGGACCGCCGGGAGATGGAGAAGTACCTCCAGGACAAGATCGACCGCCTCAAGGACGCCGCCTCCTGACCTTTTCTTTTGGCCCGCGTCCTGTTACACGGGCCACAGCTCCGGCCAACCTCAAGAACGTACCAGGAGGAAGTTATGCGTTCTTTCGTGAAAACGCTCGTCATGGTTTCCCTGCTCATGCTCTTCGCCGCGTGCACCACCACCAGCGGCGGCCAGAGCGCGGACACCGATCCCGCGGGCGGCACCCAGGCCGCCCAGCAGGCTCCCGACTACTACTACGACTTCGACGACATCCTTATTCCCAAGGAAATCTCCTACCAGAACGACGACTCCTACAAGCTGGACAATTCCAAGTTCCGCGCGGCCATCATGAAGTTCAAGGGCCGCGTCGAGGTCCTGGAGCTGGTCCAGTATTTCGTCAACAACATGTCCAAGGACAATTGGAAGCTCATCTCCAACAACAAGACCGGCGCGCTTTCCGTCCTTTCGTTCGAGAAGTACAACAAGAGCTGCGTCATCCAGGTCGAGGACTCCTTCGGATCGGCCAAGATCACCATATTCGCCGTGGAGCTCAAGGACGCCGCGGTCAAGGACAAGTAGCGACATGCAGCCCCATTACCGCTTCGCCGGATTCCTGGGCAAGCGCGTCCATCTCGGCGTCACCGGTTCCATCGCCGCCTACAAGGCGCTCGACCTCCTGCGCTCCCTGCAGGAGGCGGGTTGCCTTGTTTCCGCCACACTGACCGACGGGGCCGCCGAGTTCGTCCGGCCCCTGTCCTTCGAGGCCCTGGGGGCCTCGCCGGTGTACGGCTCCATGTTCGAAGGCTCGCCCTCCGGTTCCGCCTTCGGCCACCTGGAGCCGGGCCAGGCCGCCCACGCCATGGTCATCGCCCCGGCCACGGCCGCGACCATCGCGCGCCTCGCCTTCGGACTGGCCGACGACATGCTCTCCTGCCAGGCCCTGGCCTTCCCGGGGCCCAAGATAGTTGCCCCGGCCATGAACCCGCGCATGTGGGAGGCCCCGGCCACCCGGCGCAACTGGGAGATGCTCGGCGAACTCGGCTACATCCGCGTCCGGCCCTGGAGCGGGCATGTGGCCTGCGGCGACACCGGCGAGGGCCGCCTGGCTCCGGTGGAGGAGATTTTCGCGTCCGTGCTCCGAGCGCTGGCGCCTCAGGACCTGGCCGGCCGGAAGGTCCTGGTCACCCTCGGCCCCACGCGCGAGCCGTGGGACGCGGTCCGGTTCTGGTCCAACCCGTCCTCCGGGCTCATGGGCGCGTGCCTGGCCATGGCCGCACACCTGCGCGGGGCCGACGTCACCGTTGTGGCCGGGCCCACCGTCCTGACCTTTCCCGAGGCCGTCCGCGTGGTCCCCGTGACCACGGCCCGGCAGATGTTCGAAGTGGCCACGGACCTGTGGCCGTCCATGGATGTTGCCTGCTGCACCGCCGCCGTGGCCGACTTCCGGCCCGTGCCCTTTGGCGAGACCAAGTTCAAGAAGGCCTCCGGCGCGGGGCAGGGCATTACCGTGGAGTTCACGCCCAACCCGGACATCCTGCGCACGCTCGGCGAGGCCAAGCGGGATGGACAGCGTCTCATCGGCTTCGCCGCCGAGACCGGCGACCTCAAGGCCGAGGCCGGGCGAAAGCTGCAAAGCAAGCGGTTGGACATCATCGCGGCCAACGACATTTCCAAGGCGGGAAGCGGGTTCGCCAGCGCGACCAACGAGATGTACGTGCTCGACGCCGCCGGGCGCAGGGAGACCTGGCCCCAACTCGACAAGACCGAAGTGGCCTGGCGTTTATGGGATCACCTTCTGCTCGACTGAACGTGCCGGAGCATCTGCGTCCGTGGCTGGAATCCGGGCTGGAGCACGTCTTCCATCCCGGCGGCCCCGTCGCGGCCGAGGCCGTGGCGGCGACGCCCGCTCAGGCCCTGCCTCTGACCCCGCAGCCGCCTGCACAGTCCAATCACTGTCCGGTTCCGGCGCAGACGTCTTCCGTCCCGGAAAAAGCTGCGCGTCAGGACAGGGCGGTGGGGGCGTCCCGTCCGACGCCCGAGGCGTTTCGCGAACCGACAGGCAGTTCGTCCGCGTCTGCGGGACCGGCCTTCCCCGAGCCGTGGGCCTCATACCTGAAGCTGGTCGCCCCCGGTCACAAGATGGTCTGGACCTACATGGAGCTCGGCCTGGACCTGGGCGGGCAAAAGGACGAACGGCGGCGCGCCGTTGTGGCCAACCTGATCCGGCACCTCCGGCTGCCGCCCCGGCCCGTGGCCTTCTGGCCCGTGGCCGCGTTGCAGTCCGGCCGCCTCGTCCCCGACCGGGAACTTTTCTGGCGCGGCTGGCGGCTCTGGAAAACCCCGCATGTTGTTTGCTTCGGCCGGGACGCCCTCCGGGTCATCCTGCCGGAAGCCGACCCAGCCCGCTCCATGCACATGCTCCGCGACGTCATGGTCCACGTCCTGCCTTCCATGGGCGAGCTCGTCGCCATGCTCCCGCATGAACAGCAACTGGCCGTCAGCGCCTTGGCGAACCTCCGGTTCTAGCCGGCCGCCCCTTTTTGTGGAAGGTTCTATGGGAAGCGCCCGGATATCGCGTCAGGCGGCCGTTTCACGCATTTTTGTCCCGGATGGGGGGAGCCGGTCGGAATTGTCGGAAAAATGCCGTGGGCCGCGAATGTGGAAGATGAGTAGCAACATTTTGAAATATATTATTTTTTATTGCGCATCTCTTGCGTCCGCGCGATGAGGCGCTGTTTTGGCCCCTAAAATCATCTTTTCCCGGCTTGCCCAACCAAGGCGGGGTAACGTATGTGGTTGCTGCAATCACGGTGAGGCCTTCGCCTCGCCCCTCGGACTAATCGTCGCCGCATGATGCGGCCACAGCGAAAGGATCAGCAAGGACTCATGAAGATTCTCGTCACCGGCGCGGCCGGTTTTATCGGATTCCACCTGTCGAGAGTGTTGACCGGCGAAGGCCATGAAGTGGTCGGCCTGGACAATCTGAACGACTATTACGATGTGAACCTCAAGAAGCAGCGGCTCGCCATCCTCCAGGAAAGCCCGCTTTTCAAGCACGCGAACATCTCCCTTGAGGACAACGCTCCCATGGCCGAGCTCTTCGCATCCGAGAAGTTCACCCATGTGGTCAACCTGGCCGCCCAGGCAGGGGTGCGCTATTCCATCGAGAACCCGCGCTCCTACGTGGACTCCAATGTGGTCGGGTTCCTCAACGTCCTTGAAGGGTGCCGCCATAACAAGGTGCAGCACCTTGTCTACGCCTCGTCCAGTTCGGTCTACGGCCTGAACACCAAGATGCCGCTTGATCCGCACGAGGCCGTGGATCACCCCATGAGCCTTTACGCCGCCACCAAGAAGGCCAATGAGATGATGGCCCACTCCTACAGCAACCTCTATGGCCTGCCGACCACCGGCCTGCGCTTTTTCACGGTCTACGGACCCTGGGGTCGGCCGGACATGGCGCTCTTCCTGTTCACCAAGAACATCCTGGAGGGCAAGCCCATCAATGTATTCAACCACGGCAAGATGCGTCGTGATTTCACATACATCGACGATATCGTCGAGGGCGTGGTCCGCGTGGTCAAGCACACGGCCGCCCCGAATGCCGCCTGGGACGGCGACCATCCGGACCCCTGCTCCAGCACGGTTCCCTACCGAATTTACAACATCGGAAACAATTCCGTTGTGGAGCTCTCCCGCTATATCGAGGTCATCGAGGAAGTGGTGGGCAAGAAGGCCATCTGCAACTACATGGACATGCAGCCCGGCGACGTACCCGCCACCGAGGCGGACGTCAGCGATCTGGTGGCTGATGTGGGTTTCAAGCCTGACACCACCATTGAATACGGCATTCGGAAATTCATTGAGTGGTACAGAGAGTATTACAACGTCTAATTTTGCCTCATATCAAGGCAAATCCCGACGATATACAGGCGGGCGCTTCGGCGCCCGCCTTTTTTTTCGCCACCTGTTTCCATTTTGGCGTTGCCTTATTTTTCGAATCCGCCTAGGAACGGATGAAAGGGTGCCTTTGAGTGTTTCACGTGAAACACTCACCTGATCACCATGATTGTTTCACGTGAAACGCGTGAGCGGATCGAGAACAAGCAAGCGAGGACTCCGTGGCGAGAAAAATCGTTGTGGCGAATCAGAAGGGCGGCGTCGGCAAGACGACCACGGCCGTGAACCTGGCCGCGTCCCTGGCTGTGATGGAAAAAAAGGTGCTTCTGGTGGACTGCGACCCCCAAGGCAACGCCTCCAGCGGGCTCGGTTTCTACCCCGGCGACAAGCGGGAGAATGTCTACACTGTGCTTTTCGAGCCCAAGAACATCCGGCGGGCCATCTACGAGACCGATGTGCCGTACCTCTCCATCCTGCCGGGAACGCAGGATCTGGTCGGCGCGGAGATCGAGCTGGTGGATAAATTGGGGCGGGAGTATTACCTGCGGGACTTGCTGAGCATGGCGGACGAGGATTTTGACTACATCCTCATCGACTGCCCGCCGTCTCTGGGGCTGCTCACGGTCAACGCCCTGTGCGCGGCCACCGAGCTCTTGGTGCCCCTACAGTGCGAGTATTACGCTTTGGAGGGCATTGCGCAACTGCTCATGACCTACGAGCTCGTGCGCAAGCGGTTGAATAGCGATCTGGACATCCTGGGCGTGGTCCTGACCATGTACGACTCGCGAAACCGGCTCTCCTGGCAGGTCAAGAACGAGGTGCGCAAGGCGTTCCCGCAGCACCTGTTCGAGACGATCATCCCGCGCAACGTGCGTCTGTCCGAGGCCCCGAGCTTCGGCAAGCCCGTGATCAACTATGATATCAAGTCGCGCGGCGCGGAGGCCTATCTGGCCCTGGCCCAGGAAGTGGCGAAAAGCACGACCGCCAGAGGTTAGCGGCTGTTCTTTCTCATGAAGATCACGAGTGCTCGACCCCGTCGATCACCGTGATCCGGCGGCGGATCAGTACCGGCCTTCCTTGTTCTGGAGCTTTTCGCCCTGGAAGGGGGTGCATTCGGTGACGATGGTGTCCTTGAAGTGCTTCTTGACCACCTTGGTCAGGCAGTTGCGGCACTGAAAGGAGACCAGGCCTGCCAGGTTGGCGGCGGTCAGCCGGAACTTGCGCGGATCGTCGGCGGCCCAGTCCTCGGTGGTGTTGCCGCAAACCGAGCAGGTCACGTCGGTGTCCACCGGGTAGTCGAAGTCCCAGTACTCCTGGAGGGTCTCCCAGTCGCCGAGGGGTTCGGGCTTTTCGGGCGGGGTGCTTTGCTCCGCGAGGCCCAGGCGGGCGAGGACGTCGTCGCGAACGACCGCCCACGCCTCGGCGGAGAGCAGGGCGCCGATGGGGTTGCCGTCTTTGTCGAAAAGTTCGTGGATGTGGTCGGCCATGGGATGCTCCGGTCGGTTACGTGTTTGAGGGGCGTTATAGGCGCAAAAGCACCATGGGGCAAGGTGCAATGCGGGAAGCAGAAGGAGAGGATATATGTCATTACCCAGCAAGGGGCTTGGCCGTGGGCTGGACGCGCTGCTCGGCGGCGTCCGCGAGGACGAACGGAAGACCTCGGATTCCTCCGAGGTCAGGCGGATTTCGCTCTCGGCCATTACGCCCAACCCGCATCAGCCGCGCCGGGAATTCTCCCGGGAAGGGCTGGACGACCTGGCCGCCTCCATCAAGGTGCGCGGCGTCCTGCAGCCAGTGCTTGTCCGGCCGCTTGGCGACAGTCGCTACGAGCTGGTGGCGGGCGAACGACGTCTGCGCGCTTCCAGGCTGGCCGGGCTGGACGAGATTCCGGCCCTGGTCCGGGAGATGACGGACCAGGAGAGCCTGGCCATCGCCCTGATCGAGAATTTGCAGCGCGAGGACCTGAACGCGGTGGAGGAGGCGCTCGGCTACCAACAGTTGCAGCAGCAGTTCGGCCTGAGCCAGGAGGAGCTGGCCCGCCAGGTGGGCAAGAGCCGGTCCGCCGTGGCCAACTCGCTTCGCCTGCTCAACCTGCCGGACGAGGTCAGGGCCGACATCCAGCAGGGAACCCTGAGCGCGGGCCACGGCCGGGCGATCATGGCCGTGACCGAGGCCGACGCCCAGGGCGCGCTGCACCGCCGTATCGCCGAAAACGGACTGACCGTGCGCCAAGCCGAGGCGCAGGCCTCGTTCTGGAAGGAACATGGCCGGTTGCCCGGGGCCGAGGAAATCGGCCAGGCCCCGCGTCCCGCCCCAGTCCGGGAAGAGGCCGCTCCCACTGATCCCCGCCTGACCAATCTCCAGGAGGCGCTCGGCGAGTTGCTGAATGTTAAGGTAAGGATTGCGGGCACCACGGATAAGGGCAAGATTACCGTCAGTTACAAGAACGAAAGTGATTTGCGGATTCTTGCGGAAAAGCTCGGGGCGGAATTCGTCTGAACCCGCACCGGGGAAGAGTGATCCGCCATCGATCTTCCGCCGATAGGGCGGTGATGATCCGGCCCTGAGGGTCAGGCGACGATCATCGGACAGCGCGAATCATACATTCTGATTACATATTAAAATTCGCATGGTTGGAACTATGACACTGAAGCAGATTAGAAAGGCCATCGAGGCCCTTGCCGGGAAGAGGGTCATGATCATTGGCGACCTTATGCTCGACCATTACATGATCGGCGAGGTGGACCGCATCTCGCCTGAGGCCCCCGTTCCCGTGGTGCGCGTGGTGCGCGAATCCTCGCTCCTGGGCGGGGCGGGAAACGTGGCCCGCAACATCGTGTCCCTGGGCGGCCGGGCCCTGCTCGTGGCCGCCGTGGGTACGGACGAGGACGGCGAGCGGCTGGACAAGCTCTGCCGCGACGCGGAGATCAAGACCAAGCTCATCCGCGACCCGGCCCGGCCCACCACCAAGAAAACCCGGATCATCGCCGCGAACCAGCAGGTGGTGCGCGTGGACCAGGAGCTGGCCGTGCCCCTGCAGGTGGCGGAGCTCGATTCCCTCTTCGCCTACCTGGAGGGCGTTATCGACAACTATCCAGTGATAATCCTTTCCGACTACGGCAAGGGCTTCATCTGCGAGGATTTCATGTGCCGGTTCATGCGCATGGTGGAGCGGTGCGAGCGCCGACCGCTCATCCTTGTCGACCCCAAGACCGTGAACTACGACCTCTACCGGGGCGTGGACCTGCTTACGCCCAACACCAAGGAGGCGGGAGAGGGGGCGGGGCTGCCGGTCAAGAGCCAGGACACCGTGATCCGCGCCGGGCGCGCCCTGTTCGAACGCCTGGGATGCCGCAACCTGCTTATCACCATGGGCGGCGACGGCATGGCCCTGTTCGAGGGGCCCGGCACGGTCAGCCACATCCCTACCTTCGCCCAGAAGGTCTTTGACGTCACCGGTGCGGGTGACACCGTCATCGCAACCGTGGCCCTCGGGCTCTCTGCCGGGCTGGACCTGCTCACCGCCTGCACCCTGGCCAACTATGCGGCCGGGGTGGTCGTGGGGCAGATCGGTGCGGCCACGGCCTCCATCGAGGACCTGTACCTGGCCATGGAAGAACTCCCGGAGCCCGAAGTCGAGGCGTGGTAGCCGCAAAGGAATACAAGATGAAACCACGCCGGAAATCGGTGTGTTGCCATCGTAAACAGTAATAACCGCAACTCTCCGCAAAAGATGTCGCGGATCGGGGTGCATCATGCCGAAAAAAAAGGCTTCCTACGATACCACCATCGGGAACCTGGGCCCGGCCAAGATCGGAACGCCGCAGAAGCTCAGCAAATATAGAAATGATTCCGAACCGTTGACCCTGATGATGACCGGCGAGGAACTCTGCGAGCTCGGGAACGAAACCCTGGCCATGCGGTTCGAAAAGGCGGGCCCTCGGGAAAAGATCTACTTCGATCCCTCCAAGACCAAGTGCGCCATCGTCACCTGCGGCGGCCTGTGCCCCGGCATCAACGACGTCATCCGCGCCATCGTCAACGAGGCCCACTACAACTACGGCATCCGCACCGTCATCGGCATCCGCTTCGGCCTGCGCGGCTTCATCCCGCGCTACGGATACGATGTGGCCGAACTGACCCCGCAGTCCGTGTCGGAAATCCACCACTTCGGCGGCACCGTGCTCGGCTCCTCGCGCGGGCCCCAGGACCCCGGCGAGATCGTCGACTCACTGGAGCGCATGAACGTCAACGTCCTCTTCGTCATCGGCGGGGACGGGACCATGTGCGCGGCCAAGGCGATCGTCGATGAAATATCCAAGCGCGGAAGGAAGATAGCTGTTATCGGCGTGCCCAAGACCATCGATAACGACATCAACTTCATCACCCGCTCCTTCGGTTTCGACACCGCCGTGGAAAAAGCCACCGAGGCAATCCAGAGCGCCCACGTCGAGGCCACGGGCATGGATATGGGCGTCGGCCTGGTCAAGCTCATGGGCCGCGAGGCCGGGTTCATCGCCGCCCAGGCCACCCTGGCCATGCGAGAAGTCAACTTCCTGCTCGTGCCGGAGGCGGACCTGAACCTGGACGGCGAGGACGGATTCCTCATGGCCCTGGAACGGCGGCTGCGTCGCCGCGGCCACGCCCTTATCGTCTGCGCCGAGGGCGCGGGACAAGACCTGCTCCTGCGCGAGGAGCGCAAGGACCCGTCCGGCAACCGGCGGCTGGCCGACATCTGCTCCCTGCTCATGGAGCGGATCAAGACGCACTTCGAGTCCACGGACATGGAAATGTTCATGAAATTCATCGACCCAAGCTACATGATCCGCTCGGTCCCGGCCAATGCGGGGGATCGCGTCTACTGCGGCTTCCTTGGCCAGAATGCAGTCCATGCCGCCATGGCCGGAAAAACCGGGATGGTCGTGGCCCAGCTCAAGTCGAGCATGGTCCACCTGCCCCTCGACCTGGTCACGGCAAAACGCCGCTCCCTGAACGTGGAGTCCGACTACTGGCGCGCGGTCATGGAAGCCACCGGCCAGCAGGATTACTACAAGGACTAGCCAAGGCCCGGTGCAGGTCTGCAAGCCGGCTCCATCCCTTAACAAGCCTTAACCAAATGGAAAACAAAGAAAAAGGGAGTCCTTTCGGACTCCCTTTTCGCGTCAACCGGAAAAAACCTATTCGTTGACGGCGAGACGGCGGCGGACCTGTTCGCTGACCTGACGGCCGGCGCTTTCCTTTTCCGCCTCCATGGCCACGGCCAGCAGCTCGAAAAGCTCGTCGTAGGAAAATTCCAGGGAAAGGCTGCCGTTGGAGGCGATGCAGCTCTCCTCGCGCTCCTCGATGCGATACGCGCGGCGCTCGCGAGCATGACCGATGGCGGAAATGATGCCGTAGGAAAGATGGCCGTCCTGATCGCGGTAGAGCTTCTCCATGGTCAGCATGCCGCTGTGGTCGTCAAAATACATCTCCTCGCCGATGAGCTGGCCCGTGACCGGGATGTCCTGCCCGAAATCGTTGGGCAGATTGACTTTGAGGATGGGATCGGTGCCGCTGAGACCACCAATAACCTTGTTCGACATGCGCTTGCTCCTTAGTCCAAGGGAAGTTTGTATTGATCCGAAACCGGTTTCCTCTTCGACGGGGCGACCGGTTCGTTCAGTCCGTTTTCAATGAAATCCAGCAGGGCCTGCTCCGGAACGCGCCACTGGCTGCCGATCTTCACGGCACGGATGGTCCCGTCCGTAATCAAGCGGTATGCCGTGCGCTGATGAACCCTCAGCAACTCCGCTACCTCCTTCACCGTCAAAAGGGCGGGAGGCTTGGTCGATTCTTTGTTGTTCACCATGTCACATCAGACCTGCGATGTTCACTCTTTGACATAAGGTGTCAAAGATTGTCAACAAAGTACAACGTTGTCCCACAAAGTCTAGAGAATTTCTAAAGACAGCCGAACGGGCGGGATTACGGGAGGTTGTTGTCCATTAGGGAAGGCTATAGCAGAATCCGTGCAAAAACATAATGGGAAAAAACCACGAATTGAACAATTCAATGACTGAATTCAATGAAGAAATTCTAGAAAATGTCATAGGTTTATCATGAGCAGAACTGTGGGCTAAAGTATAAATATTTATGAATTTCAGGATGATATGTAGTCGAGAATAACTTGGACAAAATTAGGGCAAAAAACACAAAAGATTGAAGTCTGTTGTGGTAAGCGTTGCCGGAGAGGATGAAGAAACGGAAAGGGGTAGGTGGGGACTGGCGAGACCCTGGGAATTACAGTCGATTGAAGTTGATTGAAGAGGCGGTGAACTCGGGAGCCGTCGACAGCTTGGGCCCAAAAGGGGCGCGAATGGGGTTGACCCTCAGCTTACTTCAAGATTTCAACTGGTTGCTTTGGAGGCCGAGATGATGACGTCCTTGCCGAGGAAAAGGGCATTGGTCAGCAGCGTCTTGGCGATGTATCGATTGTAGGCGATGTTCTCCGGCTTGGTCTTGTCGTGGTCCTGCGCCTTCTTTTTGTATTTCAGCAGGTAATAGTTCGTGGTCAGGGCGATGAGGGGCTTGAGCAGCAGGAACATCTTGTCGCTGGCCTGGTAGTAGGAGGCGTCCACGGACCGCACCTCGTAGCCGGTCTTGCGGAGGAAATAGTCCATCTCGGGGTAGCCGATCAGGTTGATGTGGCCCTCGCCCATGTGGATGCCGAGGTTGATGGGCGACTTCATGCCCCGGTAGAAGCCGGACATGAGGTAGAGGAAGCGGGAGCGGATCTGGAGCCGGTTGGGGAAGGTCAGGATAAGGGTCCCGCCCGGCTTGAGGATGCGGTGAAACTCGCGCAGGGTATGCGGCACGGATTCGACGTGTTCAATGACTTCGCGGCAGATGACCACGTCATAGGTGTCGTCAGGCAGGTCGAGGGGGCGGTTCAGGTCGGCGAAATGCTCCTCGATGTCCTCGAAGCCGCAGGGGTAATAGTTGGAGATGCTGACCCGGTGACCCTGGTCGCGCAACTGGCGGGAGAGGATGGCGGAACCGGCGCTGGCCTCGAAGATGTGGCAGGGCCGGTCCGGAATGGAGGCGCAGATGACGGCGTCCTTGAGGACGTCGCGACGGTGTTTCTTTACGGTCTCGCCGCCGATGGTCACGTCGATGTATTTTTTCATGGGTGCTCCGGGGGGTCTTACTAGCGGGGTTGCACCGGCTTTGCAACCATTCGTTCTGCCCGGGCCGCGTTGAAGCGGGCCGGGGGCGTGAGGCCGAGGCAGGGGATCACTCCGTCACCTCGTCCAGGAGGACGAAGAGCGGCTCGGTGAGGTCGTCTTCCAACTGGTCGGTCATCTGGCGCATGATCCGCTTGAAATAGCGGCGGTCGTTGACGGTCAGCCCCTGGTGCACGGTCCGGCGCAGGTCCTCAATGGCCTCGACGACAAGTCGGTGCGAAGTCCGGCCCTTTTCCGTCAGGGTGATGGCGTGGTGCCGTCGGTCCTCGGGGTTGGGGGTGCGCAGGATCAGCCCGTCACGCTCCATGCGACGCAGAGTGTTGGACAGGGTGGCCTGCTCGACGTCGAGCTGGCCCTTGAGTTCGGTTTGGGTGACGTCGTCCGCCAGCCAGAGGTGCTGAAGGACCGCCAGGTAGCCGGGATTGACGTCGTAAGGGGCCAACCGGCTGCGCAGCGCACGGTCGTACAGCCGGTGAAAACGCGAGAGCTGGCAGTAAAAAAGGTCGTTGTTGCTATCTTCCATGATTCCAGTGGGTAATATGACGAATAGCCAAATATATAGCAGGCTATGTCAAGCCGGTCCGCGTGTCAACCGGGGAGTGCCGGGCCGGGGCGGGTGGCGGGGGGGGGCAGGCGCGGGCGAAAGGAGTTGAAGCCGGGGCTGGGCTGGGCTAGGTTTCGCGTATGCGGATGGATCTGTTGCAGGCGTCGATTGCGGACAAGGCGGGGCAGGGCGGCTGCGTTGTGGTGGCCCTTTCCGGCGGGGTGGACAGTTCGCTGGTCGCCCTGGCCGCGTTCCGGGCCGTGGGCGAACGCGCCATCGCCGTGACCGGGGACCACGAGCTGGTGGCCCGGCGCGAGCTGGACCGCGCGGCGGAGCTGGCGGCCCTTATCGGCATGGCCCACCGGGTGCTGCCCGTCGAGCCGCTGGACGATCCATTGGTGCGAGGCAACGGCCCGGACCGGTGCTACGGGTGCAAGCGGGCGTTGTTCCGCGCCATCCGGGAGGCCTTGGGCGCGGACTGCCTGGTCCTGGACGGGACCAATGCGGACGATGATCCGGCCCGGCCGGGGCTGCGGGCCGTACGCGAGTGGGGCGTGGTCTCGCCCCTCAAGGCGTGCGGGCTGTGCAAGTCGGACGTGCGGGCCCTGGCCCGGGAGTCCGGGCTGCCCACCTGGGACCGGCCGTCCGAGAGCTGCCTGGCCACGCGGATACCCACGGGGACTCCGCTGGAACCGGGGGAGCTGGCCCTGGTGGACCGGCTCGAATCCTTCTTCCATGCGCGCGGGGTCGAGTCCCTGCGCGTCCGGCCTGATAATCTGATGGCGACTGTGGAGTACATGCCGGAACACAGTGAAATAGTAGATAAATTGCGTGATAATTTCGCGGCGGAAATCGAGGGGATCGGCCTGAGATCATGCCGATTCAGGGAGTGGCGGGAATGAGCCCGGAACAGATTCTCGAAGCATACGCGGCCGGGCGGATGACCATGGAGGAGGCCAAGCGCCGGTTGCTCGGTCAACTGGTGGTGGACGCCGGCTGCGCCCAGTTGGACCTGCACCGCGAGGCGCGGGCGGGCGGTCCGGAGGTGGTCTACTGCGCGGGCAAGACTCCGGAGCAGGTGGCGGTTATTTTCGGTCGGCTGGCGGCCCATGGCGGCCGGGCGTTGGGAACCCGGGCCGAGCCCGCTCATGCGGCGGCGCTCCCGGCCTCGCTGGACGCCGTTTACGACCCGGTCTCGCGGCTGCTGCGCGTGGGGCCCGACCCGGAGCCGCGCGGCCGCATACTGATCCTCTCGGCCGGGACTTCGGACATGCCGGTGGCCGAGGAGGCCGCGGGCACGGCCCGTTTCCTGGGCAGCGGAGTGGCCTGCCGCCACGACTGCGGGGTGGCGGGCATTCACCGGCTTTTCACGGCCATGGAGGACGTGGCGGGCGCCACGGCCCTGGTGGTTGTGGCGGGCATGGAGGGCGCGCTGCCGTCCGTGGTGGGCGGGCTGACCGACCTGCCGGTGGTGGCCGTGCCCACCAGCGTTGGCTACGGCGCGAGCTTCCAGGGCCTGGCCGCACTGCTGGCCATGATGAATTCCTGCGCGCCGGGCGTGGGCGTGGTCAACATCGACAACGGATTCGGCGCGGGCTTCCTGGCCCACAAGATCAACATGCGCGCGGTCCGGGGCCCGGTCGCCTGACCGATGGGCCGAACGGTGCACGAGGTTGCCGAAAGGCGGCCGGGCGTGTACCGGTGAGATGAATTGCAAACCGGAGCGAAGATGCGCACACTCTATCTGGACTGTTCCTCGGGCGTGAGCGGGGACATGCTGCTGTCGGCCATGGCTCACGCGCTGGAAGAGACCGCCGGGCCAGGCAACGGGTTCGCCCGGCTGGGCGAGTCGCTGGACAGGCTCGGGCTGGCGGGCTTCGCCCTGCACTGGTCGCAAAAGAAGGTCGGCGGCATCGCCACCTGGCACCTGGATGTGGAGCAGACCGCTGACCAGCCTCTGCGGACCTATTCCAACCTCGTGAAGATCGTGGAGGACAGCGCGCTTTCGCCCGAGGAGGCGAAGCGGGCCATCCAGGCCCTGACCCTGCTCGGCCGGGCCGAGGCCAAGGTCCACGGCGTTGACCTGGAGACGGTCCACTTCCACGAGATCGGGGCTGTGGACACCATTGTGGACGTTGTGGGCGCCATGGTCCTGCTGGAGGCGCTGGAGGCCGTGGAGACGGTCGTCTCGCCCGTGGATCTCGGGTCGGGATTCGTGACCTGTGCGCATGGCAAAATGCCTGTTCCGGCACCGGCTTGCGCCGAACTGGCCAAGGGGTTGGCCACCTTCGGCTCCGACTGCGGCATGGAGCGGGCCACCCCCACGGGCCTGGCCATCCTGCGGACCATTGCACGGGATTGCGGTCCGCAGCCCATGGGCAGGGTCCTGGCGGTGGGCTACGGCTCGGGCGGGCGATCCTGCGACGAGCAGCCCACCTACGTGCGCGCCTTCCTCTTGGAGACGGTTGTGGGCAAGAAACCCGTGCGTCACCATCATTCCGCACATCATCATGCGTGATACGGTCGAGGTGATCATCGCCCGATACCGGGAGGACGTCTCCTGGGCCGATGAGCTGGGCTATGATTACGTCGTGTACGACAAGGGGGACGATGCGCCAACTGGCGCTGTCCCGCTGCCGAACATCGGGCGGGAGGCGCATACCTATTTCACCCATGTCGTGCGCGAGTACGACAACCTGGCCAGGGTCAACGTCTTTGTCCAGGGCGATCCGTTCGATCACATTGATCGGACGGGGCGGGGCACGCCGGCGATGTTGCGGTCGATGATTGCGGACGTTGCGGACGGTCGCGTTCCGTTCCGGGGGTTCGCCTGGTTCCGGCTGGAGTGCGACGCGCTGGGGCGGCCGCACGACATGCGCCTTGAAAGCAACCGGGGCCGCTGGTCCGGGTGGGGCAAGGACATCCCGGTGGGGACGGTCTTCACCGCGCTCTTCGCCGCCGCGCCGCCCGAGCGGATAGTGGCTCGGGCGCCGACCGGCGTTTTCGCCGTCACGGGTGAGCGCATCCGGACCCGGCCGCGCGCCTTCTACGAGCACGCCCTGCGCCTGGCGGAGCGGGACCCGGACGACGCGAACAACACCGGCCACGCCATCGAGCGGCTCTGGCAATACATATTCAACGGCAACACGGCCTGGAACCGGGAGCGCTATGACTAGGGCGGCGGGCGCTGGACGCGGGGCAGGGCGGATCGCGGCCGTCCCGTACGTGGAGGCGGTCCGCTGATGCTGCCGCTCAACCTGCGCATCGCCGTGTCGTCGCTCCGGGCGCACAAGTGGCGGGCCATCCTGGCCATGCTCGGCGTGTTCCTCGGGGCCCTGGCCTTCACCGGGGTGCAGCACGTCTCGGAAATCCTGGTCCGCCGGGCCGAGATCGAGACGGAGCAGCTCGGGCCTAACCTCTATGCGGTCCTGGCCGGGCAGATCCGGTTCCGCCGCAGCGGCGAGATGCGCACGGACGGGAACATCAAGACCTTTCAGCTCTCGGACGCGCAGGCGCTCATCGACGGGGTTCCGTCGGTCCTGGAGGGCGCGCCCTTCGTCAGCGCCAACCTGCAGGTGCGGGGAGGCGGCAACGCGGTCACGGCCAAAATTCTGGCCACCTGGCCGCAGTACCAGAGCATCCGCAGTTTTTATCCGGACACGGGCCGGTTCTTCACCGGGCGGGAAGTGGAGGAGCGGGCCAAGGTCTGCGTGCTCGGCCGCAAGATCGCCGAGCGGCTCTTCGGCCGGGCGGAGAACGCGGTGGGCCGCCTGGTCTACCTTTACCGCGCCTCGTTCCACGTCGTCGGCGTCATGGAGGGCAAGGGGCGCGACGTCTCGGGCGAGGACCAGGACGAATACCTGCTCATGCCGCTTTCCACCTACATGCGCCGGGCGAGCAACCAGACCTGGGTAAACGGCGTGTTCCTGCGCCTGGACGGCGAGGCCGGCCTGGACCAGGTCCAGGCCTCTGTCAACGCCATCATGCGCAGTCGCCACGCCCTGACGCCGGGCGAGCCGGACGACTTCGCCTCCATGACCCCGCGCGACGCCATGCAGTTGCAGCGCCAGGCCCTGGACCTGATGTCCACCCTGGGCGGCATCTCGTCGGTCATCTCCTTCGCCGTGGGCGGGCTGGGCATCCTCTCCATCATGATCCTGGTGGTGCGCGCCCGGCGGGTGGAGATCGGGGTGCGCCGGGCCGTGGGGGGCCGCAGGCGCGACATCGTGCGCCAGTTCCTCTTCGAGTCCGCGCTTATGGCCGGGGTGGGCGGAGCCCTCGGCGTGGCCACCACCCTGGTCCTGGTCGTGGTGGGCTGCAACGTGGCCGACCTGCCCCTGGTCCTTGACCCGACGAGCCTGGTCGCGACCCTGGCGGGTTCCTGCCTGCTCGGCGTGGCGGCCGGGGCCTACCCGGCCTGGCAGGCGGCGCACATTGAAATCCTCGACATCCTGAGAAATTAGCTTACCATCCAAAATCATTGCTGATACAAAGTAACATAGCTGGCTATTCAATTGAAAAACAGCCGGCTATTTAAATGTCGGTCCCGCTACCAGGAGAACATCACAAGGCATGATAATTTTCATCAGGCGGTTGACGCGGCGTCGGCGTTGCTGTCCTATGAACGGGGATAGTCCGGCCTGCGATCGGCACGGCCGTGACGGGGACCAGGGGGAAGATCGCAATGCAAGACGAGGAAAAGACGTTCGAGGAACTGGCTCGCCGCCGACGGATCATCCGGGCCGCCGTGGAGTGTTTCGGCAAAAAGGGCGTCCGGGACGTGGACATAGACGAAATCGCGGCCAGGGCGGGGGTGGACGTCGCCCAGATCGAGGAAGATTTCACCTGCAAAGCCTTCCTGGTCTGCGCGGCCGGTGCGGACCAGCTCAACGACGCAATCAACGACTATGTGGCCTCCATGCCCGAGGCCAGCCTCGACGACAAGATCATGTTCATCATCAAGCGGCGATGCCAGTGCCTGAGCGAGATGCAGGAAGAGGCGGACATCTTCTACCGGCTGGCCCTGGAGGGTGAGCAGCCGTGGTCCGACACCCTGGACCAGTTCATCTGGCATCTCTCCGTGCATTTCGCCACGCTCGTCGAACACTCGGTGCGCACCGGCGAGCTCCAGGCCGAAACCGACGTCTCCACCACGGTCAAAACCCTGGTTTCCATCTACCTGGCCGGGGTGGCCACCATCGGCATGCGGGCCATGCGGTTCGACGCTGAAAAGGTGCTGCAATTCATCGAACCCCAGGTCCGGCTGCTCTTCTCCTGCCATAAGTCCTGACCCGGCGCTGGCCCGGGCCACGTTCGCCTCCCACGCCTTCATCCCTTCCTCCGCACGCGGGCCGCCTTGTTGCGCCCGGCGTGGGAAGCGGCGGCCCTTGCCACAATTCGCAAACAGCGTTTATAAAGCGAAGAGTGTTTGCTGGCCCTGGCAATGAGCAAGCAACAACGAAGGAAACGTGACCGGGAAGCCATGGGGCGGCGCATCCTGGACGCAGCCAGGACCCTGTTGGTCCGCCGGGGCTGTCCATGCGGGGCGTCGCCTCGGCCATCGAGTACAGCCCGGCGGCCCTTTACCGGTATTTCTGCAACAAGCTCGAAATCCTCCCGGACTGCGCGAAGAGGGCTTCGTTCGGTTCGTGGCCTCCCGGCGCGAGCTCCAGCACACCGAGCACGACCCCCTTGAGCGGCTGCGCGTGGGCGGTGCAGCTACGCGGCTTTCGCCATCAACGAGCCGGAATACTTCCGGCTCATGTTCTGCACCAACTGCCGGGAGGTTGACCTGGAAGAAGAAAAGGCGAAAAACTCCCGTGATTCAGACGAGCTCTTTCGCTCCTCCGTGCGGGGCTGCGTCGCCGCCCTCGCCAATGAAACGGACATCGAACGGGTCGTCGGGCACATCGTCGGCCTCGGCCTGCGGCCCGGATTCCGGTGATCTCAGCAACCATTCACCAACAGGTGAGCTTGCCATGAACTATCTCATACCACTGCTTTTTCTGGCCCTGCTCCTCGCAGGCTGCAACGACGACAAAAAAGTCGAAAGCGCCGTACCGGCGCACACGGCCGCCGCCGAGGCCCCGGCTCCGACCCCGGAACCCGCCGCCGCTCCGGCCGCGCCGGCCCAAAGCTTCATCGCCCGGTCCGCCGCGCGCGAGGCCGCCCTTACCGGTTTCACGCGCGCCCGCAACTCCATGACCCTGGTCTCCGAGGAGTCCGGCCGCGTGCACAAGGTGGTGGCCGACGTGGGCGACACCCTGAACACGTTCGGCCTCTTCGCCGAGCTCGACACCACCTTCATCGAGCTCGACCTGGAACAGAACCGGGCCGACCAGGCCCGACTCCTGTCCGAGGTGGCCTACAACAAGAAGGAAATGGACCGCTACCAGGCTCTGGTCAAAAGCAAGAACGCCGCCCAGTCGACCCTTGACAACAACATCCGCGCCCACCAGTCCGCCCTGCAGCAACTGCGCGCCAAGCAGATCGAGGAGCGCGTACTTTCGGAACGCATGAAGCGCTTCTCCCTGCTCGGCCCTTCCGGCTGGAAGGTCGTCACCCGCTACATCGAGCCCGGCGAGTGGGTCACCAAGGGAGAAAAGGTCGCCGAACTCGGGCGTTACGACGTGCTCCTCGTGCCCTTCGCCCTGACCAGCGCCGAATACCGCGTCCTCAAGGACAAAAAGGACATCCGCCTGCGCATGACCGACCTCGACCGGATCGTCGAGGCCACCATCGCCCGCGTCTCGCCCGGCTTCGATCCCCAGTCGCGCAAGATCAACGTGGACCTGGAAATAACCACCGGCGACTTCGAGTTCCGCGGCGGCCTGCGCGCCGAACTGCTTCTCGACCTGCCCGACCCCGGCGGGGCCGTGCTCGTGCCCAAGTCCGCCCTGGTCAAGGCCTACGAGGAATACTTCCTGGTCACCCCGGACAACCAGCGCGTCCGCGTCGTCCTCCTCGGCGCCGCCGAAGACGACCTGCGCCGCGTCTCCAGCCCGGACGTGCGGCCGGGAGACAGGTTTCTGCTGAACCCGTAGGCGCGGCATGGGGGATGACTCCGGCGGCCCCTTCGGGGAGACCAGGGCGCTGCCCTGGACCCGGCAGGGACAAAGCCCCTGCACCCCACTCTCCGCTTCGCGGGGGCAGAGCCCGATGGCTGGGCGGCGCGGTCCGGACGGCGTGCGGGGCGGTCAGGCGGCGTCCGGGAGTCTTCGGGTGGGCCGCTTTCGCCCGCCGGGACGAAAACAGCCCGCCCGAAGACTCCCGGACAGTGGCCCGGTTGAAGAGGGGGGAGTGTTTGGGGGAGAAAAGGGGATTAAAACAATTTGTTTTGTTATTTCAAATGCCTTTAAAATTGGACTTGAACGTTTGACATTGCGGTAGTCGCACGGATCAACTTGGCCCGCTCCCCCCGGCCGCCGGAGGCATCTTCATCCATGATACGCGAGATAGTGCATTATACGCTCAGGCAGAAGGTTTTGGTGAACCTTGTGTTTGTGGTGTTGATGGTGGTCGGGGTGTTTTGCGTCTTCAACCTGCCGGTGGAGCGGTATCCAGACGTGCGCATGGGCCAGGTGGTGATCAGCGGTTTTTTGCCCGGCGCGAGTCCGGCCGAGGTGGAGACGCTGGTCACGCGCAAGATCGAGGACGCGCTGGAGGACCTGGAGAACGTGGAGTACATCCGTTCGCGGTCGTTTCGGCAGCGCGCCTCGGTCATGGTCAAGTTTCTGGACGATACCGACTACGACGCTTTGTATGACGAATTGCGATTCAAGGTGTTGTCGATCCAGAACGATCTGCCCGAGGAAATGGACCCGCCGACGTTCACGGTGATCCGGGTGAGCGAGTGGCTGCCGGTGATTTCGGTGAACCTGACCGGGGACAGGGCCAACCGGGCGTTGACGCTGATGGCTGAGGAGATGCGCATCCCGTTGCAGCGCATTCCGGGGGTCAAGGAGGTGCAGATCAACGGCGAGTTCACGCGCGAGTTCCACGTCTCGCTCGATCCGGGCAAGATGATGCGGCTCGGCGTGACCTTCGACGAGGTGGCCAAGGCGCTGAGCGGGGCGAACTTTTCGGTCCCGGCTGGCGATTTCGTCAGCGATTCCGGCGAGTACGTCATCGTGGCGGACGAGAAGTTCCGGTCGCGGGACAAGATCGCGGCCACGGTGGTACGGCGCGACGGCGACGGCTCGTTCGTGACGGTGGGCGACGTGATCAGCGAGGCGGGCATGGCCTATCGCGATCCCTTCGTGATCTCGTCGGTGAACGGCAAGGACTCGGTGTCGGTGAAGATCATCAAGACCCCGGGGGGCAACGCCCTGGACATCGGGGCGGCGGTGGAGCGTGTGGTGGCGGATTTCCGGCCCATCCTGGACAGGGAGGGCGTGACCCCGGTCATGACCCAGGACCAGCGGGTCTACATCAACGAGAACATCGACACCCTGGGGTCCAACCTGCTGCTGGGCATCGTCCTGGTCTGCGGCTGCATCTGGCTGGTGATGGGTTTCCGCAACGCCATGCTGACCACGGTGGGCATCCCGTTCTCGTTTTTGGTGACCATGATAATCATGTGGCTCACCAACAACTCCATCAATGAAATCACACTGTTTTCCTTTGTGCTCGTCAGCGGCATCATCGTGGACGACGCCATCGTGGTGGTGGAGAACATCTACCGCCACGTCCAGGAGGGGCGGCCGCTCAAGGAGGCGGTGGTGGAGGGCGCGAGCGAGGTCTGCATCCCGGTGCTGGCGGCCACCTCCACCACGGTGGCGGCGTTCCTGCCCATGCTCATCATGACCGGGTCCACGGGCGAGTTTTTCGCCCTCGTGCCCAAGGCCGTGAGCTTCGCGCTTCTGGCGTCCATGGCCGAGTGCCTGCTCATTTTGCCGCCGCATTTTCTGGACTGGCCGGGGGCCAGGCGGCTTCGGAGCGAGTCGCGCACGCACAGCCGCCGCGCCGCCGACCCCCGGTTCCTGGTCGCGTTGCGGGGCGGGGTGGACCGCGTCCTCGGGCTGACCATGCGCCATCGCCGGAAGTCCCTGGTGGTGGTGTTCGGGGCGTTCATCCTGGCCATCGTCACCCTCGTCGTGTCCGTGACCGGGGCCATGCCGCTGTTGCGCATCAAATTCTTCCCGGACGAGTACAGCCTGTTCTACGTGTCCATGGAGGGGCCGGTGGGCACGGACGTCTACGCCACATCGGACAAGGCCAAGTCCGTGGCCGCCTTCCTGCACGGGCTGGGGCCGGGCGCGGTCCAGGCCGCGTCCGCCCTGGCGGGCATGGACATCACCGAGGATTACGAGAACGTGTTCGGGTCCAACAGGGCCATCGTCATCGTGGAGATGCCCGCCAGGGACGCGCAGCATTTCGCCGAGAATCCGGACAACGACCCGCAGCTCCTGCTCGACATCGTGCGGCGAAAGCTGGAGCCCCATGAAAAGGGCGGCTGGACCATGCACGTCTGGGCGGAAAAGGGCGGACCGCCATCGGGAAAGGACCTGAACATCCGGGTTCTCGGCCCGGACCAGCAGGCCGTGCGCGCCCTCAAGGACGACGTGGACGGCTGGCTCCGGCACAACAAGGCCATCGCCCCGTACCTGACCGACTTCAAGACCGACACGGGCACGGACAACCGCGTCTTCCGGTTCAGTTCGGACAGCGCGCGCATCTCGGAGTACGGGCTTACACCGTCCCAGGTGGTGGCCCTGGCGGGCGGCCTGCTGGACGGCCGGTTCGTGGGCAAATTCCGGGCCTCGGACGAGGACATCGACCTGCGGCTCAAGATCGACAAGCGGTTCCTCAAGAACCCGGAGGACGCCCTAAGCATCCCTATCCTGGAGGACGACCAGGGGCCGGTGCGCGTGGGCGACCTGGTCACGGTCGGCACCTATCGCGAGCCGGGGCAGCTCAACCGGTTCCAGCGGCAGCGGGCCGTGACCATCACGGCCAACATCCGCCCCGGCGCGCCGGTCAACGCCCCGAGCGTGGTCCACGACATCCGCGCCTATTACGGCACCATAAAGGCCGAATATCCCGGCGCGACCCTCAACTTCGCCGGAGAATACGAGTCCACAGGTCGATCGTTCACCTCGCTGACCTACGCCTTTCTCATCGCCATCCTGCTGATATACACGATTCTGGCCTGCCAGTTCCAGTCGTACGTCCAGCCGGTAATTATCCTCTCGGCCGTGGCCTTCGCCCTGACCGGCGTGGTCTTCGGGACCATGCTGACGCGCTCGCTGTTCACCGTGAACAGCTTCATCGCCACGGTCGGCGTCACCGGCGTGGTGGTCAACGACTCGCTGGTCCTGCTCGACTTCATCAATCGGCTCTATGCGGCCGGGTACTCCCGGGCCGAGGCCGTGCGGGAGGGCGTGCGCATCCGGCTGCGGCCCATCCTGCTGACCACCCTGACCACGACGCTGGGCCTGCTGCCCATGGCCGTAGGCATCCCGTCGTATTCGCTGGTCTGGGGGACCATGGCCACCACCTTCGTCACCGGGTTGTGCGTGGCGACGACGCTGACGTTGTTCATCATGCCCGTTGAATGGGATTTGTTGATGCGATGGAGCGAGAAGAGGGAGCGGAAGCGGCGCGAGCGCGAGGGCGGGGAAACCGGTGGCGCTCGCGGGGAGGCCGAGGTTGTCGCGGAGGCGGATGAGGGAGAGGGCCGGTAGTCTGGAGTTTTTATAGAAATTTTCTGGAGAAGTGAAGAGAGAACGAGAATTGTTGACAGTTTTTGTGTGGGGTGGGGGAGTTTGAGGGAGGGGAAGGCAGGCGGCGGCTTGGAAGTGTGACGAGAGCCGGGGGAAGCGTTGGCTTCCCCCTCCACGTTTTTTTAATGCCCTGCGCGGGCGGCGGTTCTTTTTTTGCTGTGTGGATTGTCAAATCAAACTGAACGCCTCGGCAAGTCCGCGCTCCTCAATAATTCCCAAGGGTGTCCTGTAGCCAAATTTTTTCCTTGGTCGATGGTTTATAAGATCAACCGCCCACTTCAATTTGCTTGGATCGGCGAAGTTTGAAGATTTTCGTTTTGGATAGAACTGCCGCAACAAGCCGTTCGTCTGTTCGTTCAGAGCTCTCTCGTTGGGTGCCTGGGGGCAGCTTGCCCGCCGACGTGTTGCGCCGCCAAGCCTCCGATCCAAGCGGGGCGGCTCCATTTCTCCCGGTAAGTTACTGCCATCCCTCCGCGAAAGCGCCTTGCATTACGCCCAACCGGCCGGGTGGCCCCATGGAGCCGCCTTGCCCGCATGGTCGGCTGCTAACCGTCGGAACACAGGGCTGGGCTTGGCTCATCAACTCAGACAAACTACGGCCCCGGGCGTTTTCCTTCAGCTCCTTCCGTTGCGGATGATCGGGCCTCCCCTCTCTTTTCGCCCGCCGCCACGCCGAATCGACAAACGAAAAGCCCCTGCCGACACATCGGCAGGGGCCTGGCTTTCGATTCGTGCGCGTCCGCTTAGCCGAGGATGGACTTGAGGTCTTCGTCCGGCGTCGCAATCGGCGCAATGTTGTAGGTGTTCACCAGATAGTTCAGCACGTTGGGCGTAAGGAACGCGGGCAGGCTGGGCCCGAGCTTGATGTTCCGGATGCCAAGGGCGAGGAGGGACAGCAAAATGGCCACGGCCTTCTGCTCGTACCAGGACAGGACCAGGGAGAGCGGCAGGTCGTTGACGTCGCAGTCGAAGGCCTTGGCCAGGGCCAGGGCGATCTGCACGGCGGAGTAGGCGTCGTTGCACTGGCCCACGTCCAGCAGGCGGGGGATGCCGCCGATGTCGCCGAGCTGCTTGTCGAAGAAGCGGAACTTGCCGCAGGCCAGGGTCAGGACGATGGTGTCGGCCGGGGTCTTTTCCACGAACTCGGTGTAGTAGTTGCGGCCGGGCTTGGCGCCGTCGCAGCCGCCCACCAGGAAGAAGTGGCGGATCTTGCCCGCCTTGACCGCGTCGATGACCGTGCCCGCCACGGACATGACCGCGTTGCGCGCGAAACCGACCATGACCGAGCCCTTGTCCGCGTCGGCCGCGAACCCGTCCATGGCCAGGGCGCGCTCGATGACCGGGGTGAAGTCCTCGTTGCCCACGTGCACCGCGCCGGGCCAGCCGACCAGGCCGGTGGTGAAGATGTTCTCCATGTATCCCTTGGGCTTCTGGATGCAGTTGGTGGTCATCAGGATGGCGCCGGGGAACTCGGCGAATTCCTTTTGCTGGTTTTGCCAGGCCGTGCCGTAGTGGCCCGCGAGGTGGGGGTACTTCTTGAGGCCCGGATAGCCGTGGCAGGGGAGCATTTCGCCGTGGGTGTAGACGTTGACGCCCTTGCCCTCGGTCTGCCTGAGCAGGGTCTCCAGGTCCTTGAGGTCGTGGCCGGAGATCAGGATGGCCTTGCCCGCGGTGGGGCCGAGCTTGACCGGGGTCGGGACCGGGTGGCCGTAGGCCGAGGTGTTGGCGTCGTCCAGCAGCTCCATGGCCCGGATGTTGACGCGGCCGCATTCCAGCCCGGCTTCGATGGCCTGCTCCAGGGTCAGGTCGCGCGACAGGGTGGCGGCCAGAAGGACCTGGATCTTGTGGTGGAGCTCGGGGTCCTCCTTGCCGAGGATGGCGGCGTGGTCGGCATATGCGCACACGCCCTTGAGGCCGTAGGTCAGGGTCTGCTTGAGGGACTTGATGTCCGCGTTCAGCTCGGGGTCGTTTTCGATGCCGTAGGTTTTGCCCTGGGCCACGAGGGCGTCGAGGCCGACGGCCGGGAGGAGCACGGCCGGGCCGTCGAAGAGCACGCCCGAGACCTTGGCGCGCAGTCCGTCGCGCAGGCGCACGCATTCGTCGATGAGTGCGACGAAGCGCGCGTCGTCGAAATTCACGTTGGTCAGGGTGGAGAAGACGGCGGCCGCGACAAAGCGGTTCACGGCCGGGTCGTCGACGCCCTGGGCGCGGGCGGCCACGGCCACCTGGGCCAACCCCTTGGCCAGGTAGAGGAGCAGGTCCTGCAGGCTGGCGGTGGAGTCCTTCTTGCCGCAGACGCCGACTTTGGTGCAGCCGCCGTTGGCGGTCTGTTCGCATTGGTAACAAAACATGGGTTGCCTCCTTGGGTTGGTGGGTGGATTGCGTTGTGAGGCCCCAACATAGCGGAGGGCGGCGGGCGTTTGTATGATTTGAGTCAAAAAACAGTGCAAAACCGAAAAAATGGCTGGCAGGATTCCTGCTAGGGGGAGGGTAAGGCATTTTTTGCCCGGGAGAATCCATGCTCGAATCCGTTTTCATCAAATCCTCGGCCTTTGACGCCTTTGCGCCGTTGAGCCACGAGACCGTGGTCATGGTCCTGCCCTACATCGACCAGGCCATGGCCGAGCGGGCCGAGGCGATCCTGTGCCGACGCGCCGAGCAGGACGGGCTGCTCGTCCTGGTGGACGACGACGAGCGCATGGGCTTCATCCGCGTGGCCAACCTCGTCTACCTGCGCACCCGGTCGCCGCTCTTCGGCTACCTGGCCCAGGACGCCTATCCGGGCATGTACTGGCTCCGGGAGGGGGTCGGGCTGCTGGAGCGGACGGGCAAGGGACTGCTGGCCTTCAACGAGGGCCGTTTCTTCGGCACCCTGGCGGCCTTCGGCCTGGCGCGGCGCGCCTGGCTGGCCCGGCTCTATCGCAACATGCTTTTCTATCCGGGATACCACTCGCAGTACGGCGATACCGAGCTTTCGGCCATCGCCTACGCCACGGGGCAGCTCGCCTTCAATCCCAACGCCCTGTTGATCGAGGTGGACTACGAGAAGCACGCCAAGGCCAACCATGCCGGGGACGACGCCCTGTACAAGGCGCGGCTGGCCGCGGGATTCGACGGCCTGATTCCGGCCGGGACGTAGGGCGTCTCGCCTCCGGCGGGCCGGCGGATGCAACCCTCTTTATTTGTTGCCGTCTTTTTGGTAGAGCAAGAAATCTTCTCTCCCTTCAACGCCGGGTCGCCGCCATGGATCGTCGCCGAACAGTCCTTGCCCTCAGCACCCTGGCCGCCCTCCTGCTGCTGGCGACCGGGACCTGCATTGGTGGGGAGGCGCGCGGCAACGCGCCGGAACACAAGGAGATTCTTCTCCTCAATTCCTACCACCAGAATTTGGCCTGGACCGAGTCCATCTTCCGTGGCGTGACCGACGTGCTCCGGCCGGGAGAGACCGGAATCGTCCTGCACGTTGAGAACATGGACACCAAGCGTGTGGCGTTCAACGAGCACTACGTCCAGCAACTGCGCGACGTGTACCTGCACAAGTATCGGGACACGCGCCTGAGCCTGGTCATGGCCACGGACGACAACGCCTTCGCATTTCTGCGCCGCTATCACGGCCTGCTGTTCCCCGGCGTGCCGGTGGTCTTCTGCGGGGTGAACCACTATTCGGACGAGCTCCTGCGCTCCCACCCGCTATTCACGGGGGCGGCCGAAAGCCTGGACGTCCGGGGCACGCTCTGGTGGGCGCTCAAGCAACATGCCGGCGTGAGCACGGTCTACGTCGTCCACGACTATTCGCCCTCGGGCCGCGCGGCGGTCCAGGCCATGCGCCAGGACCTGGAGAGCGTCCCCCCCAGGGTGGCGGTGCGCTATTCGGGCGACCTCGGCCTGGAGGAAATCCTGGCCGAGGTGGACAGCCTGCCCAGGGACGCGATCATCCTCTACGGATTCTACTACCGCGATCCCGGCGGGCGGTTCTACAACACGGGCGAGGCCCTGGACGCCATCGCGGCCCGGACCGGCCTGCCCATCTACGGGCTGTACGACTTCGACCTGGGCCACGGCATCGTGGGGGGGCTGCTCACCAGCGGCCGCGAGCAGGGGCAGGCCATGGCCCAGTTGGCCCTGCACGTCCTTGCGGGCCGGCCGCCCAGGGACATTCCGGTCATCGACAAGCTCCCGTCCGCGCCCATGTTCGACTACGAGATGCTGCGCAAGCACGGCATCGACCCCGGGAGCCTGCCGGAGGGCAGCCGGGTCATCAACCGGCCGCGCAGCTTCTATTCGGAGTACGGCGCCCTGATCTGGGTGGTGGTAGGCTTCGGCTCGGTCCAGATGATGGTCATCCTGGCCCTGGTGGTCAGCACGTCGCGGCGCAGGCAGGCGGAAAAGGCGCTTCGCGGCGCCCATCAGTTGCTGGAGGAGCGCGTCCGGGAGCGCACGGGCGAGGTCAAGGAGACCGTGGAGGCGTTGCGCACGGTCTTCGACGCCTCCCACGACGCCATCGTCATTCATGACGTCGCGGGCCATATCCTGGACGTCAACGAGCGTATGCTCCAGATGTACGGGCTGACCCGCGACGAGATCCGGGACATCTCCATCGCCCGCGACATTTCGAGCCGCAGCAACGCGGTCTACCGGCTCTCGTCCGTCTGGCGCTCGGTCATCAACGGCGAGGCCCAGTTTTACGAGTGGAAGGCCCGCCGCCCGCATGACGGCAGCGAATTCGATGTGGAGGTCTACCTGAACCGCATCGTGTACCACGGCCGGGAGGCGATTCTGTCCAACGTCCGAGACATCTCGGTCCGCAAGGAGTCGGAGAACCGCATTCGCCAGTCCCTGTCCAAGTTCGAGGCGATTCTGGAGAACTCGCTCATGGGCATCGCCATGCACCGCAAGCGGACCTTCGTGACCATCAACCGGCGCGGCGCGGAAATCTTCGGCTACAGCCCGGAGGAGCTCATCGGCAACGACGTGTCCGTGCTTTTCGACTCGGCCGAGGAGGTGGAGGAGTTCGCCTCGGTCTCGCGTCGGGCCCTTTCGGAGAGCGGGGAGTTCAACACCGAGCACGCCTTTCGGGGCCGGAACGACAACGTGGTCTGGTGCCGCATGTACGCCAAGGCCCTGGACCGCGACAGCCTGGGCAAGGGCATCATCTGGGCCTGGGACGACATCACCGAGCAGCGCCGCTCCCGCGAGGAGCTGATGCGCGCCCGCGAGGACGCCGAGGCGGCCAACCGCGCCAAGTCCGAGTTCCTGGCCGCAATGAGCCACGAGATCCGCACGCCCATGAACGCCATCGTGGGCATGACCGACATCACGCTCCAGACCGACCTGAGCGAGGACCAGCGCGACTACCTCAAGACGGTCATGGACTCGGCCCAGCACCTGCTGGCCATCATCAACGACATCCTGGACCTCTCCAAGATCGAGGCGCGCAAGCTGACCCTGGACCGGGTGGACTTCGACCTGCCCTACCACGTGGGGTCCACCATCAAGGGGCTGGCGGTCCAGGCGCGGCAGAAGGGGCTCTCCCTGGTCCTGGACGTGGCCGACGGCGTGCCCCGCTGCGTCAAGGGCGACCCGCTCTCCCTGCGCCAGGTCCTGGTCAACCTGGTGGGCAACGCCATCAAGTTCACCCACCGGGGCGAGGTGGCGGTGCGCGTTTTCCCGGCCGGGCCGGGGCCCGACCCGGACGACTCGCGCACCCTGGGCGTCTCCTTCGAGGTGGAGGACACGGGCATCGGCATCCCCGAGGATTTCCTGGAGACGATCTTCCTCTCCTTTTCCCAGACAACGCGGGCATTCGGCGGCACTGGCCTGGGGCTGGCCATCTGCAAGCAGCTCATCTCGCTCATGGGCGGCGACATCGGGGTCAAGAGCCGGGTGGGCGCGGGCAGCACCTTCGCCTTCACCATCCGGTTCGAGCCGGGCGTGACCTGCCCCGCGCCGGTGCGGTCGGCCCCGTCCCTGCCCCGTGCGCCCCGGCGGCCCGTGCGGCTGCTGGTGGCCGAGGACAACGACGTCAACGTCATGGTCACCACGTTGCGGCTGGAGGTCCTGGGCTACCGGTGCGTGGTGGCCAGGAACGGCCTGGAGGTGCTCGACATGGTCAAGCGCGAGCACTTCGACCTCATCCTCATGGATATCGAGATGCCCGTGCTGGACGGCATCTCGGCCACCAAGGCCATCCGCTCGTCCGTGCCGGGCGGCTCCATTCCCAATCCGGACATCCCCATCGTCGGGGTCACGGCCCACGCGCTCAAGGAATTTCGCGACAAGAGCCTGGACGCGGGCATGGACGATTACGTGTCCAAGCCCGTGGACTTCAACGAACTGGCCGTCATCATCACCCGCCTGGTGGGATCGGTGCCCCCGCCCGCCGGCAAGGCGCGGGCCGGAGCGGAGGGGGCGGACGCCCCGGAGACCCCGGATTCGGCCGCGACGCCGGAGGCCCTGGGTTCGGCCGCGACGCCGGAGGACCGGGAGGCCCCGGCCGCCTGGGACCCGGACCGGGCCATGGCCCGGCTCGGGGTGGACAAGGCCACCTTCGAGGGGTTCCTGCACACGGCAGGGGATGAGCTGGCCGCCACCCTGGAGGAGCTCCGGCAGGCCGTGGGCCGGGGCGAGCTGGTTCACGCGGCCACCCTGGCGGGCGCGGTCCGGTCCATCTCGGCCTCCATCGGAGCGCACCAGACCGCGCGGGCGGCGGCCCGGCTGGCCGAGGGCTGCCGCGCGGGCGACTCCGGGCCCCTCGCCCGGCTTCAGGCCATGGCCGAAGAGCTGCTGGAAAGGATGAAAAATCGTTGAGCGCGGCCCGGAAGGTGGAATTCTAATCGAATTCGCGCGTGTTTTCGGATAACGTGATGATCTCATTGGTCGGTTGCATTGTGGAGGGAGCCAAGCCTGGAGGGAAACCATGGGTGAGGGATACGACATCTCCGAATTGAGGAAGTTCGTCGCCCCGGAGTTCGTCTTCGGCGCGGGGGCGGCCGAGCTGGCCGGGCAATATGCGGCCAACCTTTCGGTGAAGCGGGCGCTGGTCGTCTCCGGCCCGAGGCTGGAAGGGCTGGGGGTGACCGGGGCCGTGGCCGACGTTCTGGCCGCCGAGGGCGTGGCCCCCGTGGTCTACACCGACGTCTCGCCCAACCCGCGCGACGCCGAGGTCATGGCCGGGGCCGAGGTCTTCCGCCGCGAGGGGTGCGACGCAATTGTGGCCGTGGGCGGCGGCAGCCCCATGGACTGCGCAAAGGCCATCGGCATCGTCTGCACCAACGGCCGGCACGTCCTGGATTTCGAGGGGGTGGACCGCGTGAAGCGGCCCGGACCGCCCATGATCTGCGTGCCCACCACCGCGGGCACGGCCGCGGACATCTCCCAGTTCTGCATCATCAACGACGTGGGCCGGAAGGTGAAGATCGCCATCGTTTCCAAGACCATGGTTCCGGACGTGGCCCTCATCGACCCCCTGCTGACCGTGAGCATGGACGACCGGCTCACGGCCTACACCGGCCTGGACGCCCTGACCCACGCGGTGGAGGCCTATGTCTCCAACGCCAGCTCTGCCGTAACCGATCTGCACGCCCTGGAGGCGGTGCGGCTTGTCCGCCGCCACCTGCTCCGGGCCGTGGAGCGGCCGGGCGACCTGGAGGCGCGCTCCGGCATGATGCTCGCCTCCACCTATGCGGGCCTGGCCTTCTCCAACGCCATTCTCGGGGCGGTGCACGCCATGGCCCACAGCCTGGGCGGCCTGCTCGACCTGCCCCACGGGCTGTGCAACGCCATTCTCCTGGATCACGTGGCGGCCTTCAACTATCGGGCCGAACCGGCCAAGTACCGCCGCCTGGGCATCGCCCTGGGGGCCGACATCCCGGACGCCATGCCCGAGGACGAGGCCGGGGAGGCTGTGCTGGAGGCCCTGCGCAGCCTCAAGCGGTCCGTGGGCATCCGCGACAACCTGGCCGAGCTGGGCGTGACTCCGGCCGACCTGCCCCTGCTGGCGCAGAAGGCCCTGGCCGACGCCTGTATGCTGACCAACCCCAGGCAGCCCTCGGCCGCCGAAGTGATGGAAATCTATGAAGCGGCGTGCTGACCCGCCCGTTCCCGCCCCGGCCGACCGGGGAGAGGAGCGGGCCAAGCTGATAGGGCTGGGCAAGCGGTCCATCAGCAAGAGCTACTACCCCGAACTGCGGGCCCGGCTGGAGGAGCTGGAACGGTTCCGGGGCCTGCTGGACCAGGTCTCGGACGCCATCTTCGTGGTGGACGCCGTCTCGGGGCTGGTCCTGGACGCCTCGGGCGCGGTGAAGGCCATGCTCGGCTGCGCCGCCGGGGAGCTCAAGGGGATCGAATTCGCAAAGCTCCTGCCGGAGCATATCGCGCGCTACGCCGCAAACCTGTTCAACCACAAGAACGAGGTGCTGCAACTGGAGACCGAGTTCCACCATCCGGTCTGCGGGGACGCCCCGGCCGTGCCGGTGGAGATGTCCCTGCGCCTCGTGGAGCAGCAGGGGGACCGCTGCGCCGTCATCGTGGCCCGCGACATCTCGGAGCGGCGGCGCAACGAAGAGGCGCTGCGCAAGAGCCACGACGAGCTGGAGATCCGGGTCCGGGAGCGGACCCGCGAGCTGGACCGGGCCAACCGGGCCAAGAGCGAATTCCTGTCCATCGTCTCCCACGAGCTGCGAACGCCGCTGACCTCGGTCCTCGGCTTCGCCAAGATCACCCGCAAGAAGCTTGCGGAAACGGTCTTTCCGGCCGTGGAAAGCTGCGGGGACGAAAAGGTGCGGCGCGAGATGATCCGGGCGGGTCGCAACCTCGACATCATCGTCTCCGAGGGCGAACGCCTTACCGCCCTGATCAACGACGTGCTCGACCTGGCCAAGCTGGAGGCCAACCGCATCGACTACCGCATGGAGCGCCTGCGCCCCGGGGAATTCATCGAACGCTCCATGGAGGCCTCGGACGCAATGTTCGAGGAGGCGGGCCTGGCCTTCCTGGCCGAAGTGGCCGACGACCTGCCCCGGGTCCGGGGCGACCGCGACCGGCTCATCCAGGTCCTGGTCAACCTCTTCTCCAACGCCGCGAAGTTTACGGACAAGGGCAGCGTCACCTGCCGTGCCGAGCGGGCCGGGGGATACGTCAAGATCAGCGTGGCCGATACCGGGACCGGCATCCCGCAGCCGCTTTTGGGGGCCATTTTCGACAAGTTCGTGCAGGGCGAGGGCAGCCTGGCCGACCGCCCGCGCGGCACCGGCCTGGGACTGCCCATCTGCCGCCACATCATCGAGGGACACGGCGGCCACATCTGGGCCGAAAGCGGGGAGGGGGCGGGCAGCCGGTTCGTCTTCACCCTGCCCGCGCTCAGGGAGTGACCGCTCCGGCCGCTCCCCCGTTCCGATAACATTCCGTCGGCAGCCGCCTAGTAGCGGAAGAGATAGCGCCGGGCGATCTTGTTGTAGGCGCCGTCCCGGCGCATCTGGTCCAGGGCCTCGCCCAGGCGCTGGAGGACGTCCTCCTTCTCCGGCAGGTCCGCCGCGCGCGACATGGCCAGGTAGGCGGGCTGCTGGTCCACCAGCTTCTTGGACAGGTAGGTGATGGAGCTGGTCATGCCCATGGCCTTGAGTCGGTAGTAGGTGACGTCGATGTTGCCCGCGAAGGCCTGGGTCTCGTCCATTATCAGCCCGCGCAGGCTGGAGGAGAGGTCCGGATAGTCCTTGACCGCCACCAGGCCGGCCGACGCGGCGTCGGCGAAGGCCTCGCCCAGGAAAGTGCCCTGGACCCGGCCAACGGTCTTGCCCTTCAGGTCGTCGTATGCGCCGAAGGGGAAGGTGTCGCCCACCTTGGTGAACAGGACGAAATCGCTGCTGTGCACGGGCGAGGCCTCCATGAACAGGCCGATCTTGTCGCGCTCCGGGTTGCGGAACAGGGCGAAGGCCCCGTCGCAGGAGCCGTCCTTGAGCATTCGCAGCACCTGGTCCAGGGGCTTCAGCTCGATGTCGATGGTGACGCCCGCCTTGTCGGCCGCGGCCTGGAGCAGCTCCACGTCGATGCCTGCCGGAGCGCCGTCGATGAGCATGGAATAGGGCGCGAAGTCGATGTCGGCCACGAACTTCACCGGCCGGGCCTGGGCGGGAGCGGCCAGCACGGTCAGGCCGAGCAGGGCGGCGAGCAGCAGGGTTCGCATGGCGTTTCTCCTGAAAAATTACGGGTTGGTGTTGGACGATACCCGGTTCCGGGGCGTGAGACAAGCTTGGGACTGTGACGGTCGCGGAATAATAATAACCTTTTGTCGCGGTTCGGAGTAAGCGGTTGTTCAGTCGAAAGTCATCCAGCGCCAGGGAGCGGCTGTGCCGGGGAAAAAACACGTACTGCTCATAGACGACAACGCGTCCTTCCGGGACCTGGTGGCGAGCCATCTTGAGCGGCGCGGCCACCGGGTCTCCGCCGCCGGGGACGGGCCGTCCGGGCTGGCGCTGTTCGCCGGGGGGGGCGTTTCCGCCGTGCTGGTGGACCTGCGAATGCCCGGCATGGACGGCCACATGGTGCTGGCCGAGCTGGCGTCCCGGTCGGAGACGACACCGCTCATCGTCATCTCGGGCGCCACCGGCCGCGACGACGCCATCCGGGCCATGCGCAACGGGGCCTGGGACTTCGTGGTCAAGGACGGGGATGTCCTGGACGAACTGGACCATGCCCTGTGCAAGGCCTTTGAGCGGGCGGGCTACCTGGCTGCCCAGGGCCGGAGGCTGGCCCACGAGACCTGCGAGCGCGAGCGCGCCCAGGAGGCCCTGGCCAACCAGCTCGCCTTTCTTCAGGTCATCATCGACGCCGTGCCCGACCACATCTTCTACAAGGACCTCGCGGGGCGGTACCTGGGCTGCAACCAGGCCTTCGCCGCGTTCATGGGCAGGCCTCGCGAGGCGTTGCTCGGGTTGCGGGTTTCCGACGTGAGCCCGGCGGCGGAGGCGGCCGTGTACGAGGAAATGGACCGGCGGCTGCTGGCCCGCCCGGACGAGGCCCAGGCCCGCGATATTGACAGCGTCATCGACGGCAAGGCGCGCCACCTCATCGTGCGCAAGGCGGTCTTTCGGGGCCGGTCCGGGAGCCCGGCCGGCATCGTCGGCGTGTTCTCGGACATGACCCGGCAGCAGGAATATGCGCAAAAGCTGCGCCAGAACGAGGAGCGGATGCGGGCCATGCTTGACGCCTCGCCCCTGCCCATCGTCATCGTCAACCTGGAGACCGGCCGGACCCTCTTCGCCAACCGGCGGGCTTCCGAGCAGTTCGGATTCCCCCTGGAGGAGGCCGTGGGGCTGCGGGCGCGCCGGTTCTACGACGACCCAGCCTCCCGCGACCGCCTGGCCGAGCGCCTGCTGGCCCAGGGGCGGCTCAGCGGCGTGGAGCTCCTGATGCGCCGAACGGACGGGAGCCGGTTCTGGTGCCAGGCCTCGGCCGCGCTCATGGAGCTGGACGGGGCCAGGGTGGTCTTCATCTCTTTTTCGGACATCACGGCCCGCAAGGACCTGGAGGCGGCGCTGGAGAAATACGAGTTCATCGCCAACGCCTCCCACGATCTGATGACCCTCTCCAGCCGGGACCACGTCTACGAGGCGGCCAACCGGGCCTACCTCGAACAGTTGGGCCGCCCCCGTGAGGCGGTGGTGGGCCGTTCCGTGGCCGAGGTCTGGGGCGAGGAGTCGTTCCGGGAATACATCCAGCCCCATTTCAGTAGTTGCCTCGAAGGGCACACGGTTTCCTACCAGGCCCGGTTCTCGTTCCCCGGGAGCGGGGAGCGGGATTACGAAGTGTTCATGTATCCCTATTCCGGGGCGGACGGCCGGGTCAGCCATGTGGCCACGGTCTCGCGCGACATCACGGAGCGCAAGCTGGCCGAGGACCGGCTGCGCGAGGCCCTGGAGCAGGTGGAGGCCATCCAGGACAACGCCATCTTCGGCGTGGGCCTGTTCGACGACGACACCATCGTCCGCATCAACCAGCGGGGGGCGGATATCTTCGGCCGCACCCCGGAGAGCCTGGCGGGGGACCATCCCTCGCGCTATTTCCCCTCCGAGCGGCAGTACCGGAGCTTTCGCCGCCGCTGCATCCACGGCCTGGTCACCGCCGGCGCGTACCAGACCGAACAGCAGTTCCGCCGCGCCGACGGCGCGCTCATCTGGACCCAGCTTTCGGCCCAGGCCATGGACCGGGCCGACCTGTCCCAGGGCGTCATCTGGACCATCCTGGACATCACGGAGCGGCGCTTCAACGAGACCGTGACCCGGATGCTCTACCAGATCTCCAACGCCGTGACCACGACCTCGGACCTGGGCGAGCTCTATGAGCACATCCACGCCGTGCTGGACGAGGCCATCGAGGCGGCCAACTTCTTCATCGCCCTGCTGGACCGGCGGCGGACCCGGCTGGAGTTCACCTACTTCGAGGACGCGCACGACGATTTCCGGGGGGCGGTCTTCCTCATCCACGAGGCCAGCGCCACCAGCCTGTCCGTGGAGGTCATCCGCACGGGCCGCCCTCTGCTGGTCACCACCCGCGAGCTGCCCGAGCGCGACCGGCCCCGGTCCGCGGGCGGCGCTGGCGCGGTCTGCATGGTGCGCGAAGCCTTCCTGCGCGAGCGGGGAGCGGACGACGCGTCCATGCTCGGCACCCGGTCCGAGGCCTGGCTGGGCGTGCCGCTCCGGGTCAAGGGCGAGGTGGTCGGGGTCATGGCAGTGCAGTCCTACTCTAACCCCTTTCAGTATTCGGACCGGGATGTGAACCTGCTGGTCTCGGTCTCCGAGCAGGTGGCCCTGGCCATCGAGCGCAAGGGCATCGAGCAGGACCTGCGCATGGCCCGCGACCTGGCCGAGGCCGCCAACCATTCCAAGAATGAATTCCTGGCCAACATGAGCCACGAGCTGCGCACCCCGCTCAACGGCGTGCTCGGTATGCTTCAACTGGCCCAGACCACCCGGCTCACCGAGGAGCAGCGGGACTACGTGGACACCGCCCTGACCTCGGGCCGCAGCCTCCTCTCCATCCTCAACGACATCCTGGATTTTTCCAAGATGGAGGCGGGCAAGCTGGAGGTGGTGGCCGAGCGCTTTTCGCTCGCCACCCTGGTCCAGGACGTGGTCTCGACCTTCCGGGGGCAGGTGGTGGAGCGGGGGCTGGCCCTCTACAGCCGCATCTACGGCGACTTCCCGGACACCTTGGTGGGGGCCAAGAGCCGCCTGCGGCAGATCCTGTTCAACGTGGTGGGAAACGGCGTCAAGTTCACCGAGCGGGGCGAGGTGGCCCTCGAGGTCTCCCTGCTCCACCTGGACCCCTCCGTCCACCGGTTGCGCCTGCTCTTCTCGGTGCGCGACACGGGCATCGGCATCCCGGACGACGCCATCCGCAGCATCTTCGAGCCCTTCACCCAGGTGGACGGCTCCTACATGCGCCGCCACCAGGGCACGGGGCTGGGCCTGGGCATCGTCAAGCGGCTGGTCAGCCTCATGGGCGGCGTTCTGTCCATCGACACCGAGGAGGGCCGGGGCACCACCGTGCACATGGCCTTCAGCCTGGGCTACGAGCCGTCGAGCAGGGCCGAGGAAAGCGCCGCCCGCCTGGCGCCTCCTCCTCCGCCCCGGCGGCTCTCCCTGCTCCTGGTGGAGGACAACCGGGTCAACCGGCTCATGGCCGAGCGCATGCTGGCCAAGCTGGGCCACGCTGTCCGGACCGCGCAGAACGGCGAGGAGGCCATCGAGATGCTGCGCAGGCACGCCTTCGACGGGGTGTTCATGGACATCCAGATGCCGGGCATGGACGGGCTGGAGGCCACCGGGCTGATCCGCTCGGCCGGGCCCGGCTCCGGCATCGATCCGGACATCCCCGTCATCGCCATGACCGCCCACGCCATGATCGGGGACCGGGAGATGTTCATGAAGAACGGCATGACCGGCTACATCGCCAAGCCGGTGGACATGAAGGGGCTGGAGGATACCCTGGCCCGGCTGTTCTTTCGCCGGGAATGACCCGCGAGCGCCGTCAGGGAGGACTCCCGGTCCGCCGCGCCGCCCGGAAAGGGGTGTGGATAACTCGGACGGACAAGGGGGCGTGACGGCGGATGGTCTAGCAAAATTCACGATTTTAACTAGATTTTGTTGTCGATCTGCACTATTGCTGACCGGATGGCTGTGTTGTCCCGAGCCGCCCGTCCGGTCTCCTATTTCCCGGTGTCTCCGGTGATGCTGTTCCCGGAGGCTTTGGGGGATTTCTCCGTCTACCTCTGGCAGGGAGGGGACTTCGTCCTCTATACCCGTTCCGGGCAGAAGTTCACGCTTCGCCACCGCCAGTCGCTGCACAGCAACGGGGTCAATGAGGTCTACGTCCGCAGTTCGGAAAAGGCGCAGTACGAGCAGTACATCGAGCGCAACCTGGGGTCCATCCTGCTGGACGAGTCCCTGCCCATCAAGCTCAGGTCCCGCGTCTTCTACGAGGCGTCCGCCGTGGTCATGCAGGACGTCTTCGACAACCGGCTGCCCACCGCGCTCAGGGCCCGGCACTTCGAGCGCATCGCGGAGATCGTCAAGAGCTCCATCAAGTTCCTGGCCTCGGACAACACCCTGTCCACCGTGGCCCCCTTCATCTCCCACGACTACAAGACGTACACCCACTGCATGCACGTCTTTATTTATTCGGTGGCCGTTTTCCAGACCTACGGCATGAGCGACACCGAGATCTTCGAGTGCGCCCTGGGTGCGCTGCTCCACGACGTGGGCAAGGCCAAGATTCCCCGGCGCATCCTGAACAAGCGGGGGGCTCTGACCATGTCCGAGCGGGCGGTCATCAAGGAGCACCCGGTCCACGGGGTGTCCATGTGCGCCCACCTGCCCATGACCCAGAACACCATCAACTGCATCCTCTTCCACCACGAAAAGCTGGACGGCACCGGGTATCCGGCCGGGCTCAAGGGCGACAACCTGCCCCTGCCGGTGCGCATCATCTCCATGGCCGACGTCTACGACGCCCTGACCACGGAGCGGCCCTACGCCGAGGCCATCCCCCCCTACGAGGCCCTGACCCTCATGCGCCACGACATGCGCCAGGCCTTGGACATGGTCGTGTTCAAGCGGTTCGTGGCCGTGCTGAGCGGCGCGGACATGATCTGATTTTCGCATTCCTCCGGAGCGGAAAACCCTTGGCCTGTCCCCGCGCGCAAGGTATAGCGAAATCAGGAGCATCCCCATGGCATCGACTCGAAAAAAAGACGTTGGACTCTGTTTCCCCGACATCCTCAAGCGGTTCGGCATCGGCGACGATCCGGACTGGCTGGCCGTCGTCCTCTTTGTGCGCAACCTGCTGCGGCACCTCACGGTCTATTCCGACGAGAAGAAGCGGGAGATACAGCAGGAGGTCTTCCGCGAACTGGCGCGCAAGGACTTCTCGCACGAGCGGTTCGACGCGGTCGTCGCCATGCTCGACATGTACCTGATGCAGACCATCGGCGCCCTGGAGCTGGAGGAGTCGCTGGCCCTGGAGAGGCGGTCGGCCGTGGCCCTGCTCAAGGAGATGGACGCGGTCATCGACTCCATCCGGGGCAACAGCGAACGCCAGACCCGAAAGCTCGACGACTTCCGGGACCGGACCGTGGGCGTCATCGAGTCCTCCGAGGAGCGCTCGGCCATCGTCTCCCGTGTGCGTGACATGTTCCAGGAGCTCATCCAGGAGTTCCGGGAGGAGGCCAGGGAACTGAACGACCGGGCCCGGATGCTGGAGCGCACCGCCAACTTCGACCCCCTGCTCACCGGGCTGCACAATCGCCGCGCCCTGGACGCCTACCTGCAGGAGACCGTGTCGGCCCAGACGGACGATTCCCTGCCCCTGTCCCTCATCATGTTCGACGTGGATCACTTCAAGCGGGTCAACGACACCCACGGCCATCAGGTGGGCGACGACGTGCTCCGGGTCCTGGCGGGCATCGTCTCGGCCAACGCCATCCAGTACCGGGGCTTCGCGGCCCGCTACGGCGGCGAGGAGCTGGTCGTGATCCTGAAGAACATCCCCCAGAACATCGCCTTGCTCTGCGCCGAGTCCATCCGGTGCGAGGTGGAGCGCTACGACTTCCGGCCGCGCAACGACGGGCAGCTCTCCGAGACCCCGGTGCGCTTCACGGTCTCGGCGGGCGTGGCCCAGTGGCAGCCCGGCTGGGACGCGGGCAAGCTGGTCAGCACGGCGGACGCGGCCCTGTACCGGGCCAAGAACAGCGGCCGAAACAACGTGGCGGCCCACGGCGTGGGCGACAAATAGCTTACCGGCAAGCGCCGGTCGTTATCGGCACGAAATGTTGCATAAACAGACTTTCCGATGGCTGGTGATCCTTGGCGTTGCGCTGGCGGCCATGACCTGTCCGTGTCTGGCCCTCTCGTGCCTGGCCGGGGATGTGGCGCTCCTGCATTCCGCCGGATCGGCGGACGGCTGGACCCGGTCCGTGGCGCGCGGCCTGTGCGCCGGGGACGACCCGGCCTGCCGGGTGTCCGAGATCTTTTTGGGAGACGCCGAGGAGGGCGAGGAGTTCTTCGAGACGCTGCACGACCGGCTCTGCCCGGACTGGTGTGCGCGCACCCCGGACGCGGTGGTGGCCGACGGCGAGGTGGCCTTCGCCTTCGCCCGCAAGTACCGGGGCGAGCTGTTCGGCGACGCGCCCGTGATCTACCTGGGCATGTCCAGGCCCGAGGCCGGGATCGCGGAGCAGTGCGGCCGCTGCTCGGGCGTGCCGCTCCGGCTCGGGGTGGAGTGGACGGTGGACCTCATCTTCAGGCTGCGGCCCGAGACTTCCATCGTGGTGGCGCTCATGGACGACGACGTGGCGAACCAGCCGTTGCGAGCCCGGGTGGAGGCGGCCATGGAGCCGCACCTGGACCGCGCCCGGCTGATCTTTCCCGGCCACGAGCCCGGCGACGACGGCGGGCTGGACGAGTCCGACCTGGCCTCGGTGGCCGGGAGCGTGCCCGTGGGCGGGGCGGTCCTGTTCCTGCGTTTCGCCCTGGACAAGGCGGGCAACCCCGTGGACGAGGACGGCTGCGCGCGCATGGTGGCGAGGCGCAGTCAGGCCCCGGTCTACGTCCTGACCGACCGTTTCCTGGGCGACGGCGTGCTCGGCGGGGTGGTGGCGGTGGGCGAGGACCAGGCGCGCGAGGCCGCGAACCTGGCCGCCCGGCTCCGGGAAGGGGCCGGGGAGGCGGCGTCGCAGGGCGTGAAACCTCGCGCCGTGGTGGACCTGACGGTGCTGGCCCGGTTCGGCATTCCGGCCGACCGGCTGCCCGCTGTGTGCGCGGGGATCAATCCCGTGGACCCGCCAGAACCCGCCTCCGCCCTGGGGGCGGCGGGCATGTGGCTGCCCGCGCTCTTCCTGGCGCTGCCCGCCTGGCTGCTGATCCGGCGGCTACGCGCCAAGCAGCTCAAGTAGATACGCGCCCTGGACCACGACCATCAGGGCCGTGGCGGCCATGGCCACCAGGATCATGCGCCGTGTTTCGCGCCCGACCTTGTCGCAGATGTCGGCCAGTTGGCCTGACATATATTCCGTCGTATATTTCGGGTGGTTGTACCAAAGGACCATGCGGGGCCTCCCTCGTGGACAGGACGTTGGTTGAAGCCCAGACACTATGCCGCGCGCGGGGAATGCGCCGCCGCATTGGTGACGCCTCCATGTCGCGATGGTTACGCGCGAACGGAATTTGGGTGACGCGTGTCAGCGCAGGAAGATGTAAAGGGCGGCCAGTGCCCAGAGCAGGGCGGCGGCGGCCGAGGCCGCCGGGATCATCCACCACTTGAGGCGCACGGCCCGCCCGCGCAGCCGGAAGGTGGCGCAGCAGGAAAAGAGGCTGAGGGCCATCTGGGCGAGCAGGCCGGAGGCCGCCAGGGCGGGCAGGGCCAGGAGCCAGAGGACGGGGTCGGTGATCCAGGGACCGTTCACGGGGCGTTCCGGGCGGGGCCGGGTCAGCTCATGATCCACTCGGCCAGCAGGGGCGGGCGGGACAGGCCGTGGATCTGGCCGAACCGGCACAGGGCCGTGAGCTCCACGCCGTTCTTGATGATGGAGACCGGCCGGTCGGACGAGACCACCACCACGATGATCTGATCGTGCTCGGCCGTGAAGCGCAGGGCGGAATTGAAACGCGCGCCTCTGGCCCGGTTTTCGCCCGGCACGGACCGGCCGTCCATGAGACAGCCGAAGCCGTGCAGCTTGAGGTCGCGGCCCACGTGCAGGGCGCCGTCCAGCTTGGCCAGGGAGCAGGCCAGCTTGAGCTCGCTGCTCTCCTTGAGGTCGAGCGGGCGCTCGAAGTGCTGGCCGGACATGGTCAGCAGCTTCTCGCCGGTGTCGATGACCAGGGTGCAGCCGTGCTTGCGGTCGCGGACGCGGTTGACCATCAGGCTGAGAGCCTGCATGAGGGTGTGCTGGTCCTCCATGGTCATGTCGGTTTCCAGCAACTGCTCCTCCAGTTGGACCAGGTTGGCCCGCAGGTTGGAGGAGTGGAACCCGCCGTCGAAAAATGTGCAGACCAGTTGGTCCTTGAGCCACAGGAAGCCGCGCGCGGCGCTGAACTGCGCTATCAGGTACGCGCCGGGCATGGGGCCGATGGCGATGCCCAGGACCCGCTTGCCGTCGGCCACCAGGACCCGGCCGGAGTCCTCCACGGCCTGGAGCAGCTTGCGCACGTGCTTTGTGTCCGAGAGCATGGGCTGCTCCATGTCCGGAAACCGGCAGACGAAGCGGACCTCGTCCAACTGGTCCGGCTCAACTACCACCACGCGGCCGCGCGGCAGCTCGCCCTCCTCCTGGGTGCCGGAAATGCCGAGCACCGCGTCCAGGAAGGGATAGATGCGCACCCGGGTGTCCAGCCAGCCCATGCGGCTGCGCTCGTCCACGATGAAGTCGCGCACGGCGTGGGTGGCGCAGTGCTGGAGCACGAAACCGGCGGTGTCCAGGTTCTGGACGTCCTGGGTGGCGAAGTTCTGGGAGACCAGCCCGATGGCGTATTCCAGCCAGCGCTTGGTGGGCCCCACGGAGCACATGTCCGGGTGCTCCTCGGTGAACCAGCGTTGATAGTGCATGGTCCGGGAGCGGGCCGCCAGGGTGATGGTGCCGGAAAGCGTCGGGTCGTCCGCCTCGTTCTCGATGAGCCGCAGCTCGTTGCCCGCCACGAGTGCGCCGCGCCACTTGCTGGAATACAGGTAATAATCCCGCAGCTTCGGTTCATGGCCGCGCAGCAGGTCCTGGGGATCGCAGATGCGCGGGGGCGAGTCCGGATTGACGGCGTAGATCACGGCCGCCCGCGAGGGCTGGGAAAAATGGGAGAGCCCGTCCCGGAGGCCATCCAGGATGTGGAAGATGCAGAAGTGTTCGAAGGAGGACTGGCTCATGACGGCTCCGTCTCACGGGTCTCGGGTGTGCATGCTCCCTTTCCCTGTATGACGAAAATGACAGGCGTGTCCAGAACCCCTTGCCGGGAAAGGGAATATTTTCACTCTCATACCCCGAGGCCGCTCCTGCCAACCTTTTCCCGCCATTTCCTCCCATCCCCGTTGCGGACCATTGCTGATGGTTGCGGAATAATCCCCAATCACCAATAATCCAACAATCCAAGATGGTTGAAAAACAGACAGGTCCCTTCCCCCGGTTCGCTCATTTCACGATCAGCACCGAGCTTTCGGCGCGGGCGGCGACTTCGTGGGCCACGCTGAACGCCTTGGCGAACCAGGGTTTTTCGGATTCGCCCAGGACGATGAGCGAGTATGCCGCGCCCAGGCGGGTGATGACCTCCACGGGCCTGCCGGTTTCGATCAATTGGGTCACGGGCTCCATGCCAGCCCGGCGAAAGGTTTCGGCCGCGTGCTCCACGGCCCGGCGCGCGGCCGGTTCCCCGGCCTCGTCCTCGGCCACGGAGAGCAGGGCGACCGCGCCCTCGCAGTTGGCGGCGCAGCGGACGGCTCCGGCCAGGGCGGCCCGGCTGGACTCGGTGTCGTCCACGCAGACCAGCAGGCCGTGGCCGGGCTCCATGCCTCTGGCCACGATGACCGGGCAGCGCGCATGGGCCGCGATCCTGAGCGAGAGCGGCTTGCGCGCCAGCAGCTTGCGCAGCCCGCCCGCGACCGGCGGCGAACCGCCCACGATGACCACGTCCGCGCCAAAGGAGGCGGCCTCGTCCACCACGGCCGTGGTCACGTCCGGGGCCGTGCGAAGCCGCAACGAGATGGCCCCGCCGCAGGGGTTGCGGTACTCGCGCACCCACTCGCCCGCGTCGTCGCCGGAAAGCTCGTGGTAGCGCCACGGGTCGCCGCCGCCCTCGCGAATCTGCCCCAGCTCCAGCAGGATGTCCCGCGCCGCCTTGAGGTGGCGCATACCCGGCAGCTCCAGACCCCAGCCCAGCACGTTCTCCCGGGCCACGCGCAACTCCAGTCCGCCGGTCCGGAGCCCGCTGTCCAGCGGCCGGACATAGAGCAGGGCCACGTCCGCGCAGGTGCGGCCGCCCAGCCGCGCGGCGAAACGCAGCCCGGCATACGCCTCGGGCCCGCCGCCGATGCTGATGAGTATGCGGAAATTCCGCGCCTCCGTGGTCATGCCCGCTCCTTACAGCCCCACCAGGGGCCAGTAGATCTTGGACGCCGCCAACAGCACGATAAAGGACATCAGCGCCATGCGCCAGCCCACCCGCAGGAAATCGCCCGCCGTCAGATAGCCGGACGAATGGACGATGGTCGAGGCCGGGGTTCCGATGACCGTGAAATAGGCGAAGGCGCTCGACATGGCCGTTATCATGCCCACGGCCAGCGGGTTGGTGTCCGCGCCCACGGCGATGGACAGCACCACCGGCCCGAGCACAGCCACGGCCGCGCCGTTGCTCATGGTGTTCGTTATCAGCGTGGTCAGGACCATCACCGCGCCCAGCAACCCGATGCCCGACCCGAGCCCCACCGGCTCCAGCCCGTCCATGAACAGCCCGGCCACCCAGGCCGCCGCCCCGGTCTCGCGCATCTGCGCGCCCAGCGAAATCGCCGCCGCATACAGCCAGACCACGCCCCAGTTCACGCCCGAATTCAAATCCTGCCAACGCACCAGCCCGGCCACCAGGAACAACACCGCGCCCAAAATGGCGATGGTCCCCATCCCCACCCTGGACGAAAACAGCACCCACCCCGCCAGCGTGAACAAAAACAACCCGATGGCCACATAATGCCGCCCGGTCAGGGCTCCTTCATCGCCCACCTGCTCCTTGAGCCGCTCCACCGCCGGGCCGAGGTCCAGCACGTCCGTCCGGAACGTCCGGCGCAGGATCAGGTGCATCAACGGCAACTGCACCAGAAAAACCGGATAGGCATAGATCATCCACTTCAAATAGCTGACGCCATACTCCCACGTGGCCGGGTCGTCCGGCGCATAGAAAAAGTCGCGCAGGTAGTCGATCATGATCGCGTTGCGCGCCCCGCCCGACGGCGTGCCGATGCCCGCCATGGCGCAGGCGTAGGAAATGGAAAACAGCAACAGCACAGCCAGCCCGCGCTGCTTCTCCGGGTCGCCCGATCCCAACTGCAGCAGCGAAAGCGCCACCGGCAACATCATGGCCGCCACCGTATGCTCGCCGATGAACGAGGCCAGCACTCCGGAAAAAATCGAAATACCAAACGCAATACGATACGTGCTCGAACCCGTCACCCGGACGATCAGCAACGCCAGCCGCTTGTCCAACTTCTGCTTGACCAGCGCCACCGCCAGCATCAGCGAGCCCATGATGAACAGGACCGAATCCTTCATCAGCGAACGGGCCACGTCCGACGAGTCCATGCCCAGCAAAAAGACCTGGCCCAAGACGATCAGCAACGCCACCGCAGGCAATGGGATGGGCTCCGTGATGAACAAGATGGTCGCGCCCACCGTCATCACCAGCACACGCCATCCCTCGGGCGTCACGCCGTCCGGCACAGGCCCAAGCAACATCGCCGCCTGAAGCAACAACGTGATGATGAACCACCGTTTCTCGCGCAAATAATGGACCATGCCGCCAACCTACACTACCCGCCCCCACCTCGCCAACCCGCCTGATGTGATAAGTTGCCGGGCATGAGCAGGGGAGGCCTCCGGCGGCGCTTGCCAGCGGGGCCGCCTTCGGCGCGACCAGGGCGCTGCCCTGGACCCGGCAGGGACGAAGCCCCTGCACCCCACTCTCCGCTGCGCGGGCGAGTAGCGCGGGGGTTTGGGAGTTGGTGGCGGGGGGATTGGCGGGCGGCGGCTAAGCGGCGTCCGCGAAGACCCGAACGGTCCGCTTTCGCCCTCCGGGACGAAAACGGACCGTTCGAATCTCCGCGGACACTAGCCCACGCCGTGTGGACTGCTTGGTGAAGATTTGAAAGGCCTGTCGTTACGGCGTCTGAGACATTGGCAGGGGCGGGTTCTTGATTTGAAAATTGACCTGTTTCTTTGTCTTCAAAAAACACCCCGGCTGGGGCCGAGAAAAGCGGCGGGTGGTGTTTTGGTAAGCAGCACGTAGTCCCGCCCGTTTTTCTCGGCCCCAGCCGTTACCCGGCACGGCGGGGGCGAGCGAGCAGTCCGTCCCCGCGGACATGAGTCGTTCTGCCAAGCTACGCCCCCGCGAAAGCGGAGAGTGGATTCCAAAGGCTCGCCTTTGGCGGGTCCAGGGCAGCGCCCTGGTCTCCCCGACAAATCCGCAGGACAGCGGATTTGGACGCTGGCTTTGCCGGCGCCGCGAAGCGGTGAGCCCCAGGACGGGGCGAATCCAGGGGCCCCCGGAGGGCCGCCGGAGGCATTCTTCTATTGCAGCGTCTTAATGAACGAATCGGCTTCGGCGATGGAGGATTCCATTTCCTTGATGAGCCGGTCGACGTTGGAGCGGATGGAGGTCAATTCGCCTTCGAGGGAGGCGATGGCTTTGGCGTTGAGGTTATGCTTGAGGTAGAGGACCTGGTCTTTGAAGGCGGCGAGGACGGGGTCCATTTTGGCGGACGCGCGTTTCATGGCCTTGATGAGCTTGGCGTAGCTGCGTTTGGTGCCGGCGAGTTTCTTTTGGCTGTCGGCCTTGAGTCTGGCGTTGGTGTACTGGCCTATTTCCTCGTTCCATTCGGTGAAGAGGGCGTCGGCGACGTCTTCGACCGAGTCGATGCGGTCGCGGACTTTTTCGGCTCGGGCTTCGCAGTCGTCGTATTCGTCTTTGAGCGTCTCGTATTTTTCTTCGAGTTGGCCGCCGTCGAAGTTGATGACGCTTTTGTAGCGTTCGAGGGCGCTGGCGAACTGCTCCTTGGCGTCCTGTTGGGACTCGCGGGCTTTTTCGACGCGGTCGGAGAGGATTTCGCGCTTGTCGTAGCCGAGTTTTTCCATGCCCGAGTAATAGGCCTTCTGGCAGCCGAGGGCGAGGAGGAGGCAGAGGGAAAGGGCCAGGGCGGTGAGACGGGACATGGGGAAACTCCTTCGGGGTCGCAATGATACGGGAACCGGACAGGGATACAACAAAGGGCCGCGGCAGGCAACGTCAGGGCGCGCGGCCGAGTTCCCGGCTGGCCCCCGCGGCCAGGGCATTGGTGAAGCCCGTGAGCCGCCGGGAGGCGAGGTTCCAGCAATGCCAGTGCAGGCGGACGGTCACGGCGTGTCCGGGCAGCAGGTCCACCAGTTCGCGCCGAGCCGCGAATTCGGCCGCCTGCTGGTTCGGGAGCATTCCGCAGACCAGGCCGGAGGCGATGGTGGGGGCGAACCGTTCGGACGACGGCAGGTAGAACGCCTGGTAGGCGGGCGGAGCCGCACCCAGGGCCTCGGCCAGCAGCTCGCCGTGCATGACGTCCTTGCGGTTGAAGATCAGCATGGGCGCGCGCTCCATGCCCGCGAGCGTCACGCCGTCCGGGAACCAGCGATGTTTGTATTCGGGCGTGCAATACAGCCGGTAAACCATGTCGCCCAGGTATTCCGCCCGGCAGCCCTGGAACGGCTCGTCGCGGGCGGACACGCAACCCAGGACGTCGCCGCCCCGGAGCAGCCGGTGTGTTTCGGCCTGGTCGTCGACCCGGAGGTCGAGCAGCATCCGTTCGCGCGCCAGGTAATCCCGCACTGCCGGGAAGAACCAGGTCGCCAGGCTGTCCGCGTTCACGCCGACCGGCAGCGTTGCGTACTCGCCGTCATCCCCGGCCATGGAGAGGTCCGCCTCCAGCCAGCGAACCTGCCGGTAGTGGCGCAGCAGCTCCCGCCCCGCCGCCGTGGGTTCCGGCGGTGACGACCGGACCAGCAGCACGCACCCGGTCCGCTCCTCCAGCATCTTCACCCGCTGCGAAACCGCCGACTGCGTGACGTGCAGCACCCCGGCCGCCCGCTCGAACCCGCCCTCGGCCACCACCGCCGCAAACGCCTCCACCAACCGGTAATCCAACATGCCTCATCATTAGCAGTTCTAATCCAACATGAAAACTATTAGTTGTACTCACACCTGGACATCAGGCTAGAAGAGCCCCGTCGCTCCGGCGTTCGATAAGCGGCAGGGGCGAGCAAGCAGTCCGTACCCGCGCATGCGTCGTTCTGCCAAGCTACGCCCCCGCGAAAGCGGCGAATGGATTCGAGCTTCAGCCGTTGGCGAGTCTTCGAGCCTTACGGATGAAGACAGCAGCGACAAGGATCGCCTTTGGCGGGGCCGCCGAAGGTGTTTCCCACAGCATAACCATCAAGGAACATACCATATGACCGCAGCATACATTCAAGGCCTGAGCATGGGCGGCGGGCTGATTATAGCCATCGGGGCGCAGAACGCGTTTGTCCTGACGCAGGGGGTGCGGCGCAATCACGCCCTGGCGGTGGCGCTGGTGTGCATCGCCTGCGACATGGTGCTCATCGCCTTCGGGGTGACGGGGGTGGGGGCGGTGGTGGCGTCGAACCCGGTGCTGACCCTGGCGGCGGCCTGGGGCGGGGCGGCTTTTCTGGGGTGGTATGGGCTGGGCGCGTTCCGGTCGGCCTGGCGGGGCGGGCTGATGGAGGCGGACGCGGAGTCGGGCGGGAGCTTGCGACGCACGCTGTTGTTGACGTTGGCGGTGACGTTGCTCAATCCGCACGTGTACCTGGACACGGTGGTGCTGATGGGATCGGTGAGCGGGCGGTTCCCGGTCCCGGACCGGTACGGGTTCGGGCTGGGCGCGGCCACGGCCTCGACCATCTGGTTCCTGGGGCTCGGTTTGGGCGGCAGGCTGCTCGCGCCGGTCTTCAGCCGCCCGGTCACCTGGCGCGTGCTCGACGTGGCGGTCGGGCTGACCATGTGGACCATAGCGGCCGCCCTGATCCGCTCCACTACCGCTTGATAGCTGGCTATATGTTGTCTGGTTCAAAGCTAAATAGCTGACTATGTTTACGCTGACTATTTGATTTTATTGTATAGATGAAATCCCATCCGCGTTGGGCGTGAAAAGGGGGGCGGCGGGGCTATTTCGCGGGTATTTCGTCGGCCCGGCCGAGGGTGAAGAGGGCCTGCCAGTCCAGGGGGAGGAGGCTTTTGGCGTTGCGCCGCTGGAGTTCGGGCCAGCCGTCGTCCGGGATGACCCGGACCGGGATGCGGTTGACGAACTGCTTGCCGTCGTCGCCGCAGCATTTGCAGGAAAAGCCGCAGATGTCGCAGGTGCAGCCGCCGGTCTTGACCATTTCCTTGGCCGTGCCCGAGAGGTCGCAGCAGGCGTCGCACAGGCGCAGGTAGCCGGGGTCGGTGGCGAGGTGTCGCATCTTCATAAAATATTCCCGGCGCGGGAGCGGGTCAAGCCCCGGCGCTTCTCTTTCGCGCCCGCCTCGGGTAGGGTGGTGCCGGGGAGCGAGCCATGGCGACAGTGGAAATGTTGGAGCCCGTGGCCCTGCGCAAGGGGGGCGGCAACGGATTTGACCGGCGGGAGGGCCTGCCGGAGGGCGGCTCGCGGCCCGGGCCCATGGAGGGCGAGGGCCGGCGCGCGCTGGTCTGCCGCGCCTGCCGGACCGCCATCACCCGGCCGGACCTGGCCATGTCGGTGAACGGCGCGCACCGACATGTCTTCGTCAACCCGCACGGCATGGTCTTCGAGCTCGGCTGCTTCGCCTCGGCGCGCAACGTCCTGCCCAGGGGGCCGAAGACCGGGGAGTTCACCTGGTTCCCGGGCTACGCCTGGGAGGTGGTGACCTGCGCGGGTTGCGCCTCCCAGCTCGGCTGGCGCTACACCTCGGACCGGGGCGGGTTCTTCGGCCTGATCCTGGCCGCGCTCATCGAGGAGGACCGGCCCTGACCGGCAAAGGAAACCATGCCCGACGAACTGTTCACCCAAGCCCTGAACTGGCTGAGCGCCCATGCCGACGCCCACCGCGCCCAGGCGGGCGACGACGCGCCGCTCATCGACCGCAAGTTGCGCCACACCATGCGCGTGCTCGGCCACGTGCGCGGCATCGTCCGCGAACTGCCCAACCGGCCGGATCTGGCGCGCCTGGCCGAGCTGGCCGCCGTGCTTCACGACGCGGGCCGCTTCCCCCAGCTCGTGCGCCAAAAGACCTACGACGACCGCACCGGCTACAACCACGCCGCCGCCGGGGCCGACATCGTGGCCGAATCCGGCCTGCTCGCGCCTCTGCCCGAAGCCGAGCGCGCCCTGGTCCTGGCCGTCATTCGCCACCACAACGCAGCCGTCCCGCCCCACGGCCTGGCCCCGGACACCCTCCTCGTCCTGGAGGTGGTGCGCGACGCCGACAAGCTGGACGCCATCCGCAACAACTTGAAATACCTCAATCCCGAAGCCCCGCATGGCAAGGCGCTCAAGCTCGGCGTCAAATGGGACCCCGAAGGAGCGTCCGACCAGGCCCTCCAGCTCGCCCGTGAGCGCCGCCTGATCCCGTTCCCGGCCATCCAGTGGTCCAACGATTTCGTCCTCTTCCTCTGCTGCTGGATTTACGACCTGCATTATCATTACAGTTTCAACGAGTTGCAGCGCTCGGGCAATTACGAGGCCCTGCTCGCCAAGCTGCCGGACAACGACGCCATGGCCCCGATCAAGGCCCAATTGCGCGACGATCTCGCCTTCATCGCCGCGACCAGCCGCCCCGGCATCGGCCGATCCGCCAAATAGCCCCCCCGCCCTTGACCCGGCCCTGTCCCGGCGGCTACCCAGACCCATGCACGGCCGATACCCCATACCCGCCGCCGTCCGCCGCGTGGAGCAGTCCATCAAGCGCAGCCGGTTCATCGCCACCGCCGCCCACGCCCCGGACGCCGACGCGGCCCGCGCCTTCATCGACGCCGTCCGCGCCGAGTTCCCCGACGCCACCCACAACTGCTGGGCCTATGCCGCCGGGCCGCCCGGCGACACCGCAGCCGTGGGCCTCAGCGACGACGGAGAGCCCCACGGCACTGCGGGCAAGCCCATGCTCGCCGCCCTCCTGCACGGACCCGTCGGCGAAATCGCCGTGGTCGTCACCCGCTATTTCGGCGGCGTCAAGCTCGGCACCGGCGGCCTGGTCCGCGCCTATACCCAACTGGTCAACGCCGCCCTGGAAACCCTGGAAACCCGAGAAAAAATCGACCTCGCCACCCTCGTCACGGTCCTGCCATACCCCGCCGTCACCCCCTTCAAGCGGCTGCTCCCCGATTTCGAAGCCGCCATCATAAGCGAAACCTACGCCGAATCCGCCGCCTTCACCGTGGAGCTGCCCGAGGAACACGCCGAGGCCTTCGCCGAACGGCTGGCCGAGATCACCGACGGCAAGGCGATGGTGGCGGCGACGGGAGAGTGAGGCGGGGGAGGGAACGTCTTCGGAGGCATTCCCCCGCACCCTTTCCTCCTCGACTCCTGCCTCTGCCGGCGAAAATTGATTGGCCGGACGGTTGCCAGGGGTTGCGGAAATGGGCTAGCCTTACGGCAAATACGATAACCGCAACTCGACAGCAGGTGCCATGTCCAACCAGAAGCTCCGCGCCATCTACAAGCAACTGTCCGACAAGATTGAGGAAGCGAAGGAATCAGCTCTTTTCGAAATCAAGGAGCTCAAGGATGACCTCAACGAACTGCAACGGCATTTCTCCGGCCGGAAGAAGGACACGGACATCCAGCCGGACGACGTGTTGCGTTCGGCGTACGAGATAGCCAGCCAGATGCGGGAGATTCGCAAGCGGCGGGAGATCCTGGCGGAGTTGGAGGAGGTGGCGGCCGAGACCGAGGCGCTGGACTATCTGGAGTCGCGCGGGGCCAAGTTGTTGACGCGGCCTGCGGGCTGGCATTTCCAGACGGCAAAGGAGCGGTTCTTGCTGCACGAGGACGATCCGGTGGCGGCGGCGGCGGAGCTGCGCAAGCTGCTGGCGGCGGGCAAGCGGCTCAAGCGGCCGAGGAAGAAACCGGCCGTGAAGAACGGCAAGTAGAGCGATATTCCGGTGGGCCCGCCTTGACATTTTCTTGGCGGGCCTCATCTTTAAGCACATGCGCCAACCTTCAACAAACCACGGTGGAACAATCATGAAACGCATCGTCCTGACGATTTTCACGCTCCTGGCCGTCCTTTCCCTGGCCGGATGCGGATACAACTCCATGCAGCAGCAGGAGGAGGAAGTCTTTGCGGCCTGGGGCAACCTGGAGGCCGCGTTGCAGCGCCGGGCGGACCTGATCCCCAACCTGGTGGAGACGGTCAAGGCGGCGGCCGCCCATGAAAAGGACACCTTGCAGGCCGTTGTCGAGGCCCGCGCCAAGGCGACGCAGACCAAGATTTCTCCCGACATGCTGGGCGACCAGCAGGCGCTGGCCAAGTTCCAGGCGGCCCAGGGCGAGCTGTCCTCGGCCCTGTCGCGGCTGATGGTGGTGGTGGAGCGCTATCCGGAGATTCGGGCCAACCAGAATTTCCTGGGGCTGCAGACCCAGCTCGAAGGCACGGAGAACCGCATCACCGTGGCCCGCAAGCGCTACAACGACGCGGTGAAGGACTTCAACTTCGCTATCCGCAAGTTCCCGAACTCGCTGACCAACTCCGTGCTGCTCCACCTGGAGCGCAAGCAGTTCTTCCAGGCCGATCCCGGCGCGCAGACCGCGCCCAAGGTCAACTTCGGAGCGTCCTCCTAGTATGCGCGCTCTCCGCGTCCTGCTTCCGGCCGCGCTCTGCGCGGTCCTCCTGCTGGCGGCCGTTCCGGCCCGTGCGCTGGAGGCGCCGTCCTTTTCCGGCTACGTCACCGACCGGGCGCACATGATCTCGGCCGAGGCCAAGGCGGCCATGGAGGACCGGCTGGCGGAGCTGGACCGCACCGACTCCACCCAGGTGGCGGTGCTGACCATCCCTTCGCTGGAGGGAGACTCGCTGGAGGACTTCTCCATCCGCGTGGCCGAGGCGTGGAAGGTGGGGCACAAGGGATCGGACAACGGCGTCCTGCTCATCGTCAGCAAGGGCGACCACAAGATCCGCATCGAGGTCGGCTACGGCCTTGAGGGCGTGCTCACCGACATCCTGGCCGGTCAGATCATCAAGAACATCATCGGCCCGCACTTCCGCGCCGGGGACTACGACGCCGGCTTCATCGACGGCGTGGCGGCCATCGCCGGGGCGGTGCGCGGCGAATACTCGGCCCCGCCCGCGGCCGAGCGGCGTCGCTCCCGCAGCGGCATCCTGCCCTTCATCGTGGTGCCCATGATCCTCATCATCGGCCTGACCGAGCTCTTCGGCCGCAGGCGGCGCTACAGCCCGCTGTCCAGCGGCGAGGCCATTCAGGGCCGGACCATCCACCGGCCCGGCTCCGCGGCCGCCACCCTGTTCTTCCTCAGCCTTCTCGGCGGCCCGCGCGGCGGCGGTTTCGGCGGGGGCGGCTTTGGCGGGGGCGGCTTCGGCGGCTTCGGCGGCGGCGGTTTCGGCGGAGGCGGGGCCTCCGGCGACTGGTAACCCCCAACGGAAACGACCATGAGCACACCCGCACAGCAATTTCTGACCCGCAACGAACAGGACCGGCTCATCAAGTGCGTCCAGGACGTTGAGTCGCGCACCTCGGGCGAGATCGTCCCGGTTATCGCCTCCATCAGCTACGACTACCCGCGCGCCGCCCACCTGGGCGGGCTGATCCTGGGCATCGTGGCCGCCCTCGTCCTCTCGCTGCTCCTGGGCCGCAACGACCTCTGGGTCTTCCTGGCCCTGTTCCTGCCGTTCTACGTCCTCATCTCCCGGCTGTTCATGATGTACCCGCGCCTGCGGCGGCCGTTCATCACCCGGGCCGAAATGCGCGAGGAGGTGGAGGAGGCCGCCATCACGGCCTTTCACGCCAACGGCCTGCACCGCACCCGCGACATGACCGGCATCATCATCTACGTCTCGGTCTACGAGCGGATGGTCCAGGTCCTGGCCGACAAGGGGATCAACGACAAGGTCAACCCCGAGGTCTGGCAGGAGGTGGTGGCCATGGTCGCCGAGGGCATCCGCTCCGGCAGCCCCGGCCGCTCCCTGTGCCGGGGCGTGGAGCGCTGCGGCGAGCTCATCGCCCGGCACTTCCCCCTCAAGGCCGACGACACCGACGAGCTCCCGAACCTCATCATCGAGGGCGAAGCCCGGCGGTAGGGCCGGAGGGCCGTCCCCGCCCGCGATTTAACCGGCCTGTCACCGGTTCGCCGTATTGCCGTAACCTGGGCGTGGTTGAGTGGCGCATAAGGAGAAAATCCATGTGCACCGCCATCCTTGTCGCCGTGGCCCTGGTCGTCATTGTGGGAGCGCTGACCGTGTTGCGCGCGTCCGCTCCAAGCCCCAATGCCGAGATGCTGGCCGTCCTGCTGGACGAGATGCTGGACCATTACGCCGCGTCCCGGCGGGAAGGGGGAAGGGACGCCTCGCCCGCCGACTGGACGGACGGCGAGGGCCGGTCCGCGCCTTTCTGACCCGGCCCTCCGGCGTCCCCTCCTTCCGACATGCCGCCGCGCAATCGGTCAACATGCAACCAATTGCAACAACACGTCATTTCCAGCCAGCGCCCCTCCCTCCCCAAAGGGTGATATCGCATATTGGCGATATCGTCCCAGTTGATTCACGGCCTTTCTGAACACATCCGGTCAATCCGGGATACGCTGGCTGACGAAATCGCCTCTGCGCGTGCGGCGCCCAGGCCCGTTGCAGGGGGGGATGATCGACAGCGGGCATGGCGCGCAGGGGGGAGCGAGCTCGGCGCCATCATGCGGTCCGTCGTCGTGATTTCGCCCATTGCGCTTGAATGGATCTACATCGGCTACACCCTGTGCTTCGGGCCGGACATGGCCATCGGCCCCGTGCGCGGGCTCGCCCGCCGCCTGGCCGGCAGGGAACCGCCTGGGCCGGGGCGGCCCCTGGACATGGTCGGCATCCACGGCCGCAAACCCCGTCTTTTTCCCACCCGGCTCACGGGCATCGCAGTGGCGGGAGGCTATACTCTTGTTCCTTCCTGGATTATCCTCAAAACCGTCAACGCCATTTCGCCCCTGCGCATGGCCGACCGGGACGAGGAACGAGGCGTGGATACCAGCGAACACGGCAAAACCGCCTACCAAGCCTAGGAGCAACTCATGAAAAAGATTGAAATCGTCACCCGCGGCTTCAAGCTCGAAGACATCAAGGAAGTTTTCGCCGACCTCGGCGTCAAGGGCATGACCGTCACCGAGGTGCGCGGCTTCGGCCGCCAGGGCGGACACAAGGAGGTCTACCGCGGCGCGGAGTACCGCGTGGACTTCGTGCCCAAGATCAAGATCGAGGTCGTCCTGGACGACGCGCTGGTCGCCGACGCGGTCGCGGCCGTGACCGAGGCGGCCCGCACCGGCCAGGTCGGCGACGGCAAGATCTTCATCTCTCCCGTGGACGACGTGGTGCGCATCCGCACCGGCGAATCCGGCCCCGACGCCCTGTAGGCGCCTCGGGAGGCCGGGGGAGGGGGCCTCCCCCTCCCCGGCTCCCCCCTCTCATTCCCGCACTGGCGGGTCCCGGCCAGGACGACTCCGTGAGGCGGGGTTCTACAGGGCGGTGCGGCTGCCCGGGCGATAGGCGCGGTTTGCATCGCGCCCGATCCGGTGTATGAGGGGAGCGTCCGCAACCCCCTGACGCCATGACCGAACGCGTTCTCTTCGCCCTCACGCACATGGTGCGCCGCAACATCCTGCTCCTCGGGATTCTCTGCGCCATCTGGCTGAGCATGGAGCACCCGGTCCCGGCGGCCGCATTGGGGGCCTTCGACGTGAACGCGCCGCTGGTGGCGGCCATCTTCCTGGTGGAGGGGCTGCACATGTCGTTGGCGGGCGCGGAGAACTTCCGTAGGTATTTCAAGGAGCTGGGCTGGGCGGCGCTGATTACGGCGGTGCTCTACCCGGCGGCGGCGTTCCTCCTGGCCCAGGCCTTCGGGGTGGAGTCGGACGCGCGCATCGGATTCCTGCTCCTGGCCTGCCTGCCGGGCTCGTCCGCGTCCATGGCCATGGCGGCCAGCGCCGGGGGCGACCCGTTCACGGCCATGCTCCTGCTCATCGCCATGAGCCTGGTTGGCATCGTCACCATCCCGGCGGACCTGGCCCTGTGGATGGGGTCGAGCACGCCGGTAAGCGGCTTCCTGGTCATGCAGAAGCTGCTGCTCTACCTGGTCCTCCCGGCCCTGGGCGGGCAGGCGCTGCGGCGGTTCTTCCCGAGGCTGCCGGAGCGCGTCGGGCCGGTGACGCGCTATGCGCCCATGCTCTGCATCTCGCTCCTGGTCTATTTCTCCTGCTCGCGCGAGGCGGCGCTGCTGCACGAGCTGCGGCTCATCGACCTGATGCAGGTCATCGCGCCCTGCCTGACGCTGCACGTCTCCATGCTCGGCCTGACCTGGCTGGTGGGCCGCCGGGCGCTGCGCATGGCGGACGGCCCGGCCCGGTCCTTCCTGTTCGTCATCTCGGAAAAGCCCATGTCCCTGTCCGTGGCCCTGTGGTCCATGACCTACGCCCACCACCATCCGCTGGCCATATTCCCGATCCTGGTCTTCTACGTCGGCCAGGTCATCTTCGACTCCATCGTGGTCTCGCGCATGATGGTCGGGGATTCGGCCGGGTAGAGGACCGCCCCTTTACGCCGCCCGAATGAGCCGGGGCCGGCGGAGGGCGCGCCTATCGGGAAAAAGGCCGTACGTTGGACTTGCGATTGTTTGCGGTTGCCCGGTATGCCGACCGCAACAGCCCGGAATACAGGTAGTTCCGCATTGCGGACTGCTGCGGACCTAGCGGTTCATGTACCGCTGCAGCAGGGTCTGGTAGGGCAGTTCCCGCCGCACCTTGTCCAGGGCCTTTTCGTAGCTTTCCACGTAGCGGCGGGGCAGCTTGGGGTGAAAGACCGTGTACATGCCCTCGCCGGTCCCGGCGATGGTGACCACGGCGCTCGGCTTGAGGCCCTTGGTCCGGTGCAGGCGGTAGAGCAGGGCGTTGCGGTCCGGATTGAACACGGCGTCGATGCGCCCCTCCCGGTATTTTCGGAAATTGATGAGCGTGGCCGAGGGCGCGTTGACCAGGTCGTAGGTCAGGGAGGGGTCGCGCATGAAGCCGGGGCGCATGGCGGCGGTGTAGCCGATGCGCAGGCCGCGCAGTTGGGTCGCGGAGGTGACGGGGTCGGGCAGGCTTCCGGCCGGGACCAGCAGGCCGGAGACCAGCATGGCGTACGGGTCCCTGGGGTAGACGAAGCGGCTGGCCCGCTCCGGGGACCGGGAGATCAGGAGCAGGGCGTCGTATTGCCCCTCCTCGAATTCTTCGAGCAGGCGGGGGAAGGGCCGCGGGCCCACGAACTCGACGGGCTCGCCCATCTCCGGGGCGATGTGGTCGCGCAGGTATTCCACCGCCGCGCCCGTGACCCGGCCGTTCTCCACCATGGCGTGCGGCTCCAGGATGAATATTCCCACGGAAAAGGCGCTGGCCGAGGCGGCGGCGAAAAGGCTCAACGCCGTCAGGAGGATCGCCAGCGGGGCCGGGAGGAGCCGCTGGGGGGAGGGCCGCCGCCGGGGAATCAGAAGAAGGCCTCCATGATGGCCTCGATCTGCTTCCGGCAGGACTCGGCCACGCCGCGCAGGATCGAGGGGTCCAGCCCCAACTGTTCCCAGGCCGCCTCGTCCAGGGGGGGCACGGCGTACATGCCGCCCTGGGCAAGCTCCACCACGTTGGTCAGGGTGTCGGCCACATGGATGACGGAGGGCCCCAGCGGGTTGGGGAAGGTCATGGGGTCGTGGTGGTGGTTGACCATGTTGGACAGGGTCTCCGGGAACTTCCAGGACGCGAGCAGGGGCTTGCTGATGTCGGTGTGGCAGAAGCCCATGATCTCGCGCTCGGCCTCCACCAGGGGGATGGCGTTCTCCCGGGCGAAGAGCATGGCCTCGGTGCTGGCGTAGGGCAGCTTCTTGAACAGGATGAGGCGGCCCACGTCGTGCAGCAGCCCGGCGGTGAAGAAGCGCTCGGACGAGAGGCCGGTCTGGGTTTCGGCCAGGATCTTGGCGATGACGCCGCAGGTGATGGAGTGCCGCCAGAAGCCGCGCATGTCCACCAGCTCGGGCGGTATGTCGCGGAAATAGTTGATTGCCGAGATGCCGAGCGCCAGGGTGGAGAGCTCGCGGTGGCCGACCAGGGCCACGGCCCGGCTCACGGAGTCGATCTCCTGCGGGAAGCCGTAGAACGGGCTGTTCACCAGCTTGAGCAGCTTGGCGGCCAGGCTGACGTCCGTGCCCACGACCCTGGCGATGGCGTCGGCCGAGGCTCGCTCGTCCGCCAGGACCTCGCGGATGCGGAAATAGATGTCCGGGAAGCTGGCCAGCTCGGACTCGTGCTTGACGATGGTTTCGGGCGTGCCCATGCCGGTGAGGAAGATGTCCTCCAGGTGCTCCACGCTTACGGCCCGCCGCCTGGAGAGGTCGGGCAGGACCCAGCCTTCGGCCACGGCCTCGGCCACCTGGTCCAGGGCGATGTGGAACATCGCGATGGTCGGCTCGAAGTCCGGATTGGCGTAGAGGAAGAAATCGCGGACGTAGTCCTCGATCTCGCGCAGTTGCTCGGCGGTCAGGGCCGTGTCCTCGCGGACGTCAACCTCCTCGACGCCCACGCGGGCCAGCAGGGTCGCGTGGCGGCTCGAAAGCGGCGTGCCCGACTTGAACAGCAACCGCCCGTCCGGCCCCTTCAGGTCCGTCGCAAGGACCATGCCTTCGGCAAGCTCATCCAACCGTTTAATAGCCAAGGCCGTTCCCCCCGCGCTCGGCCGCGGCTTCGCGTCCGCGTCCGTTTCGTCCGTCGCTCCTCCGCATCTTCCCTATCCCTCCTTCCTGTAGGCGATGGTTCCGGGATGGAAGACCGGCTTGAACGAACTGGAAATCTTGTGCAGCGTCTCCGAGTGCCCGAGCATCATGTAGCCGCCGGGCAGCAGGTTGTCGTAAAAGGCGCTGACGACCCGCCGCTTCATCTCCTGGTCGAAATAGATGATGACGTTGCGGCAAAAGACGATGTGCGAGCGGGGCACCCGCTTCAGGGCCAGTGGATCGTTGAGGTTCATCTCCTGGAAGTTGACCAGCCGGGCCACGGCGGGCTTGATCTTCCAGCCGTCGCCCTCCTTGGTGAAATAGCGGGACTTCATGGCGTCGGGCGTGGTCTTGAAGGCGTAGTCGCCGTAGACGCCCTCCTTGGCTCTCGCGATCATGGCCGGGGAGAGGTCCACGGCCGTGATGGTGATCCGCCAGCGCGCCAGCTCCATGCGCAGGGTCTCGTGCAGGAGGATGGACAGGGTGTAGGGCTCCTCGCCCGACGAACAGCCCGCGGACCAGATGTTGAGCTCCCGTCGCCCGGCGGCCCGCTGCTCCTCGAGCTTTTCCTTCAGGACGTTGTTCTGGAAGGCCTCCAACTGCTTGAGGTCCCGGAACAGGCTGGTTTCGTTGGTGGTGACCAGTTCGTAGAGCTTGTTCAGCTCGGCGGCCCGGCGCGGGTCGAACTTCAGGAACTTGATGTAGTCGGAGAAACTGGGCAGCCCGAGGGCGGTGAGCCGCTTGGTCAGTCGGCTCTCGAACAGGTACTTGCGCTTCCCGTCAACGAAGATGCCGGTCTTGTCATAGATGAAATCCCGCAGTTGAACGAACTCGTCATCCGAAATGCCGATGCTCTTGCGCAGGGTGATGGAGTCCGAAAACAGCGATCCCACGTGGTTTCTTCCTTGGCTCTCGATCTGCCCCGAGGGGCGACGGCCGGACAACCGTTCCGGCGATTATGCAATTTACGCAGATTTCTTGTTGATTTCAATTATTATTATGGAAAACGGCCGGCCCTAAACCGGGGGGCGGCCCTCCCGCCGATAGGTCCGGGCCGACTCCCGGCCCGAGAGCACGCGCAGCACCCCGTTCGCCAGGGTGGCCATCTCCTCGTCGCCCTCCACCACCTCGATGGGCCCGAGGTAGCGCGTCATTCGCGAGACCTCGGCCACCAGACGGCCGCTGCGGACCAGCCCGCCGGTCAGGACCACGCCCGCCAGGTCCACCCGGCCGCGCCCGTCCGCCAGGGCCGGGACCAGCGAGGCCATGTACTTGGCCACCGAATAGGTCATGGCCTTGAACACCGCCTCGGCCCTGTCGTCGCCCGCCTCCATGCGGCGCAGCACCTCGCGCAGGTCGTTGGTGCCCAGGTGGGCGTACATGCCGCCCCTGCGCTGGATGATCTCCCTGAGCTCCGCCGGGGTGCGCTCGCCGCGCTCCAGCATGTCGAGCAGCGGCGCCAGTGGCACGCCGCCCGTGCGCTCGGGCGAGAACGGCCCCTCTCCGTCCAGGGCGTTGACCACGTCCACCACCCGCCCGTGCCGGTGGGCGCCGATGGAAATGCCGCCGCCCATGTGGCAGACGATGAAATCCGCGTCCTCGTACTCCACCCCGAGCCGGGCCGCCGCCGTGCGCGCCGCGCCCCGGTGGCTCAGAGCGTGGAAGATGCTGCGCCGCTGCAATCCCGGTATCCCGGTCATGCGCACCACGTCGTCCAGCTCGTCCGTGATGACGGGGTCCACGATGTACGCGCCCACGCCATACTCCGCCGCCACCCGCCGGGCCAGCACCGCGCCCAGGTTGCACGGGTGCTCGCCATACCGGGACGCCTGCAAATCGTCGATCATGTCGTCCGACACTTCGTAAACGCCGCCCGGCAGGGGATGCAGCAGCCCGCCGCGCCCGGCCACGCCCGCCAGGCCGCCCTTGTCGGCCGGGTAGTCCGCCAGGATTTCGCGCAGCAGGTTCAGCCGGAAGTCCGCCTGGGCCATGACCGAGGGGAACGCGGACAGGTCCGCCCGCTCGTGCCGGAACTCGCGAGAGGTCACCGCGCCGCGCTCGTCATAGACCGCGGTCTTGGTCGAGGTGGAGCCGGGATTGATCACCAGTACGTTCATGCGCCGGTCCTTTGGGCCAGCAGGCTGGCCAGGGCTATGGAGTGAAATTTGCTCGCGTCCGAGTCCCCGCGCGAGGGCACCACCACCGGGGCCTGGCTGCCCACCACCACCGAGGCCATGACGCAGCCGCACAACGTGGACAGCGACTTGTACAGAATGTTGCCGGACTCGATGTCCGGGGTGAGCAGGATGTCCGCCCGCCCGGCCACCGGCCCGCCGCACCGCTTGCTGGCCGCAACCTGGGGCGACATCGCCAGGTCCAGCGACAACGGCCCCTGGATGTCCGCCTCGCCGAACTCTCCCTTGCGGGCCATCTTGGTCAGGATGTCCGCGTCCAGCGTGGAAGGCATGGCCGGATAATTGATCTTTTCCGTGGCCGCCAGAACCGCCACCCTCGGCCGCTCCATGCCCAGCGCCCGGGCCACGTCCAGCACGTTGCGCAGGATGTCCGCCTTGCGCTGCAGCGTGGGCCGGATGTTCACCCCGGCGTCCGTCATCAGCATCAGGCGTCCGTCCACCGGCGACTCGAACGCCGCCACCAGGCTGAGAACCCGCGACGGGTGCGGCACACCCGTCTCCTTGTTCAGCACCGCCTTGAGCAACGTGGCCGTGGACACCATGCCCTTCATGATGAACCGGACCTCGCCCTCGCGGAACAGCCGGACCGCCTCGGCCACCGCCCCCTGGTCGTCCGGCATCTCCACGGCCCTGAAACGCGAAATATCCAGTCCGCACCCGGCCGCCACCCGCGCCGTGCCCTCCTGGTCGCCGATCAGCACAGGCTCGGCCATGCCGCGCTCAAAGGCCTGCACCCCCGCCCGCAACACGTGTCCTTCCGCCGAGCGGGCGATGGCCACCCTCGGCGGCCGGTCCACGCCAGCAAGCGCCGCCCGGACCAGCCCTTCCAGATTCTCGATGGGCTCGAAGCCGGACACCCTATTCGTCCCCGCGCTTGAGCGCGATCATGCCCGACCGGCACATCGACTTGATCCCGTACGGCTTGAGCATCTGGATCAGTCCCTCCACGCGCTCCTGGTCGCCCGCCATCTCCACCGTGATCGTCTCCTGGCCCATGCCCACGACGTTGGCCCGGAACACCTCGAAAACCTGCATCAACTGGCCCGTGCTCTCCGCCGTCATGACCACCTTGACCAGCACCAGCTCGCGGTCCACAAAGTCCTTGCGCGACAAGTCGTCCAGTTGGATGACCTCCTCCAACCCGTCCAGATACCGCCCGACCTCGTCAATGGCCGCATCGTCGCCGTCCACTCGCAGCACGATGCGCGAAACCTCGGGATTCTCCGTCTCCCCGGCCGCCAATGACAAGATGTTCGCGTCATACCTGCCACACTCCTGCGCCATCCGGGCCAAGACGCCCGGCTTGTTCTTGCACAAGGCCGATAACGTGCGCTTCAAGACTCGCTCCTCGTTGACGTTGCTTTCCGACTCTCCCTCCCATAGCCCAAGCCCCCCCACCGGGCAAGCGGCGGGAGAATGGCGGACGATGCGGGAACATGACGGGGAGAAGAATGGCTCCGCCGGAGGCATCTCCCGCGCTATTCTCCGCGCAGCAGTCCGGCCACGGTTTCCAGACCGGTTTTGAGTCGGTCGGGGTTGGTTTCGGCGGTGAGGGAGAGTCGGATGGCGGCCGGTGCGGCGTCGGGGTTGGGGGCGAAGTGGTGCGCGCCGAGGAGGTTGACGCCGCGTTCGCGGGCGGCCTGTTCGAAGGAGCGGGCGGTCCAGGGGTCGGGCAGGGGCAGCCAGAGGAAGAACTGGTGCGGGCGGTAGCGGGCGGGGAGGAGCCCGAGGGTGTCGCGGGCGAGGTCGTTTCGCCGGGCGGTTTCGGCGAGTTTGGCCTGGAGGACCTGGTCGGCGGTATGGTCCATGATCCAGGCGGCGGCGATCTCGGCGGTGAGGGGCGGGGTCATGCGCAGGGAGTTCTCCACGGACCGGCCGAGGGTTTTGCTCTGGTGCGGCGGGGTGACGAGGTAGGCGATGCGCAGGCCGGGGGCGAGGGTTTTGGAGAGTCCGGCGATGAAGAAGGCGCGTTCGCGGGCGAGGGCGGCCACGGGCGGGGTGCGGTCCGGGTCGGTCAGGGCGTATGCGTCGTCCTCGATGACGAGGAGGTCGTGCTTGCGGGCCAGGCTGGCCAGGGCTTCGCGTCGGCCGGGCGGCATGCGGACGCCGGTGGGGTTGTGCGCGCCGGGCATGAGGTAGAGGCCGTGGATGGTATGGTTGCGGCACAGGGCGTCGAGCCGGTCGGGGAGCATTCCCTGGTCGTCCATGGGCACGGGGATGAGGTGCAGGCCGAAGGTGGCGGCCAGGGCGATGAGGCCGGGATATGTCAGCGGGTCGACGGCGATGCGGTGGCCGGGTTGGGAGAGGGCGGCCAGGCAGCAGGCCAGGGCGTGTTGGGCCCCGGCGCAGATGACGACCTCGCCGGGTTTGGCGTCGAGCAGGAAGCGGGCGGCCCATTCGGCGCCGGCCCGGCGGTGTTCGGGCAGGCCGCGCGGGTCAGCGCAACGGAGCAGCCCGGCGGCGTTGCCGCGTTCGGCGATGCGGGCGAAGGCCGTGGTCGGATCCGGGTCCAGGTGGGGCAGTGGCGAGACGCTGCCGAGTTCCACATTGCCGCCGTCGGGGGAAGCTGGCTTTTCGTTTTCCATGGACAACCGTTTCATCGGCGTCGCGCGATGTCAAGGCGCGGGAAGGGGAAAGAGGAGGGCGGCCGGTCAGGGGGTTTCGCGCAGGATGTCGGCGAGGATGGCGAGGCCGGTCTTGAAGCGTTCGAGGTCGTTTTCGCCGGTGAGCGAGATGCGGGCGGCCCGGGGGGGCGGGGTCTCGCCCACGGCGAATTTCTGGGCCCCGAAGGTGTTGACGCCGCGTTGGCGGGCGCGGTTTTCGAAGGCCTGGCCGGTCCAGGGTTCGGGCAGGTCGAGCCAGAGGAAGAAGGAGCCGCTCTTGCCCCGGAAGCGCAGGTTCTCAAAGGCGTTGCAGGCGAGCATGTAGCGCCGGGCGGCCTCGGCGCGTTTGGTTTCGATGATCTGGTCGGCGGTCCGGTCGTTGATCCAGGCGGCGGCGAGCTCGGCGCTGAGGGGCGGGGCCATCCAGATGGTGTTGAGCACGCTTTGGGCCAGGGGCTTGAGGAAGGGGCGGGGCGCGGCGAGGAAGGCGATGCGCAGTCCGGCGGCCACGGATTTGGAGAGCCCGGCCACGAAGGCGGTGCGTTCCGGGGCCAGGGAGGCCACGGGAGGCAGGCGTTCTGGCGCGGTCAGGGCGTAGGCGTCGTCCTCGATGAGGATGAGGTCGTGCTTGCGGGCCAGGCCGGCCACGGCCTCGCGCCGGGCGGGGGGCATGGTCAGCGTTGTGGGGTTTTGCACGCCGGGCATGAGGTAGACGCCCTTGATGGGGTCGCGGCGGCAGGCGGCGTCCAGGCTGTCGGGCAGCATGCCCTGGTCGTCCATGGCGATGGGCGCCAGGCGGATGCCGAGCATGGAGGCCAGGGTCTTGATGCCGGGGTAGGTCAGGGCGTCGGCCGCGATGCGGTCGCCGGGGCGGAAGAGGCCGGTCAGGCAGCAGGTCAGGGCGTGCTGGGACCCGGCGCAGACCACGACGTTGGCGGCGTTGGTCTTCACGCCGTATCGGGCGGCCCAGGCGGCCCCGGCCTCGCGGTGTTCGGGCAGGCCGCGCGGGTCGGTGTAGCGCAGGAGCGACTCGGGCGACTTGCGCCGGGCGATGCGGCGGAACCCGCCGGCCAGGTCCGGGTCCAGGTGGTGGAGCGGCGAGGCCAGGCCCATGTCGATGGTGCCCGGCGCGGCGGGCTCGAAGGCGACCATGGCCGTGGCGGCGGTGGCGTCCGACGCCACGAAGGTGCCGCGCCCCACGGTGGCCGAGACCAGGCCGCGCTTCTCGGCCTCGCGGTAGCCGCGCGTCACGGTGGAGACGTTGAGCCCCAGGCCGTCGGCCAGTTCGCGGTGGGTGGGCAGCCGCGCGCCGGGCGGCAGCGCGCCCGAGGCCACGTCGCGTTCGATGGCGTCGGCCAGGGCCAGGTAGAGCGGCCGGTCGCCCCCACCCAAGGTCGGCACATACATTGTCATGCAAACAATACTTTCATTGACGCCACACAATGTCAACCGTACACGGCTGGGATGACGGGTCCCGGCGCGGGCCGGGGATCGGCCCCGGCGGCGCTGGCCGGGCAGCGAAGAGGGAGGGCGGGAAGATGCCGGACGGGTATGTGGCCTTCGTGTTGTTTGTCATCGTCATGACCGGGACGCCTGGCGCGGGGAACCTGTCCATGATGGCCATCGGCCAGAGCCGGGGGTTCCGGGCGGCGCTGCCGTTTCTGGCCGGGACCACGGTGGGCGCGGTGTCGCTGAACCTGCTGGTGGGGTTCGGGCTGGGCGGGCTGCTCCTGGCCTCGCCCCAGGCGGCCTGGGGGCTGCGCGCGGCGGGCATGGCCTATATCCTCTACCTGGCCTGGAAGATCGTGACCATGCGCGTGGGCCCGGCCGGGAGCGCGGACCGGCTGACCTTCGTCCACGGGGCGTTGCTGCACCCGACCAATCCCAAGAGCTGGGCCATGTCCGTGGTCGGGTTCAGCCAGTTGGCGGGCGCGGGCTGGCCCTTTTCCGTGCGCGTGGCCGTGTTCGTGCTGACCTTTCTCTTCTTCCAGGTCTCGGCCCACAGCCTGTGGGGCCTGGCCGGGGCGTCGCTGACGCGCGCCTTTTCCTCGTCCCGGGCGAGCCGGGCCGTGACCGGCGTCCTGGCCGCGTCCATGGTCGGGGCCACGGCCTGTGCGCTGTTCCTGTAGAAGGGAAAAGCCCCCGCCGGGCGGAGGCTTTTCAGGGGGTGAGGATGTTGTTGATCGGCAGGGAAAAACGGCGGGCTCATGCCCCGGCCGGTTCGGCCTCCCGCTCCGGGCCGAAGATACGGGGCGTGAAACGCACGTACCAGGCCGCCGACTGGACCTGGACGATGTAGGCCATGGCGATGACCAGGGCCGCGTCGGACCCGTGCGCGCCAAAGGCGTTGATGGCGATGGCCAGGGCGATGGACAGGTTGCGCATCACCGAGCCGTAGACCAGGGCGATGGCGTCGCCGCGCGGCAGGAGCAGCCTGCCCGTCACCGTGCTGAGCAGGTAGTTCATGCCGTAGAGCAACAGCAGCGGAACCAGGATGTCCAGCAGCACCTCGGGTGCGGCCGCGATGGTCCGGGCCTTGAGCGCCAGGGCCACGAAAACGATGCCCAGCACGCCCAACGTCGAGAGCGGCGGGAACCGGGGCCCGATGTATTTCTGGAAATCCGCCTGCCCGTACTTCCTCACCAGCAGCCGCTGGGTCGCGTAGCCCAGCGCCATGGGCAAAAAGACGATGAACAGAATCTGCCTGAACACCGCCGCCAGGTTGATCTCGATGGTCGCGCCCAAGAGCGCCTTGACGTAAAACGGCGTGGCCAGCGAGCCGATGACCAGGCCGATGACCGTCATCTTCACCGCCGCCGACATGTTGCCCCTGGCGAACCCGGTCCACGAGATGGTCATGCCGCTGGTGGGCACCAGCCCGGCCAGCAACAGCCCCAGCGCCATGTACGGCCGGTCCGCAAAGAACGCCATGCCCGCCCCCAGCGCCAAAAACGGGATCACCCCGAAGTTGATGAGCTGCGTCAGGACCTGGGCCTTGCCGTCCCCGCCCTCGAAAACCTTGCGCACCTTGAGCGTCACCATCATCGGATACACCATCAGAAAGGTGAACGGCACGATCAGATGCTTGAGCCATGCCGCGTTCGCCAGGAATCCATAGGCAAAGCCCGCCGCCATCATCACCGGGATGGCGACAATCAGGTTGGACGATATTTTTCGCAAAATGTTCATGGCATTCCTCCCCGGACGCGGCTACTCGTTGCCCGACGCGCCCATCTCGGTGGCGCGGCACTCCGGGTCGGAACAGCAGGGCGCTTCCCCGTCGCGATACACGACCACCCCGCTTTCCACCGGCTCGACGATGAACCGCCTGGAACAATCCGCGCAATTGACGTAAAAGGGCCGGAAGTCGCCGTGGGTATCCACGGCCTGACCAGTGGAACAATACGGGCAGTGTACGTTGACGCTCGACATGGCGTACCTCCTTTGATTCGACCCCACTCTGGCCCCAAACGTCACGGCCCGCATTGATCTCGATCAACAGGGCCCCGTTTTTTCAAAACAAGCGAGACGGCATGGACAAGACCACCCTGCGGGACGCAATCCGCGACTTCCCCCTTTTCGCCTCCCTGAATCCGGCACAGCTCGACCGGCTGGCCGAACACGCCACCGTCACCCGCATCGCCAAAAAGGCCCTTTTCTTCTCCGAAGATCACGCCGCCCGAGGACTGCACGTCCTCCTCTCCGGAAAGGTCAAACTCTTCAAGGTCTCCGAAGAAGGCAGGGAACAGACCATCTTCGTCTTCGGCCCCGGCGAACCCTTCTGCCTCTGCTCCTCCTTCTCCGACGGCCGGCTGCCCGCCAACCTCTCCGCCCTCGAAGACAGCCAGATCCTCTTCGTCCACCCCGCACAGTTCGAATCCATGGTCCGCGAAGACCCCTCCATCCTGCTCAACATGATGCGCGTCATGGCCCGACGCCTCAAAGAAGCCATGGACATGATCGACTCCCTCTCCCTCAAGCAGATCCCCTCCCGACTGGCCGCCTACTTCCTCGGCCGACACACGGGCGGCACCGTCACCCTCGACATCTCCCACCGCGAGCTCGCCAAGATCATCGGCGTCACTCCCGAAGCCCTGTCCCGGGCCCTGCGCAAAATGAACGAAGACGGCGTCCTCGAAGTCGATGGCAACATGGTGCGCATCCTCGATGAAAAGGGGCTGGCCGCCTATTGAGGCGGAAGAAGGGGGGAAGGAAGGAAGAATGCCTCCCGCGCCCCGCCTAATCCACGCGCAGCATTCCGTCGCGGTCGAGGATGCGGATGGTGCGGCCGGAGGATTCGAGGAGGCGGTCTTTTTTGAGTTTTTGGAGGGTACGGGAGAGGGTTTCGGGTGTAGTGCCGAGGATTTTGGCCATTTCGCGGTGGGAGATGGAGAGGGTGAAGGGTTGGCCGGGTGGGGAGGGGGCGGCGTGTTCCTCGTGCAGGAGGAAGGAAGCGACGCGTTGGGGGATGCAGCGCAGGGAGAGGGATTCCACGAGGTTCATGGCTTCGAGGAGTCGTCCGGCGAGGGTCTGCATGATCTTGAGCATGAGCAGGGGGTGTTGTTGGGCGAGGTCTTCCATGGCCGGGGCCGGGATATCGGCGACGATGCTCTCCTCCAGGGCGGTGACGCTGACGGGGTAGGGCTTGTCGGTGAAGGCCGTGCAGAAGCAGAAGGGTTGTCCGGCCTCGATGAGGTAGAGGATTTGTTCCTTGCCTTCGGAGTTGGAGCGGAAGATTTTCACGCGGCCGGAGAGGATGATGTAGAAGGCCTGGATGGAATCGGACTGGTTGACGATGCGTTGATCGGTTTCGAAGGCGCGGATGCGGGCGCGCACGGCCAGGGCGCGCACGGCGTCGTCGTCGAGGTCGGCGAAGAGGGGGATCTGGCGCAGCAATTTGAAGTTGTCCATGGGCAAGAAGTTTCACAAAAATTGACGGCCATCAATGCGGCGTTTTCGTTTTTCTTTTAGGCTTGATGCGAAAATGGCATGTAAGCGCCTGATAATTCAGGAGGAGGAAAAATGACAGTATCACGCCGAACTTTTTTGGGTGCGCTGGGGGCTGCGGGGGCGGCCGCGGTCGCGCCGGGGAATGCGGAGGCCTGGGAATCCAAGGCTCCGCCCGATCCCTACGGGTGCCTGGTGGATATGACCCGTTGCGTGGGGTGCCGCAAGTGCGAGCAGGCCTGCAACGAGGTGAATCATTTGCCCGAGCCGGAGGCGAGGTTTGACGACCTGACGGTTCTGGACGGCAAGCGTCGGCCGGACGACAAGGCGTTCACTGTGGTGAACCGCTATTATCCCGGCAAGATGGATGACCGCGACAGACCGGTGCCGGTCTATGTGAAGGTGCAGTGCATGCACTGCCAGGACCCGGCGTGCGCGTCGGCCTGCATCACCGGGGCGTTGACCAAGAAGGCGAACGGGGCGGTGCATTACGACGTGAACAAGTGCATCGGCTGCCGGTATTGCATGGCCGCGTGTCCGTTCGAGATCCCGGCTTACGAGTATCACGACCCGATCACGCCGAGGGTGCGCAAGTGCACGTTCTGTTTCGAGCGCATCGAGAAGGAGGGCGGCAAGCCCGGGTGCGCGTCCATCTGTCCGGTGGAGGCGATCACCTTCGGCAGGCGTTCGGAGCTGGTGAAGCAGGCGCACGAGCGGATCGGGGGCAACCCGTCGCGGTATGTGGATCATGTGTACGGCGAGCGCGAGGTGGGCGGCACGAGCTGGATGTACGTATCCGGCGTGCCGTTTGAGCGCGCGGGGTTCCAGACGTTGCCCGAGGCGCCCATGCCGAAGGCCACGGAGACGATCCAGCATTCGCTGTTCAGCTATTTGTGGTCGCCGCTGGTCCTGTTCGGGGCCCTGGGGGCGGTCATGCGCGTCACCTCCCGCAAGGGCGGGGAAGGCGAGGAGGGCGGACATGAGTCATAAGCCGTATCCCGTGGCGCGTCCCTTCTGGACGCCCGGCACGCTGGTCATGGCGGCGCTGATGTTCGCCATGTTCGTGACCCTGGTTTTCCGCTACACCTTCGGGCTCGGCGCGGTGACCAACCTGAACAACCATTATCCGTGGGGCATCTGGATCGGCCTGGACGTGGCCTCGGGCGTCGCCCTGGCCGCGGGCGGGTTCACCACGGCGTTTCTGGCCCACATCATGGGCCGCCGCTATTACGAGGCCGTGACCCGGCCCGCGCTGCTCTCGGCGGCGCTGGGCTACACCTTTGTGGCCCTGGCCGTGTGTTTCGACATCGGCCGGTCCTGGGCCATCTGGAAGCCGGTGGTCTACCAGAACCACAATTCCGCGCTGTTCGAGGTGGCCATGTGCGTCATGACCTACGTGACGGTGCTGTGGATCGAGTTCATCCCGGTGCTGGCCGAGCGATGGGGGAGCCGTTTCGCGCCCCTGGCCATTTTGAACCGGATGCTGGACAAAACCATGTGGTTCTTCATCATCCTCGGGGTGGTGCTCTCCTGCATGCACCAGTCGAGCCTGGGCACGCTGCTGGTCATCGCGCCCACCAAGATGTCGCCGCTGTGGTACACGCAGCTTTTGCCGCTGCTGTTCCTGACCTCGGCCTTCGCGGTCGGTTATCCCATGGTCATCGTGGAGACGACCATCGCCACCAGCTCGCTGAAGCTGGAGTCCGAGATGAACGTGCTGGCCCCGCTCTCCCGGATCACGATCCTGCTGCTGGGCGTGTACATGGCCATCAAGGTCGGCGACCTGGTCTATCGCGACGCGTGGCGGACGCTGCTGGACGGCTCGGCCCAGTCAAACAGTTTCCTGACCGAGGTCGGGCTGGGCGTGGCCCTGCCGTGGTGCATGCTGCTCTTCAGGGCGGTGCGCGCGTCGCGGCGGTTGTTGTTCACGGCCTCGCTGCTGATCGTGTCGGGCGTGCTGCTCAACCGGTTCAACGTGTTCGTGGTCTCGTTCAAGGCGCCTTACGCCACCGAGCCGTACTATCCGGCCATCGGCGAAATCCTGGTCACCGTGGGCGCCGTGGCGACCATCTTCTTCCTGTACCGGGTCGCGGTGACGTGGTTCCCGGTCCTTTCCGCCCAACGTGAGGAGGTGTCCCGATGAAGAGCAATACGCTGGGATGGCTCGCGTTTGCGGCCGTTGTGGTCCTTGGCCTGGCCGTGCTGGCCCCGGCCGCCACGACGCCGGCTCCGGCAACCACGGCTCCGGCCCAGACCGCCTCGGCTTCCGCTCCGGCGGCGAAGGCTGCGGACAAGCCCGTGGAGAAGTCGCGCAAGGACCTGATCCCCATGCCCGAGGGCTGGACCGCGCCGGACCAGGTCAAGGCCATGGAACTGGCGCGCAAGCAATACCCCTACGTCAAGGACGTGCTGCGGGAGGACCTGCCGCTTCGGCAGCAGCGGCTGCGGAACCTGGGCGTCGGGCTCAAGGACCTCAAGCACGGCTACCTGCTGCTGGACAGCCCGATGGTGGACACCTTCGGGTCCAAGTACGGGCCCGTGCGCTTCATGCACGCCAAGCACGCGGCCGTGCTGGACGGCGACTGCGCGGCCTGCCACCACTACCGCCCGGCCGATCCCGAGGCCTCGGAGACCGTGGCCTGCCGCGCTTGCCATCAGGAGGCGTTCGCCGAGCGGGAGCAGGGGCGCGTGGGCCTCAAGGCGGCCTACCACCTCCAGTGCATGAACTGCCACGAGCGGATGAAGAAGGGCCCGGTGAGCTGCGAGGGCTGCCACGGCAAGATGCCCGTGGACCACAAGGACCTGGTCAAGCTGCCGGACAACCCCACCCCGCAGCAGGTGACGAAGGAATGCCTGCGCTGCCACGAGGACGCGGGCCAGGACATGCTGACCTCGGCCCACTGGCTGTGGCGCGGCCCGTCGCCGTTCACCGTGGAGCACCGCAGGAGCGTCATGTCCGGCAAGGGCACGACCACGCTGAACAACTTCTGCCTTTCGGCCATCAGCAACCTGTCGCGCTGCACCTCCTGCCACGCGGGATACGGGTGGAAGGACGACACCTTCGACTTCACCAGGACCGAGAACATGGACTGCCTGGTCTGCCACGACTCCACGGGCAGCTACAGGAAGGCCCCGCCCAAGGCGGGCATGCCCGATCCCGGGGTGGACATGGTCTACGTGGCGCAAAACGTGGGGCCCACGAGCCGCAAGACCTGCGGCGTGTGCCACTTCAGCGGCGGCGGCGGCGACGCGGTCAAGCATGCGGACATGAGCGCGCAACTCAACTGGCCGGACCGCAACTGCGACGTGCACATGGGCGGCTACGACTTCCAGTGCGTGGAATGCCACAAGACCCGCAACCACAAGATATCGGGCCGGTCCACCTCCGTGCCCGTGGCCGAGGGGTCCCGCTCCTGCGAGGACTGCCATACCTCGAAGCCGCATCACGACAACCCCCTGCTTGATCCCCACCTGAACAAGCACTGCGCCACCGTGGCCTGCAACACCTGCCACTCGCCCATCTACTCCAAGTGCGCCGCCACCAAGACGTGGTGGGACTGGTCCACGGCGGGCGACAAGCAGCGCCAGGTCCACAAGGACAAATACGGCAAGCCCGACTACAACTGGATGAAGGGCGACTTCCGCTGGAAGGAGGCGGCCAAGCCCTCCTACGCCTGGTACAACGGGTTCATGGAGCGCCGCCTGCTGGGCGATCCCATCAACCCCGAGGCCAAGGGCTTCCTGCCCGGCGAGAAGCTCACGCCCGGGCAGAAGGCGGCCATGGTGGTGACCAACATCACCGAGCCCGTGGGCTCCATCCGCGACCCGCACTCCAAGATCACGCCGTTCAAGATCATGGCCGGCATCCAGCCCGCGGACGCCAAGTACCGCTATCTGCTGGTGCCGCACCTCTTCCCCTACGGCAAGGACGACAAGTCCGCCTACTGGAAGAACCTGGACTGGCAGGCGGCCTTCAAGGAGGGGATGGAAAAGGCGAAGCTGCCGTATAGCGGAGAGTACATGTGGGTGGCCACGCACATGTACTGGCGCATCGAGCACGAGGTCATGCCCAGGGAGCACGCGCTCTCCTGCGCGCAGTGCCACGAGAGCCTGAAGGGCGACCGGACCTGCGACCGCTGCCATCAGGACGGGCGCGACGCCAAGTTCCGGGTCCTGGCCGAACAGGGCGCGGACTTCGGGCTGCTCAAGGTCATGGGCCGCGACGTGGACGAGCTGATCGGCGTCACGGACTACCTCGACTTCAAGAAGCTCGGCTATGAGGGCGATCCCGTCGTCCGGGGCGGCCGGTTCAAGGTCCTGCCCCTTCGCGGCGAGGCGTCCTCCCGCTGACCGCCTCTCCACATGCGCAAACCGCCGCCCCCGGACGCCCGTCCGGGGGCGGTTTTGCGTGTTCGGCGGAATTAATGTGAAAATAGGATTGTTGACAGTGAAGACCAGATAGTGCAGTTGCTTATATGAGCAGGTATCACGATCGTGGAGACGTAGTGAGCGAAGTGCGCCTGCGCGGAAGGTCATTGGGGGGAAGATCGGCCAAGGACGAATTGAGGCCCGGCACGGAGGCATTTCGCCGGGGGGAGCTTTCGGACCAAGGCTCCTGCACGATTAGGATTCAGGCGGGAAAGATGAAATCTTTGCAAAGTATGTCCAGGGAGGAACTGGTCAGCGAGCTCGAGATGTACCGGGAACGCGTCGGCGAGTGCGACGGCCGGTACGAACTCGCCATCGAGGCCTCCAACGACGGGGTGTGGGAATGGGATGTCCGCACCGACGAAGCCCGTTATTCCCCGCGCAATTTCACCATGATCGGTCACGCCCCGGAGGAATTCGAACCCCGCGCCGAGGCCTGGAAATCCCTGATCCACCCGGACGACCTGGAGCGTGCCCTGGACATGGTGCGCGCCCATCTGGAACGCGGCGAACCGTTCAATATCAAGTACCGCGTGCGCGACGGCAAGGGCGAATGGCGCTGGATACTCTCCCGGGGCCGCATCGTCGAGCGCGACGCCGAGGAAAAGCCCGTCAGGCTGGTCGGCACGCACGTGGACATCCACGAGCAGGTGCTCCTGTCCGAGCGGCTGCGGACCAGGAACGAGGAGCTCACGGTCCTGAACCACCTCGGCCGGGCCGTTGCCGCGAGCCTCTCCATGGAGGCCACGGTGGACGCGGCCCTGGACAACCTCCGGCGCATCGTCGAGTGCGACCTGGTGCAGCTCTTCACCCTGGAGGGCGAGTCCATCGTCAACATGGGGTTGCGCTCCAGCATCCCGCTGGCCCCGGCATTCCACGAGATGCGGTCCGACCTGGGGGAGAGCCTTTGCGGCCTGGCCGTCAAGACCCGCTCCCCGGTCTTCTCGCGCGAGCGGGACGCGGACCGCAGCTACCTGCGCAGCGAGTGGCGCGAGGCCGGCATCCGCTCCCACGCGGCCATTCCCCTGGTGGCGGGCGAGGAGGTCCTTGGGGTCATCGGCGTCGGCTCCCGCGAGGACCGGGAATACGCCGAGAGCGAATCCTTCCTCTGCTCGGTGGCCTCTGTGGTGGCCACGGGACTGGCCAACGCCCGGCTGCATCAGCGGGTCCGGCGCCACTCCGAAGAGCTGGAGGCCCAGGTGGAGGAGCGGACCCGCGAGTTGGCCAAGCTCTCCAACGCCATCGAGCGCGCCTCCATCTCCATCATGATTACGGACGTGAACGGCGCGATCGAGTACGTGAACCCGTATTTCTCCAACCTCACCGGCTACCTGCGCGGCGAGGTGCTGGGCAGGAATCCCCGGATTCTCAAGTCCGGCAGGCACGGCGTCAATTTCTACCGGGGCATGTGGCAGCGGCTGCTGCGGGGCAAGATCTGGCGCGGCGAGATCTGCAACCGGCGCAAGGACGGGTCCGAGTACTGGGAGCGGGCGTCCATCTCGCCGCTGCTCGACGCCGAGGGCAACCCCACCCATTTCGTGGCCGTGACCGAGGACGTGACCCAGCGCCGCAAGCGCGAGCAGGAGCTGCTCGTCCTGTCCAAGGCCATCAAGAACGCCTCCTCGTCGGTCATCGTCACCGACAAGGACGGCGACATCATCTACGTCAATCCGAGCTTCACCCAGCTCACGGGCTATTCCTACGAGGACGCCGTGGGCCGTAACCCGCGCATCCTCAAGTCCGGGCTGCATGAGCCCGTCTTCTACGCGGAGCTGTGGAAGACCATCGCCGGGGGCATGTCCTGGTCCGGCGAGATCCTCAACCGGCGCAAGGACGGCACCCGGTTCTGGATGGCCGCCCGCATCTCGCCGGTCTACGACCGGCACGGCGAGATCACCCACTATGTCGGCGTGCAGAACGACATCACCGAGAAGAAGGAGCTGGAGCAGCTCAAGGGGGACGTGGACCGGATCATGCGCCACGACCTCAAGACGCCGCTCAACGCCATCATCGGCTTCCCCGTCCTCATCGAGATGGAGGGCAACCTGACCGAGGACCAGTTGGAGCTTACCCGGGCCATCACCCGCGCGGCCCGGAAGATGCTGCGCCTGATCGACCTCTCCCTGGACTTCTTCAAGATGGAGACCGGCCAGTACGAATACTATCCCCGCAGGGTGGACCTGGCCGCCTGCCTGCTGGAGCTGATGGTGGAGTTCCAGTCCAAGCTCAGCGCCAAGCGGCAGCGGCTGATCGTGACCTTTGACGGCGAACCCGTGCGCGAGGACCAGACCTACTGGATCCAGTCCGAGGACAGCCTGATCTACTCCCTGCTCTCCAACCTGCTCTCCAACGCCATCGAGGCCTCGCCTCCGGGCGGGGACATCTCCGTCAAGGTTGACTGCGCCGACGGATGTCATATATCCATCCGCAACACCGGCGTGGTGCCCCCTCCCATCCGCAAGAGCTTCTTCCAGAAATACAAGACCTACGGCAAGAAGTCGGGCACCGGCCTGGGAACCTATTCCGCCAAGATGCTGGCCGACGCCATGGGCTACTCCGTGCGCATGGAGACATCGGACGCGGAGAACGCCACGGTCCTCCACGTCGTCATCCCCAGCGACAGTTGCGTCGGTCCGGAGAAATGATGAGCGATCCAGCCAAGATACTGATTGTCGACGACGAGCCGTATAACCTCCTGCTGCTGAAGCGCCACCTGAACCTCATGGGCCACGAGGTTATCAGCGCGGAGAACGCGGTCCTCGCCCTTGAGATGCTCGACCGGACCATCGACCTGGTCCTCTCGGACGTGATGATGCCCGAGATGGACGGCTTCGAGTTCGTCCGGGCCATCCGGCGAAACGCCGAGACCCAGAACATCCCCGTGATAATGGTCACTACCCTTTCCGAGAAAAACGACCGCCTGCGGGCCGTGGAGGCCGGGGCCAACGACTTCATCACCAAGCCCGTGGACGCCCTGGAGCTCCAGGTGCGCGTCGGCTCCATGCTCCGGCTCAAGGCCAAGCAGGACGAAATCCTGCGCTTCGAGTCCGAGCTGAACCAGATGGTGGAGCAGCGGACCCAGGAGCTGCGCCTGGCCCTCAAGCGGATGAAGAAGTCCCACCAGGACACCATCGTCTACCTGGCCGCCGCGGCCGAGTACAAGGACGAGGAGACCGGGGCGCACATCCAGCGCATGAGCAATTACTGTGCGGTCATCGCCCAGGGCCTCGGGCTGGACGATGACGAGGTGGAGCTCCTCCTCAAGAGCAGCCCCATGCACGATCTCGGCAAGATCGGCATCCCGGACCACATCCTGCTCAAGCCCGGCAAGCTCGACCCGGACGAGTGGGAGATCATGAAGACCCACACCGAGATCGGCGCGGAAATCCTGGGCGCGGGCGACTCCGACTACGTGAACATGGGCGCGATCATCGCCCTGTGCCACCACGAGAAGTGGGACGGCACCGGCTATCCCTCGGGCCTTAGCGGGGAGGACATTCCCCTGGCGGGCCGCATTTGCGCCGTGGCCGACGTCTTCGACGCCCTGACCAGCAAGCGGCCGTACAAGGAGGCCTTCTCCGTGGAGAAGTCCCTGGGCATCATGGCCGAGGGCCGGGGCACCCATTTCGACCCCGCCGTCTACGACGTGTTCCTGAAGCGCCTGGACGAGATCCTGGCGATCCGGAGCCAGTACTCGGACTGATTTCCCTGTCCCGGACGAACGGACGCCCCCGGCCGCCGGCGGCCGGGGGCGTCTTTTTTTGCATACGGCGCGTATTACAGATACTTCTTGCGCTTGAAATACAACAACATGCCCACGCCCACCGCGAGCATCAGGCCCAGGACGGCGTGGTAGCCGTAGCGCCAGCCAAGCTCGGGCATGTGCCGGAAGTTCATGCCGTAGACCCCGGCGATGAAGGTCAGGGGAATGAAGATGGTGGCTGTCACGGTGAGCAGTTGCATGACCTTGTTGGTCCGGATGCCGATGAGCGAGATCTGGTAGTCGATCATGGACTTGAGGATGTCGTGCAGGGAGACCACGCCCTCCAGGGTCTGCTCGTGGTGGCCCGCCGTGTCCTGGATGTAGGGCAGGACGTCGTCCGGCACCTCGGCGTCGTCGCGCAGCAGCCCCTTGAAGATGTCGCGTTCGGGCATCAGGGCGTTGCGGGCCAGGATGGTCTCGCGCTTGAGCTCGTAGAGCTCGCCCAGGAGCGCGTCGGAGAGGGTTGCGGTCAGCCGGTTCTCCAGGTCCTGGGCCAGATCACCGATGGCGGCCAGGGCCAGGGTGTGGCTGTCCACGAGGGCGTCCAGGACGGCGGCCATCAGGTAGGTGGCGTCGGCCTTGCGGATGCGGCCCCGTCCCTGGCGGATGCGTTCGAGCACGCCGTCCAGCAGCCCGCTCTCCCGCTCCAGGAAGACCGCCACCAGCCCCTCGCGCCAGAGCATGGAGACCTGCTCGTTGACCACCTGGCCGTCCACAACCATCAGGTGGCGCATGACCACGAACCCGGTGTGCTGGTCGGCCCAGGCCAGGGTGGGGCGCTGGCCGGTGTTGAGCACGTCCTCGGTGTAGAGGAGCGGCAGGTCCAGGTTGGCGGCCAGTTCCTTGATGAGCTCCGGCTGGTGCACGCCGGTGACCACCAGCAGGTTCATGCGGGCGGGATCGGGCGCGAACCCTGCGCTTGTCTCCCGGTGCTCGTCCAGCGACTTCGCGTCGTAGGCGCAGTGGGTGATGGAGGGCGCGAAGTCGCGCGCCTCCCCCGCATAGATCAGGGTGCCGGGGGCGGCGTCCAGCTTCAGCAGGTTCCAGCGCAGAAAGTCGAACATGCCCGCCTCCTCGGTCGTGTCGGATGCAAAAAAAGGTTCGCCATCGCCACCTTCCTACACCGGTGACAGGCTCCCTGTCCATGCAAGCGCCGGAGAACCTCGTGATCGAGCGGCTGTCCAACCCCTGTATGCGCAAGGCCTGGAGAGCGCCCCGGCCCTGGCCGTGACCCGCCGGGGCGGCATCGTCACCCCGGTCCGTGGACCGGCCGCCCGAGTCGGGCGTGAGCCTGGCCGAGCGCCAGCCCTTGTTTCGCGAGGGGGTACACGGCACTGGTAATCATTGTCTTTCGCCTTTGCCTGCGGTATTCTTTGACCATATGCCCATACGCCTCGAAGAAAAATCGCAACGCAAGTCGCCCCGCATCTCCCTGCCCGCCAAGGTCAACGTCAAGGGCCGCCTCTTCGGCGTGCTCGACTGGTCCATGCAGGGGTTCAAGGCGGCCATTCCCAAGGGGATGATCCCGGAGGGGTGGTCCGGCCGGGTCACCTTCATCCTGCCCCTGCAGGAGATGGAAATCTCCTTTGACGCCGTGGCCCGGGTGCGCCGCCAGGGCGAGGAGAGCGTCGGTTTTTCCTTCGACTCTCTGCCGGACCGAAGCAAGGCCCTGCTCTCCACCTACATCAAGGCGAGCATCGAGGGGAAGCTGGACGACATCGACGGCATGATCGCCCGGGTGGAGGCCTCCACCACGCCGGTGGAGACCGACGTGCCCCTGAGCCTGAGCGAGCGCCGCCAGTTCAAGTGCTCCTTTCTGGGCCGGGCCCTGATCTACCTGCTGGTCGGCTGCGTCATCTTCTCGGTCTTCGGGTTCATCCTGTTCAACAACTTCGCCAGGGCGCGGAGCACGCGGGCCGTGGTCTCGGGCGGGCTGGTGGACGTGGCC